>JBATNE010000231.1:0-6480 GCA_049290195.1 Candidatus Zixiibacteriota bacterium
ACCAAAACAGTATCACCGTCGGCGGCTACATCAATAGCCCCCTGTATCGTCGACTGCTCCGAAGGAACCTGAATGGTGTGAGCGATAGCGGAAGCAACCCCGAAAAGGGTTCCGAGAACGATAGCGAGATATCTCATATGACTCCCCACAGCCGTTGGATGTGAATTACCTGCCACAATCTAACCAACAGCGGTCGATTTGTCAATCATTCCCCGTAAGCCGCCGTTATCGGCTGGACAGGTTCGATAGTGCCTCATCACTCCCGATAACTATCTTCTCCAGCATCTGATTCAGCTTCGCCTTGGGGATCGGACCCGATATATAGCCAAGTCTCTACTAGTGCACTACATTGTGGACTGGTATCGAGCAGTTCTTTGGCTGGAAGAAACAGATGCGCGAAGTCGCGAATCAGCACTGCAATGGAGATGCTTGCATCTGCTAGTACAGGGTCGTAGAGTATACTGCGAGACTCAGCGGAATCGGCTTGACGTAACTGAAAAACCGACGCAAAAGTGGAATGAGTGTATCCGCTTAGCTGATTATAGGTTTCAAACGCCTGTTGTCTCCCAAGCCCTGCCTGAACTGCCACGTCGATCATTGTCGGCCTAGAGTATTTGCCATTATGATTTATCGCAGGAATAAGCCAGTCTTTTCCAGACAGGACTTCTCTGGCCACTCGGGTTGGCATACTTGCTATGAAGGGGTGAGCGCTGATCGACCTTCTGAGATCATCAATAAACGGACGCTCTGCGGCAAGCTTTTGCTTGCCGAAGTCGAATCGCGGCTTCTTTCGATGACGATAGAACATGCCTGAGAGTCGCCAGACATCATACCTAAGTCGCCTATCTTCTGGCGACAAAGGTTGTCTGAAAACATAGTTGAACGTCAATACCGCTTCAAAAAGCGAACGAATTACAACCTGAATGGAGGCGGGGTCAATGAAGTTAAGCCCTAACTCAGGCATCGAAGTTCCTCTAGCAAGATAAAGGGCGGAGAATCCGTGGTATGCGGCTTTCAGCGTAAGGCCCTCGGCATGCAGTAGCCACTCGGATTCATCAACATGTGTCCCCTTCATCGCGTCTGACAGGTCGCACAAACATCGAAGTAGAGAATGGAGGTCCTGCTCGTTCTCAGACTCGGTCGTCATAGTATATGTTTCCCCGTTTTTTGACTTAACTCATGGAAAGCTAGTGATTGTCGTCCGCTGGGCACAATCACAAAAAAAGTCAGCCGACCCGTAAGAATTTCCCACGCTGGTCAATGGGCGGCCACATGGGATAAACGAAGAATCTTGCCTTCCCATCAATCGTCTGAGGGTGCACGGCCTATATCGTCTGCCTCGTGTGAGTTGGAACTGGTGAGAATACTTGATGTTGGCACAATCGGTTGAACCCTGTATTTCCACACGGCCTGTTCAGACTCTAACTGTCCGGCCCCCAACTCCATCCGCCGGATTTCCACAAACGGTATTAGTCCACAATCTGAAATGAATTTTTTTTCGTAACGGACTGACATCACCAATCGGGGTAGGGGCTGGGGGGCGACTCCTTGTGGGCGGGCGGCAAAAAAGCCCTTCCCATTCAAAAGTAAAGGCGGTATCGAAGGCCATAGCTGGCCGACGTACCCGGACCCTCTGCCGGAGACTGGTGCCATCAGCTAAGATGAAATGAAAGGACTTCGATATGCCGAAGAAGACGACTGACGCTCGTAGAAATGATGACGGAAATGAGGGGAACGATCAACGCGAATGGCGCTATGCCTGCAGCGCATATTACCAGACCCACACTGAGGCAACAACATGTTTTGAAATCTTGAGGACTGAAATTGTTGAACTGATTCCAGCGACACGCCGGTACGAGCGAACACATCCATTTCCAGCTGTGAGTAATTCGCTGGACGTGGAGCTAAATAGAATCGCCCACGCAGTCGGCAAGCCCAAGAGCAGATCGGGGGAACAGTATCGGGCAAATCAACGGGTCTTGGCTCAGTGTCAGGAACAGCTATACGAACTTGGACTTGTGCTAATGAAAAAAGGGGTCCCCATGGACGGCCTTCTTGAAATTCTCTCAGCAGCAAAAGCCCGACTTGTCGTGGGGGTATCGGAGGCAATCAAGGTCTATCGGGAGCCTGCAGCCCTCCATCGACACATATCAAGGGCAGCCGACAAAAGGAATATAGATGCGATACTAGCTTGTAAGTCGGAAGTTTCGACGGCCCTGAAGTATGCTACCCCCCATACCATGGAGCAATGGATCAAGGCGGCGATTGAACCAAAATACGGATATTATGGGACCCTTGAGGCGTACCGCCAGGTAGGAAAGGTAAAGGCCAAAGATGCGGACTCCATTCTGGCCAGACTGAAGAAGATTTGGACCGTGGGGGACGACGCGCTGATAATCGCCATAAGGAAAGTTCTAGATGAATCTGGTTTGGCCCCCGAACGTCAACTATTCATCGAACTCGTTAATTGTCTGGCCGTGAATCAGATTTTCCGCACTTCGAAAGACCCGATTACCCATAAGTCCGTAGGGGAAGAAGCGTTGCGAAAACGAATAAATCGGCTAACTCCACCAGACGCGAAAATGCAGGGGGCCAAATGACATGAATGGAGGGGGGAACCGAATTCCGGAGTTTCGCTATTTGGGTCAGCTAATATGTCTGGCCCTTTTTGTTAGGGCGCGGCAAAATGAGAAAGGATTAAACACATGCCCCCCCGGACCGCATTTCAACCTTACGACACGACAGACATCGGCCTCACCGCCTACCTGAGTATCAACGGAATTCCAGTTATTGGATACTCACAGAGTCCTAGCGGTCGCGTGACCTTTCTTTTTGGAGGGGGACATGAAACGCAGGACAAAGCCCAAGAATTCTTCAGCCAGTCTGCTAGGGTGGAACCACTTGAATTCCTGAACCAGATCAGAAGGCTGAAGGCTATGTGCTTCAGTCAACAGCGAACGTCTCGGAGTCACTGAAGGACAGCCGTTGAAAAACGATGCCCGCAAAGTCGGCCCGCTCCGCTGCGAAGGCGCAGAGCCACCCATTTCCGAGCGATGGGATAAGTTCCTCTCATATCTCGCCGAACGGATAGTCGACGACCATCTCAAGACCATTTTGGCCGAATCGGGCGAGGTGCCAACACGGGAAAAGGAGAAGTCACCTGCTAAAGAGATTAGCCCATTTTCAGGTCGTACAGGTGTAAACAGCTAAATACCGGAGTCAAATATGAAGATGAAACAGAGCGATTGGCCAGTAGCTAAGGCCTATCCAGTCCGAATAGAGCCCGGAAAATATCGGGCCTTTTGCTACGATTATCAGATGGGGTGTAGCTTCAAGTTTAGGCGTGACATATACCTAAAGTTCCGAATTCTTGATGGTGCCCATGAAGGTACGGAACTCTACATGGCGTGTACCTTTCCTAAAGGGCATATGTCACCTCGCCATAAGTACTACAAACAGTGGTCCATAGTAAATGGAGCAGTACCGAGCAACGGAAACCCTCTTAGGCCTGATATATTTCTCAAGAAGCACTTTAGCGTGCTGGTGAGGGATACGAATATCCGCCATGCCAATGGGGAGCCAGCCCCCGAATGCCTTAGGTACTCAGTGGTAGACACCATATTGGGCAGGTTTACGGGTTAATATGGGACATCATCTACCAGTTACCAAAGACCAATTACCAGTTACCAAGTTCCCCTACTGTGAGCGCCATCGAAAACAAGGACTTGGGAGAATAGCTACTGTCTGCCGGAGCGAGAAAGAAATGGGGTCGTTGACATGTTGGTAGAACAATCAGTCAAGAGCGGGACAAGTCCGACTTGGACTTGCCTCGCGCCCCCCTATTACCATTCAACTTTCGAGATATTTTGTGTACAACTTCAATTTTGCTTGTATGAGTTGGAAAAAAGCTGAATGATTGAATTACCTATGAGATGCGCCATCTACGCCAGATATTCAAGCGACCTCCAAAACGACCGCTCAATCGACGATCAAGTCGCCAAGTGCAAGTTATACGCCAGTCGGATGGGCATCGAGGTTCACGATCAACATATCTATTCTGATAGGGCCATATCAGGTGCGTCAATGGTTGGGCGGAGTGGCTTTATTGCGCTCTTGAATGCCGCAGCTCATAGGCCCCGCCCCTTCGACCTAGTTATTGCCGATGATACAAGCCGTCTCTCTAGAAAAGCCGGAGAGGTACAGGACATCTTTGAGCAACTTCGGTTCTATGGCATCGGTGTGTATTTGGTTTCACAAGACATCGATAGTCGGAAGCAAGACTCATATCTTACGGCTGGTGTTCATGGGTTGATCGACAGCCAGTATCGACGCGACTTAGGACAAAAGACTCTTCGGGGTATGGTCGGTCAGGCACTCCGAGGTAATAACCCCGGAGGGCGGCTATACGGGTACTCGTCCATTCCAGTATTTGATGAGTCAGGAGTCAGGGACCGGAGAACCGGACAGCCCAGAATGCTGGGGGCCAGGCTTGAAGTCTTGCCCGAACAGGCCGAAATCGTTGTCGATATTTTTGAACTCTACTTGTCAGGTCTCTCCTGTCGGGATATTGCCTTTCAACTGAATGCTAAGAGAGTCGAACCGCCCCATAACCTGCGCCAACTGTCCAGAGGGTCAGGCAAGGCAGCATGGCTACCGACTACAATCTATCTAATGCTACAAAATCCTCGATACACAGGAGATTGGTCTTTCAATAGGTTCGGCTGGGTTACAAACCCCAAAACGAGGCAACGACGCAGAATGGCCAAGCCATCGGAAGACTGGCAGATAAATCTACAGCCTCAGTTGAAAATCGTAGACAAGAGTACTTTCCATGCGGTTCAATTGCGGATTCAAGAGCGAAAGAACGGCCCACATAAAAGGCGAACAGGGGCTCCTTCCAGTTTCCTTTTGTCGGGCCTCATGCGCTGTCACGAGTGCGGCAGCAGTTATGTCGTAATCAACGGATCAAATCGCAATAGGGTTGTGTTTGGCTGCTGCACCCATCACAAGCGTGGCCCTTCGGCATGCACAAATTCGTTTAAGGTTGTTAAGGCCGAAATTGAATTGGCTATCCTAAACGACATCCAACAAAATCTGTTGAACCCAGCGTTTTTGTCCGCCCTTGTGAACAAGGCGAATAGCAGTCTGAAGTCTAAGCTGAAGAAGTTGTCTCAAGGGTCAGACGATCTAGTCAAGAAACGTGCTGACTTGTGCAAGCGGCTGGGAAATGTGGTCGATGCCATTAGCGAAAACGGACCGTCTTCAAACTTGAATGCGAAGCTGAGAGAAATCGAATCCGAAATCGCCAATTCTGATGCGCTCTACGAGGCCTTATCGGGGGCGTACAGCTACGAACGTCTCAAGTTGGATAAGAAGCACGTAGCTGGCTGGATTGTGCGGCTGAAGGGGCGTTTAGAGTCAGATGTTATTGGTGCAAAAGCTCAGTTAATGAGCCTAGTGGGAGAGTTTACCCTTACTCCAGAGATGATAGAGGGCGTCAAGTATCTCCGGATTGACGGTCAGGCCAGTATTTCCGGACTCTTGGCGGTCGCCTCTGGGGAAGATTCCAACTAAACTAATACCGGGGGACAGATTCGAACTGTCGACATCCAGTTCCACAGACTGGCGCTCTAACCAACTGAGCTACCCCGGCAAACAGAACCCCAACTTACGCCAAAATCATTCCACGTCAAGTGGATAAAGAAACCTGGATCACCCCCCCGCCAAACCTACTCCCGGCGCGATATTTGCCCTGAGACGGCAGTTTTTTCCTGTTAAGCGCTGACCGCTCCCTGTCGACCTAAACAGTATGTGCGCAATAACGGATTCCAATCCGTCATCGGCAAAACTACGGGCACGCGGGGTAAGAGGACGCTATGGCATTCATCAACTGGGATTCCCATCTTTCCATCGGCATTCCGACTATGGACCAACAGCACAAGAAGATGGCGGACATAATCAATCAATTTCATTTGTCGGTCCGAACCGGCGCGGATGTTGAAAAACTGTCGCTGCTCCTCACCGCCCTTACACAGGTCACCACAGCCCATCTCGAAGAAGAAGAAATGCTCATGGAGAAGGCCGGCTTTCCGCATATCGATGACCATAAGCACGGCCACGAGAGAATCATCGAGCAGTTGAATATCATGCAGAAGAAGCTGGACGATGGGACGAAACCAAGCTTGACCGAAACCGCGGTCTTCTTCAAGAACTGGTTTGTGTCGCATATCCAGAAGGACGATCGGGACCTTGGAGTCTATCTCTACAGCACGCGCAATAAGCTAAAAAATGAAGCCGCCCATTCCGACAAAGTCAAAAAAGAAGAGCCGGTCAAATAAGACCGGCTCCTGAACAGCTATCCATTCCTCCGCTCATCCACAACTGCAGCCACCGCCGCAATTGCCTCCTTTGCCGACCGATACCAGGTATCCGCCGCCACCTACCGAACGTTCGGCAAAATCAATGCTGATCTCGCCATAT
>JBATNE010000232.1:0-2501 GCA_049290195.1 Candidatus Zixiibacteriota bacterium
CTGACCCTGCTTGGTCAGAGTTGGAAAGAGCAATTGTCCGCCGGACATAACCTGACCCCACCCTTTCACCCACATGAGAGAATCATTGGGTGAAGCGCCGCCATTCGTGAGCGGAAATTCCGGAACAAGCATGGGGTACACCATGGTGTCTCCCCCGCCACGGTACGGATCATTGGCGTTACGCCAGACGCCGGTATGTGAGAAGGTGCCGTTTTCATCGAACATGACGCCATCAAGATGACGGCTCGCCAGGACCTGCTTCTGGGTGTCCCACATGTAATAGCCGTAAAGCTTATTCTTGGGGTTGATCATGAAGCGAGCCTGAAACCACTGGTAATTGGGATGGAGCATGATGGCGTAGGGCTGCATGGTATCGGCGGCAATCTTCCCCTGATCTTTGGATGGTGCCGTGCGGATGATGGCACCATTGGCGCCGGCGCGAATGAAAATGGAATCACGATGGTTGGCGAAATCGGCGGCGGTCTGATAGCCTTTCGAGATGGCCCAGCTCATTACCTTGGTGGTTTCTTCGACAACCCCGGCGACCGGCGGATAGGTGACGCCGTAACGGCCATAGATCATGTAATCAAGAATCTTGAATTGCGTATTGAGGGCGTGCATGGTGTCCGCCATCTGCGGCCCACCGGCCTGAGAGTAGCCAATGCTGAAATTGAAGCGCGCGGCTGCCCATTTACGGAGATTGGAGGAGCGGGTTTCGTTGTAGTACATTCCGCCGCCGCCGTAGTGATGAAATCCCCATCGAAGCTGCTTGCTCTTGGGGGCGGGGGTCTGAGCGGAGACAGGTGTGGCCGACCACAAGAGAATAGCGATCAGAAGGAACGAGAGAAATGTGATGGGCCGCGACGACATGGTTTGCTCCTGAAAGTGAGGCAGTCGACCTCAGCTCTGGTAATGAAATTGACTTGAAGATTCTACGCAATATATCGGTTTGAGGCCGGACATTTGTGAGAAGAAAATCGACCTAGAGCAACGCTTTCGCGTGACAGCCTAACATGTTACTTGTTAGCGAGTTACGAATCGACTATTGTGGGCTAGTGAATAGCCGCTCTCTCTGGCCGCTCACCGCTCGGGTCAAAGTGATTGACCGGAAGGCAAACAGGACTAAATTTGTCTGTGACTAGCAATGGAGGAATGATGGCGACGACAGTCAGTAACGAGGCAATTACCGAGCAGTTTGTGTCGTTCTTACAGGAGACTTTCGAGAAGGTACAGGGGATCTATCTCGATAAAGGGACATCGGTGTTTGAGACGCTGGAGGGATTGACGGCGAAGCAGGCATCGCGGCCGACGCACGATGGGGGCAGCAGTATTGCGGGTCATATTGGGCACATACGGTTCTATGTCAGTATTCTCCGGGACTACATGAATGGTATCAAGCACAAAGGGCTGGACTGGAATCAGAGCTGGCAGATACGAGCGATGTCCGAATCGGAATGGGACATACTTCGTGGACAACTTCGGGATGACTACGACGCCCTGGTGGTTCAGGTCAAGGGGATTTCGGATTGGAACGATGACGACCGGTTCGGTGGAGCGATGGCGATCATTGTACACACAGCGTATCATCTCGGAGCGATACGTCAAATGGCGAAAGTGGCAGGATAACCGGTCAACCCGTGCTCGAACTTCACCTGCCTAGGCGAGGTATTTCTCTCTGATAATCTTCATGTGGTGAAACTCATGTCCGGCGACAATCCAGGCGAGACTTCGGACGGTCACCGGATTGTTGCTTGCCATTCCACGGAATGACCAGGCGTCATCGGCAAGGTGCGAGAACAGATCAAGTGTAGAGAGGCGGACATGATCGAATTCTTCGGCCAGATCCTTGATGGTACGTCCTGAGAAATTTCCATTCTTGACGAACAAATCCTGATCAAATGAAGGCAGCGGAGTAGCGTCCTGGCGCGATACGCGGAGGGCGCGATAGGCAAAGACGCGTTCGGCATCGATGACGTGTCCCATGATTTCGCGAATATTCCATTTCCCCGGTGCATAGGCGAACTGCGATTTGGCCTCGGAGATGCCGCCAAGGAGTCGATGGGTCTCCCCTCGCTGGTTGGCCAGTGTGATCAAGATATCCCCGGCCGGTACGGCGGAAATGTAGGTGCCGTAATACGGGGCGAATTCATCGGCGGCGGGCATCACTGATCTGAGGGTCGTATCCATGGGTAGTTCCTTTGTTCGTTTGTTCTCTTCAATGAAATAGGCCTGATCGCAGGGCGCAAGAAGATTTGCGCGGTGAGAGATTTTTCAAACATGCGCCGGGGCGGTTCGTATATATTCTCATTATGGACCATAATGCGGCACGATCAGAATCGCCGACAATTATTCGGCCGGCAACGGCTGCCGATGTCCCTGCCATCTACAAAGTCATGAAGAATGCTTTCGCTGAGTATGTCGGCGTGCTTGATCCCCCCTCCGGAGTGGAGCGAGAGACTGAATTCGATGTGGCGGAGTCGCTGGAGTATGGTGGCATGTTG
>JBATNE010000233.1:0-34357 GCA_049290195.1 Candidatus Zixiibacteriota bacterium
CGTCCTGACTGGCCTTCCAGCGTTCATAGCCAACTCGTAAGTGCTGCTCAAATTTGAAGGAGGCGTCATCACTAGCCTGCTTGCTAAGATTTGCGCAATTTCCTATAACAGGGGTCTTTACGATTCCAGCGTCTACTGCTTCACCGAGTGGGGTATCACAAACAATGTGCTTGAAGAGTTGCCCCTTGTTGTCCTTTGGTGTTGCGCTGAAATCCAATTGGGCTAATAGCCCGCCGCCTGTACGTTTGCGGACTGTGTGGTGAAGATACGTTATGGCCTCATTCCAAGCCGAATCTGCGTCCCAAACGTGATGAGCCTCATCGTTGAGAACCATTATGCGCTTGTGGCCTGTGATTCGATCCCTGAGTGCTTCACCGGTATCCAGAGCCTTACTTTTAGAGACAGCAGGGCCAACCCAGGAGTAGGTGTTGTCTTCCTTCTTGGCCTTCCGTTTGTCAGGGTCGTGAAGTCGATGAATATTTGTAAGGTACAAGACTGAGCCGGTCGATGCACCGCCAGCCTCGCCCTGAAGCACTACTGTCAGATTCCAATCGCCAATCCACTCCGGAGGAATGAGTGGATCGCAGTCAGCGCCGTAGAATATCTTTCCATCGGCGAAGTCCTCTTTGAGCCGCTCGAATACTGTAAGGTTTGGCGCAATAATGACAAAATGCCTTGCCATTTCCGAATCCGATTCTCTAAGAGTATGAAAATAGCTCCAGACAATCGCCAGACTCATTACTTTGGTTTTACCAGCGCCGGTCGCAAGCTTGAAGGCGTAACGACTCCAAGCGTCTTCTTCTTCTGTAATACCAAGTGCGTCAATTTCCCTTGTAGGTCCGCCGAACTCAGCGATAACTTGGGAAAGGTAATCCAGTTTTCGAACCTCTTTTAGGTAAACAAGTGTCTCTATGGCCTCGCGCTGACAAAAGTAGTATTGGAACTCATATTCTTCGCCGCTCGGCATCTTCTTACGATGGCTCCGCTCAAACCAGTGATTGAGCAAATATCGCGTAGTATCACTTGCCCCGCCGTAACCAGCTTCACGCCACTCCCGGACCATTCCGCGAATGTTCTGTGCAATGACGATTGGACTGGGTCTTCTGCCTTTTGCTGCCTGTGCTGATTCCCCTTCTCGCTTAGCTCTAACCCTATGCTGATTCGGTTCTTCCCAAGGCGCAAAGAGGGGCTCAAGGGCGGACGTGTTTACTATGGTCCTTTCGGTCATATTTCTACCTCGACCGTAATGCTGGTATCACATCCGAAAGTATCTACTACTTTCACACATGCAGTGTATTTACCGGGCTTGGGGTAGACATGCTTCGCTTCGCTGACGGTTAGGAGTTTACGGTCCTTGCGAGTGCGGTAGTCCTGCCAATGGTGGCGGAACGGCTTGCCGGGTTCCCATTCAAAGTCGATCGCCCAGAAATCCACAAAGTCGATCCCACTCTTGATCGCTCGTTCCTTAAGCGCTTCAAGTTCCTTGCTCGGGACTTCGGCCAATGACGGAATGAACTTCTCCAATTTGATGTCTACTGTGCGCAGTCCTTGATCGTTCTTGCCGTATACTGGCTTGGCTCCCAAAACTGCCATTTCCAAGAACGGTGGTGGTTCCTTGCGGTTCTTTTCCATAATCTCGCGAGGAATCGGAATGAGCTTGACCTTCACTCCCAATTCCGCTTCCAGAGCGAGACAGGTTTGGCGCAAGTCCATTTCAAATTCCCACGCAAGGCAGTACACTTCTCTTCCGTTGGCAGCAGCCACAGCGATTGCAACTTCACGGGCCTCTTCACGAGTAAAGATGCTGTCTATGCCGTCAACATGGCAAAAGGAGCCAGCTTTGCGGCCGTGTAACAGTGGAGAGGGGGATTGATTGAGGATCTCTGACTTGAAAAACTCCAGCACTACCCGCCTATGCTCTTGATCCGCCCCCTTAAGGCGCTCATGCTGCCACCATTGCCGTTCATACCGGCCAAGATTGTAGACGTCGAAGGCTCTATAGGGCCTGTCCTCCGAATGTAGCTTACGCTGTAGGTCGATTAGGCGTTTGCGGCTGGTATGAACGGCAAATCGTCCAAGGTCGGCCATGATCCACTTGCGCCCAAGCTGTTCTGCAACTGAGCCAGTAGTACCAGAGCCGCAGAAGAAGTCAGCAACGAGATCGCCATCGTTAGATAGCCACTCTATGATGACCGACAGCAATTCTTCGTTTTTTTCGGTAGCATATTGCGTAGCAGTTCCGCGAGTTCGAACATCAGTCCAAAGTGTACTTGCCAATTTGTAGTCTCTGGGAGGCACAAAGTATTGGACTGTGTCGCTGTCACCGAGTCGAACGAAATCAAGGTCGACTCCAGATTCAAGCTGCCTTAGGTAGTATTCGTCCAGACTATTTTCGTTCACATGGTGCTGCAAATATTCTTCGTAGTTGTGCTTTGCTTGCTCCGCTCTCTCTCGGCTCCAGCGCCATTGGCCGCTATTCGGCTGAATTCCAAAGAGCTTGTAGCGCATCGTAGGGCGGTTCGTACCTCGCCAGAAGGTATCCCACTTGCCCACGGCCTTGTCAGTCCCAGGTAAGGAGAGTTTTCGCACGCGACTTTTTTCACTCTTTGAAAAGAACATCAGAACGTCGTGACCAACGGAAAGCGCCCTAATGTCCTTGAATTGAGATTGAACATTCTTAATACCACGAGGGATAATTATTGAATTTCTATAATTGACGTCACCGAATATGTCGTCAGCCAGAAGTTTAACAGGCGCTGCAACCTTGTCTCCGACATGAATAACGATATATCCGTTCTCCGCAAGCAAATCACGCATTAGTATGAGCCGTTCGTAAATCATAGAAAGGTAAGAGTCGACGCCCCTTCCCCAAGTGTCTCGGTAAGCGACCATCTCAAGTGTGCTTTGATCTTTGTAAATCTCATCACTGCCAGCACCTATAGGCACCTCCATCGTAAAATCTGCTCCCACGTCAAACGGTGGATCTATGTAGATCAGATCGACTTTCCCTTTGAAGTCCTTTAGAAGGGACGCCATTACCAGCTTGTTGTCTCCCCAAATCATCATATTTCGAAAATCGTCTTGATGTTTCTTTGCCAAGTACTTCTCGAAGGCGTCAAGTTGCTTCGCGCCCAGTGCAGCTGCTTCACTACGCGGTTCGTCTACCGTCTCGATCTTCTGCATCGGCATGGAGCAACTGGCAATGTCGACCTCTCGGCGATTGCCGTACTCGTCGTACTTGCCGTCCCAGATCAACTCGGTTTTGCGGTTGGAAAGAGGATGCGGATTGTGCGGCCCGTAAATTGGTTTGTCGTTGGACAATTAATTATCTCCCTGGGTCCCCGATTCCCGAACCCCGTATAGCTGTAGCGATTTGCTTACCTAACATAATGCAGAGGATTGGCTTATGTCAACATCTCAGAGAATTTGGTAAAGATATTGAAGTATTGCAGGTTGGATTGTATCTATAGGGTATGCAGCAGGATGAATTGCAAAGGGTTGACCCAAAAGTACTCAAGTACAATTTGGGGGCTGTGCTTATCAGTTGTTGCTCTCCTCACATGACTGCGGCCATTGAGGCATTTGCCCGGAGCTATCGTTTCAAATTGCCTCTGGAGGTAGCTGGCCCCTGGAATCGGACGAGAGCCCTGTACGTAGAATTGGCGCGGAAGTGTGGGATTGATGTCCGTGAAGTGCAAAGCACTCCATCTATGGGAAATGACTTTGCTTGGAGCGGGGATCAATCCAGTAAGAATCAGAGAGCTTGGATACCCGACTTGCAAGACCGTGAAGGGGATATGCATGTGCTCTTTCCATTTTATTTGAATTATCACCTATCCGATTTACGCTCGTTCGATCCAGCATTTCCGAGCCCAAAGATAGATGCTCTCTACGTCCTATTGATATTGTCCGAATGTTTTTCACGTGGAAGGGCCCCACTTTCGGCACGAATTCACAAGGACCTTCTGGCGTGGGAAGCAAACGGCGTTCTGTCGGCGCACAACTATTCGGCCGCCGGTAGAAATGAGCTTCATATCGTTCGAGAAAAGCTCGGTACTTTGCCAACGCCAGCCCAGATGTACTTGGGATTCTATCAAGGTGGAATAGGCAGTGATCAAGACTTGGAATTGGGCGCGATGAGTCTATTCGGCCGGATTGTAGCTGAAACGCAATTCAATTCAGATGAGCCTACTGGCTATATTCCCAGTCCGAAATTGGTAAGACAATTTCTGTGGTCAGTTGAAGAGATGGTTGTTATTACTAAAAATCTTTGGGGTCTGAGCAAGCATGGAGTTCTCTTTGTGCGAAAAGACAATCGCGTTGAGTTATGCCTGCGATCAAGGCTCCAGAGCAAAACTGAAGACGCGATTTGCATTGAGCTCGGATTCGAAAAGTTCGAAGACTACTACCAATGGCAGATTCGCTACTGCATCGATATTGATCCGAAGCGGTTCTCCAATCCCTATAGTGAGTGGTTTAAGGCCTGCGAGTTCTTTGGTTTGAATCCGGACGTGAGTATTCTGGATGGGCCCCGAACTGAACCTGCCCCTGACTATAGGGGCGCTGCTGGAGGGCCGACAACTGAGCTGTTCGCCGAGAGAAGGAATGGGGCAGGGGCTGTTAGGCCCGATCATGACGCAATTGAAGCTGGGAGTGATTCGGCCAAATTGGATGCTGGAGATGAAGGCGGAAAGTCACCCGACAAGCTCAATTTGGGTTTCCAGCATTCTCCCGATTTCCGATCAATTCGTCTGCCCAACAGCCGCCAACTGGAGCTAACCGCAAAGCAATCGGCTGTAATATCAGTGCTCTGCTCAACTTACTGCAACGGCACGCCTCACTTGTCACAGTCTCATGTCATTGAGGAAGTCTACGGCGATGTTTCAGAGGGCCGTCTTAAGAGGCTCTTCGACAATAATGAAATCTATGCCTTGCTGATTGAAGTCGGGCCTAAGAGAGGGACGGTTAGAATCCGAACAAGCTGGGAATAGACTCTCAAATACCCCAAAATCGCTTTACCCCCCTCCAAACTCCCGGGTTTTCGCAGCATATTTCGCTAACTCCCCTACATAGCCCCCCAGATAGCTCCCGGTAGGCTCACTTACCTTGCTTGCGTGGATAGCATTCTAAGTCATAATGGCTCACCAGAAGGCGAGTATTGGGAAGGGTCAGACAATGGAGGTCAGCGAGCCGCACTTCCTCAGGGCTCAACTCAATCGGAAGTCCTTCCCGTTCGACGGTTCCTGGGTGTCGAAGTAAGCGCCGACGAATACAACGAAATCTGCCGCAATTTAGGGGTCCTTTTTGATCTACTGAAGAAGTGGCAATGTGAGGAGGTACAGGTTGAGAAGACTGATCCTCCGGCGTAGCCGCAAGCTTGTCGGCCGAAGAACGTATACTGCTGGTGAGCTCTTGAAAGTACTCCAGGTTCATAGGCAAACGCTAAGGACATGGCGCGGGCATGGCCTTACCCCAATCAGCCTCGATTCGCGCCCTTGGCTCTATTTTGGTCAGTCAGTCAAGGAATTCCTTTCAAGCCAAGCCCAAAGCCGGAAGTGCAAACTTGCCCCAGGAGAGTTCTATTGCCTGAAATGCAAAGCAGGCCGGAAATCGACAGCTGGCGGTCTCGGGAGAATTGTATCAACTAAACGAGTCGGCAAGGATAGGGTATCTACAATTCTTTTGGGGTTATGTGAGGTTTGCGGTTGCAAACTTAGACGAGTAGCCTCGATTCCGGTCAAATCGCTTGAAAATGAGGGGGGTGTCTGAACGAGTACAAGAGAGATTAATAGGTATGTCTCATGCCCGTTCAAACACTGACAAGAAGGGATGGAAAATCAATGAAAATTAACATGGAGAACGAACGGATCAAGCGCAAGCATTTGCACTGGCTTAGATCAGCCAAAAGATACAGCGAAGATACCATTCAAGCATATGAGCGTGCCGTAGAAACATGGGAGGCTTATACGCATTGCAGGGATTTTCATCGTATAACGACCAAAGTCGCCGGGGACTTCTCGGATTGGGTCAATGATCAAGTCCGGTCCGGCAAGACACTGTCAGCTTCGACACGCTACCAGATTGTAAGGCTTGTAAGGTCATTTTATGAATGGCTTGCCACCCAGCCAGGGAGAAGCTCTAAGGCGATCACAGTCGCTCTAAGTTACCTGTCGGTGGAAAGAAAGACAGTGATGGAGGCTTCATCGCCCGGACGCAGAGACGTTCCCACTTTGGCCTATATTCAGAAGCTGGCGAACTCTATCTCTATTTCGACTGAACTCGACCGTCGAGACCGCGCTTTGATCTCATTCTTGCTTCTCAGTGGCGCTCGGACAAGTGCGGTCGCCACACTTCCTTTGGGATGTTTTGATACAGAGAGTCTGATGGTCTATCAGGATCCAAAGCAGGGTGTAAAGACTAAGAACGGAAAGTACATACCTACACGTCTATTTGTTGCCGACAGGACGTTGCTTGGCTACGTCTTGGAGTGGGTTGATTTCCTCCGTCGTGAGAAGCTTTTTGGAGACCATGATCCCTTGTTCCCTCGTACCAGAGTCGCCCAAGAAGCTGGGGGGCTTGCTTTTGAAGCTAAGGATGTTGTCCCAGTGTTTTGGAAGAGTGGCGGACCAATCGACAGTATGGTGAAAAGCCGTGCTTTGGCGGCCGGACTACGGCCGTATCACTGCCATGCCTTTAGGCACACAATCGCCAGATTGGCCATGTCGAAAGCAAGATCGGGTGAGGAATTGAAGGCGATTAGCCAAAATCTGGGGCATGCGCACTTTGAGACAACTGCCGTCGTCTATGGGCACTTGGATGACAGCAAGGTTGCCGAAGTGATGGAGTCAATGAACTTCGAGCCGGTTTCGAAGCGTCCAAGTGCTTCGGACAAGCTCAAGGACCTTGCCAGAAAAGTCCTTGAAGACGACTTGACAGATGAGGATTAATGTTATACTATGATATAGTTATGGACAATCTAATTGAACGCCTTGAGAGCTACCGATTGGAGCACCGCATTAGCCAACAGAAGCTGGCCGCGTTGTTGGGGGTAGCATTTGTCACGGTCAGCCGCTGGTTGAACGGCCATACAAAGCCCAACAAAATCCAAGCCTATCACATTGAGAAGCTCCTTGCCCAGAAGAGGAAGAAGAAATGAAGTGTGTCATTTACGCCAGGGTCTCTTCAAAGGAGCAAGAAAAGGAGGGATTCTCGATTCCTGCACAGCTTAAGCTACTGCGAGAATATGCGGCCACGAATGGCATGACGATAGTCGCAGAATTTACCGATGCTGAAACGGCAAAGGCCAAAGGCCGGACGCAATTTGGCAAGATGCTTAGCCTGCTAAGGTCTGATAAATCGATAGGAGCTGTGCTCGCCGAGAAGACCGACCGCCTCTATCGAAATATTAGTGACTGGGTGACACTGGACGAAGTTGAAGTGCCAATGCACTTCGTGAAGGAGAACACTGTTCTTTCAAAGGACTCTGGATCCTCTCTCAAATTCATGCACGGCGTTCGGGTTTTGATGGCGAAGAACTACTGTGATAACCTGTCAGAAGAAGTAAAAAAAGGGTTAGGGGAGAAGGCGGCCCAAGGCCTATGGCCCCATCGCGCTCCAGTCGGTTATCTCAACAACGTTGTGAACCATTCCATCGAGCCAGACCCTCAAAAGGCTCCCTTCGTGAAGGCACTCTTCGAAAAATATGTCTCAAGTGGCGTTTCCCTTCAGGAACTTGCAATGCTTGCGAAGGGCTCAGGGCTGTTCTCCCGAAACTCCCAGGCAATCAATAAAGCAGGAATACACCGAATCCTGACAAATCCGATCTACTGTGGGGAGTTCGTCTGGAAGGGGAAGCGGTACATTGGTACACACGAGGCCATTGTTTCGCGAAAGCTCTTCGATCAGGTACAGGGAATCCTGTCGGGAGGGCGGGCACCCAGCCAGTCAGCAAACCAATTTGCTTTTGCTGGACTGGTCAAGTGCGGTGTATGCGGATGTGCCATGACAGCTGAGCTGAAAAAGGGGAAATACGTCTACTACCATTGCACTGGGTTTCACGGCAAGTGCGGCAATACCTACATTCGACAGGAAGTTTTGGATCAACTATTTGCCGAAGCAGTAGGCCGAGTGAGGGTCGACTTATCGGTGGTAGAAGACATCAAGTCAGGCCTCTTAGACAGCCAGAAGGATCGGGTCAGATTCGAACAGGAGTCTAAGGCTGCCCTCCTGAAGCGCCAGACGCGCCTCCAGGGGCTTTTGGACAAGTCTTACGAGGATAAGCTCACAGGTGGCGTGTCTCAAGAGCTTTGGGAGCGAAAATCGCGAGAGTGGCAAGATGAATTGGTGAGGATGCGACAAGAGCTCAATTCCCTGGAGAACGCAGCCCAGGACTACTACCAATTTGGGCTCCAGATTTTAGAACTCGCCAACAGCCTATATGGCAAATACTTGAGTAAGGAATGGTCTGGAAAGGCTGAATTGCTCAAATCGTTACTATCGAACTCGACCTTTTCCCACGGAACTCTTACTCCCACATACAAAAAGCCCTTCAACATGCTTGCTGAAGGGACCAACTTTGAACTAAAGCGGGGTTGACGAGACTCGAACTCGCGGCCTCATGCGTGACAGGCATGCGTTCTAACCAACTGAACTACAACCCCGATTTGTAAAAGAACACTCTATCTCAAAATCATCTCGAACTCGCGGCCTTCCCGCACGTCAGGTGCGGGACGTTCTAACCAACTGAACTACAACCCCGATCGATATGACAATGATCGCACTACTCAAGTCCGCTCCGGACCTCTCCGTCCAAACCCCTCACCCAGAAAAACTGGGCGGTATAGGATTCGAACCTATGACCCCCTGCGTGTAAGGCAGGTGCTCTAACCAGCTGAGCTAACCGCCCGGTGCGTCAAACGACTTTCTCGCGAAAGCTGCTTCACTGCCGGTCAAAACCAGCTCAACCACGAGCTCGGTTCCTCAAGTAGCCCCCTAATATATGCCTGATCCGCTTCTTGGCAAGAGGAATCAAACCCCCTGACATAAAATGCCACAGGAACAGTATCCTCTATAGATATAAGCAGTTATAAAGGGAAATGGGAACTCAGGCGATCGGCTCTGATGGTCCGCCGGTATCCGATTTCGGCTCATCCTTCACCAGGATCGCCACCGGAACCAGAACACAATACGCGATTACCAACAGCAACGGTGCCAGCGTTATCGAACCGGTCCCCAACAGGACAAACCCGATAATCATCGTGACCAGAGCGGCGCCGAACCAGTAGTAGTTCTTCTTGCCAAACGGCCACTTCTCAGGGGCGGAGATCGATGCACCTTTGGTGGCCAGCTTTACTTTTGGTTTTGGTGCGGGCATAGTCTTGCTAAGATACCCTCGGTAAATTGGTTGTCAAGTTCCTTAATGCCCCAATTGATATGGGCTTCTCTTATACCATGGAGCCAGCCCCAGAGCCCAGAGAAAAAGTACCAGCTCATGGGTCTCTTCGGCCGCCCACGGACACTCAATCAGCGCAATCACCAGATAGGCCGCCAGAGCCACCAAAACGGCTCTTGCAATCCCTTTCTGTTCCTCGGAGAACTCCCGGTTTCGCCCAATCCGTACCAACAGCAAAATCACTGCTCCCCAGAGGCCGACAAACAGTACCGCCGCCGGAATCCCCCCGGCCATCGCGACATTGATTATATCATTATGGGCGTGCCCGTGCCGGTACTCCGGCGGGACAGTCGGCCCGACATGCTCCCGATACGCCGCCATGAAGTTTCCGTTCCCCACCCCAACCCAGGGAGTCGTCGACAGAATCTCAAGGCTGTTCTTCCAGATGAAATGCCGCGACCCTTCATGCTTTCCGACCGATTCAACTTCGTAAATCTTCCGATACCGCTCCAACATCTCCGGCTGAGCTATCGAAACCACAGCTATCAGAACAACCGCCCCAATCGCCAGCGACCGGAACAACCCCTTCTTCCAGACCGCGATCAGAATCAACCCCAATGCAATCGCGATTGTCGGGCCACGTTCCCCGGTCAGAGTTGACGCCACCACTGCCGCCAGCCCGGAGCCGAACAACCACCACTTGAGTTTCCCCCAACTGTCTAATCCAAACGCCGCCAGCCCCAAAAGGAACACGCCGACTGCAGCGTAGTAGTTGGCAAAAGTCGCTACCGAAAAGCTGGTACCTGTGATTTGCGTTATCGCCTGAGGAGAAAGACCATGTTCATCGAAATGAATCCAGTCCATTCCGGTGACATATTGCACGAAGCCATAGAGTGACCCGGCGGCAACAGCAACAGCCAGCACTTTGATCACCATTAGCCGATTCTCGGCGCTCTGAAAGAGGTAGTACCCAATCGGGAGCGCGAAAAAGAGCCACTCTTTCTTGGTCACCCAGACCGAATCCCATCCGGTACTACTGGCCAATCCGGTTACAACGAGCCACGCGACATAGAGCGCCGCCAGACTGCAGAGGTACGCGAGAGGGGGACGAAGTGGAATTTCGCGGCGGACAATCACTACGATAATGAACAACGCGAGCGCGACACCCAGTGACATCTGTCCGAGGGCTCGCGAAAAGGTTGCGCTGACTGCGAATATCAGGTAAGAGTAAAAAAGGAAGCGATCGAGCCTGTCCGAGGATCCCCCGGTCATATGATGAGATCGCTTTCGATCAGGTCGGCCAGCAGATGCAGGATGAATGTCTGTTCTTCGATCACCCGCTGCGATGAATTACTCGGAATCACGATCGGGCGATCCACGCCGAACTTGAGTCTTCCGCCATTGCGGCCAATGAGCGCAAACGTAATGATACTTCGATCCCTCGCCACCTGCGCCGCGCGGATCAAGTTTGGTTCTTCGCCGTTGTCACTCAACAGCATCAGCAGGTCGTTTTTATGCCCGAGCCCTTCGAGCTGGCGGACAAACATCTCTTTAGCGCCAAGGTCATTCGAGGCTGCCGTCAGCAGGGTTGCATCCGATGACAGCGCGATCGCTGGAAGTGGTTGGCGGGTCCGTTCCGATCTCGACCCCAGCACCAATTCCGCTGCGAACTGAGATGCCAGCGCCCCTTGGTCGCCGTTTCCGGCTATAAAGATCTTCCCACCGGAGCCGATTACCCCGGCCAACAGATCAGATATCGTGGCAATCTCCTCAGACATCTCCGCGATCAGGGAGCGCCGAAGGATCAAGCTCTCATCGCTGGTCCGTTTTATTCGCTCAGTTTTCTGTAGCTTGTTCATGCTCTGACTGACTGTAAGGGGTGAACCGCCGAAGTCATCTCGGTAAGGAGAGCACGGTCATTCCCGCGTTCAAAATGATTTCCAACTACCACAAACGATGCTCCGGCTCCAATTCGTTCGGCGCATGCCTCCGGCGTGGTCAAACCGCCGCCGACTATGACCGGTATGTCGACATACGTTGACACCGCCTGAACCATTTCCAGCGGCACTGAAAGTCGCGCGCCGGAGCCGGCCTCGAGATACACCATCTTCATTCCCATATACTGCGCCGCCAATGCATGAGCGCAGGCGATATCATTCTTGGAGCGGGGGATAGGGAACGTTCCGCTGATATACTGCACCGATGTTACCTGCCCGGATTCGATCAGCAGATACGCCGTTGGAATCGGCTCAAGGCCGAGGTTCTTCACGATTGGCGCACCTTTGACCTGTTCTTCGACCAGGTAATTCGGATTCCGGCCGGACAGAAGAGAGGTAAACAGTATCGCATCGGCATGCGGGGTTATCTGTGCAAACGAGCCGGGGAAAATGACCACCGGAAGGGGCGTCACTTCCTTGATCTGACGGACTGCTTCGGAGAAGGTGCTCTTTAACACAAACGATGATCCCACCAGGATGGCGTCCACACCACATTCATAGGCCATTTCGGCCCTATCAATGTAGCTATCGCCGCCGGCCCGATCCGGATCGAGAAGCAGGAAGAACCCGCCCCCTCGTTTCCGTCTGGTTTCGAGCAGTTTTTCAAAGACAGTAGTCATCAACTATTTCCGCCCCGTCAGCAGTTCCTTGGCTTTTGCAAACAAATCATCCGCTTTGGTTCCGACTGCGACTCCGCCCTGTGAAAACGCCGGCTTGCCGCCGCCACGTCCACCAAACAAGGGGAGAAGCTCCTTGGAGAGCTGACCGACATCCGCCTTATGAATTGTCACCGCTTCGTGCGATGCCGCCGCCAGATAAGTCGGCTTACCGTCCACCATTCCCAGCGCAATGACAACGACCGCCTGGTTGCGCGCCTTCTGCGTATCAAGCCAGCCGGACATAACATCCTTGTCCGAATCGCCAAAGTCGTGCGTTATCAATGTCAGGGCGCCGACCGCTTCTTCTTTTCCGACCGACTTGCCACCGCCGGAAAACATTTCAGCTTTGACCTTCTTCAGTTCCTTCTGAAGTGCGCTGTTCTCTTCGCGCAACATTTCAATCCCCTTGAGCGCGTCAGCTTCCGGACGACCAACAGCATTGGCCGCCTCACGACGGAACTGCTTTGCTTCCAGCATATATTTCTGCGCTTCACGACCGGTGATCGCTTCGATACGGCGTACCCCCGATGCTATCCCGGTCTCCAGCGTCACAAAGAACGGCCCGATCTGCGAAGTATTCTGCACATGCGTTCCGCCGCACAGCTCTTTCGAGAAGCCCGGCACAGAGACCACCCGCACGGTGTCGCCGTATTTCTCACCGAATAGCGCCATCGCGCCTGATTTCTTGGCTTCTTCAATCGGCATCTCGACTGTATTCACATCGATTGCCTTGAGTATCTGCTCATTGACCAGCTCTTCAATCTGCCTGATCTCTTCCTGAGTCACCGGTTGGTGGTGCGAGAAGTCAAACCGAAGTCTGTCCGGTCCGACATACGATCCCGACTGCTTGACATGATCCCCAAGCACTTTCCGAAGCGCCGCCTGTGCCAAGTGGGTGGCGGTGTGGTTCCGCATAATATCCCAGCGCCGCTCGGCGTCAACGGTAGCAGTCACAGCGGTCGATGCTTTGAGATCTTCAAGCGACCCACGGACAATCATCCCTTCGTGAACGCGCCAATCCTTGTGCCCGTAGACTGCTTTGACCTCAAGCTCCGCAGTCGCGGTAGATATCGTTCCGGTATCACTTACCTGACCGCCTGATTCAGCATAGAATGGAGTCTTGTCGAGAATCAGAGCAACATGCTTGACTGCATCCGAAGTCTGATCAATTGCTGTTCGCAGTTCGACTCTCGCCGGGGCCGAGAGTGGCTCGCGGACAAACTCCGACGGCTTACCCTTATAAGCCTCCTTATCCAGGAGCGCTCTCATCACCGCATCGCTGGCATCAAACTTACTCGCCGCCCGGCTTTGGTCCTGCTGCCGCTTCATCGCGTCTTCAAAACCGATCAAATCCAGCGTCAGCCCCTGCTCGTGCGCGATAATCTCCGTCAAGTCCGCCGGGAATCCATACGTGTCGTACAGCTTGAACACGGTCTCACCATCGACAACCGTCGACCCACTCGCTCTGACCTTCTTGGCTACTTTCTCGAACATATCAAGCCCGGTATCCAGGGTCCGAAGGAATCCTTCTTCCTCCACCTGGATCACCCGCATCACATGGTCCTGCTTTTCCTTGATTTCCGGATAAGCCGAACCCATTTCATTCACGAGAACCGGCACGAGCTTGTAGATAAACGGCTCATGTGCACCCAGTAATCTCCCGTGGCGTGCCGCTCTACGGAGAATCCTCCGCAAAACATACCCGCGCCCTTCGTTGGAAATCCCGGCACCATCGGCCAGCGCGAATGTGAGCGCACGGATATGGTCCGCCACCACCTGATGCGATGTCGGGTTGTCCTTGTAATGCGATCTCGTCAGTTCCGAAATCGCCGCGATAATATTCTGGAACAGGTCGATCCCATAGTTCGTCTCTTTTCCCTGCATCACACAGGCGATTCGTTCCAACCCGGCGCCGGTGTCCACCGATGGTTTCGGCAATGGCACCTGTTTTCCGCCCGGTTGCTGCTCATACTGCATGAACACCAGGTTCCAGATCTCCACAAACCGGTCGGTTTCGCCATTGACGACATCCCCCGGGCCGGTTCCGTACTTCTCACCGCGATCGAAATGAATTTCCGAGCATGGTCCGCAAGGCCCGACATCCCCCATCGACCAGAAATTATCCTTCTTGCCGAACCGGATTACTTTTTCACCCCTGAGTTCCGGGGCAATCTTTTCCCACAAGGCAAAAGCATCGTCGTCGGTTTCATACACCGTTGCATATAGCTTGTCTTTGGGAAGCTTGAGTTCATTGGTCACCCAATCCCAGGCAAACTTGATCGCTTCTTCCTTGAAGTAATCCCCAAACGAGAAGTTGCCGAGCATTTCAAAGAACGTGTGGTGCCGGGCAGTAAACCCGACATTATCCAAATCGTTATGCTTGCCGCCTGCCCGGATACATTTTTGCGAACTGGTGGCCCGTTTGAAGTCTGTTGTCCGTTGTCCGGTAAATATGTCCTTGAATTGGTTCATGCCGGCATTGGCGAACAGTATGGTAGGGTCGTTGAACGGGATTACCGGCGATGATGCCACCAACTTATGCTGGTTTCGCACAAAGTAATCCAAAAACGACTGTCGTATGTCCGAAGTCTTAATCGCTTCCGTCCTTTTCCGAGCGGTTCCACAGGCGGTCGAACGCGGCCTTTGCCGCCGAATAGCTAATTCCCCGCCGACTCAGGTAAGTATATGCCTTGCTTCGGGCTCGTTCAAGGTCAAACTGGCTCAGGGTGGACCATCGGCGCTCCAACGACTTAACCGCAAGCTCCACATCATCCTCGTCCGCCAACAGCATCTCCGCCGTCTGTTCGGCAATATCCCGGGAGATCAGCCTATGCTGCAAATACGCCACCAGGTACGGTTTCCCCGATGGGTTCCTCGCCAACAGCCCCCGCGCCACATTCTGAGCGTAATGGGCATCATCTAAGAGCCCGTTATCAATGTATTTCCTGACCGTTGCCTTAACCGAATCCGGCTTGAACCCGCGACGCGCCAGCTTGGACCGCAATTCTCCGATCGATTGCTCTCGCATCGTCAACAACCTTGCTGCCACCCGATCACACTCATCCAAATCAGCCTCAGCTTCAAGCTGGACCAATTGAGGTTCCGTTATGACAATCCCCTCTTTGAGCCGATGTTGAAACACCAGCATCTCAGAAACGGAGATGGGCTCACTCCGGTTTGACAGCGTAACGTAATACCGCCCGGTTCCGGGCTTCATCTTGATTATCTTGATCGGGTCGCTCATAGAACCTGCCACCTTTTCACATCCGGTCAAAATATCGACACTGTTGATGCCGGGCAAACAACATTTTCGTTTCTGCGTACTACGTCAAACTCCCGAACAATCAAGACCAACCGCACTCTTTGCGTATTTTGACGGATCATTCGCAAGTTCGATATTGACTGAATCATTACAAGCCTGTATCATCTCACTGCGCGTCGAAATATATGAGCTTCGACCGGAGTGATGCCAACATACCTACTGGCCGACTCCTCCGGTAATGACTGACGTCGCATTTACAATATTTAGCATCTTTGAAAAGTCGGTAGAGAACAGGGACGTATATGGATCTCGATCTTCAGGGCAACATTGAGAAATTCACCCTGCCCGAAATCTTTCAGTTAATCGCAGCGGGGCGCAAATCCGGAACACTCGGCATTCAGCGTGATGATAATATCGTCATGATCTATTTCGAAAACGGGGATATCACCTACGGCTACGGCCCCCGCCAGACTTTCCACCTGGGACAACTCCTCAAGGAAAAAGGAAAGCTGACCGCCGAACAGCTTGAGGATGCCGTCCAGACTCAGGCCAAGACCGACAACACCCGCCGCCTCGGGGAAATCCTGATCGCCAAAGCGTATATCGATCGCGCCGATCTCGAAGAAGTCATCCACCAGCAGGTGGAACAACTTCTCTATTCCCTCCTCTCCTGGCAGTCCGGGTCGTTTAAGTTCTATGAGAACCAGTTCCCGACTATCGAAGAAGTCACCGTGCGCCTCTCCGTTGAAAACGTGATTCTCGAAGGTCTTCGCCGGTTCGATGAAATGAACATGATTAACGAAGCGATCCCGGATCGCGATATCATCTACATTATATCCTCGTCGCAGGGGGGCCGGACCCGCAATGTCGCCCTCAAAGCCGAAGAATGGAACGTCATGGCGCTGGTCGATGGTCATCGCACGATCGATCAGATCTGCAAAGTGAGTCCGTTCGGCCGCGAAGAAACCCTTCGCCGCCTTGCCCAGCTCAAACTGGCCGGCATTATCACTCCTGCCGATCGCCGCACCACTCCGGAACCTGATGAAAAACCGAACGCCCAGCTTGACCAGATGGTCAACCGGCTGGCCGGTTTGTTCGATGATTACCTCAAGCAGAAAAGCGGTAGCCGCTTAACCAACAGCCGGAATGTCACGACCACGTTGATTGGAGAATCGCTTGAGTCGAACTGAGACACTCAAATCGCTGGAATCTGTCCTTGAGTCGTTTCTCGAACGCGCCGTCGCGGTCAAAGAAGACCGCCTGTCGGTGCTCGAAGGGATCAACCGGCTCGATGATATCGCCCGTGGATTCCAAAAAGGCTCGGACCTGACCGAAGAAATCGGTGGATGGTTCGCCGAGCACAACCGATGGCTCGAAGAACCCGGCCTCCGGACTGTCGACCAATCCAGAATCGGCCAGATTCTTGGCGCAATCCGACACGAGATCGGCGCCGTCCCGGACGCCACCCCGGCCCGAAACAAGATTGTCCGGGAAATCGATCGCTGGGAAGACAAGACCGAGTCGTTCCAGAAGATGACGCTCAAGCGGGGCCCCGAAGATCCCAAGGCGTTCGACGAAGACACTATCTCGTTATTCTATAATAAGTTAGGTGCCATGGCCGAGCTCTTTGAACATGCCGCCCACGGCAAACAGCACCTGCTGTCGGTCCTTGATGATGCCCTTAAATCCGCTACTGTACAGAAGAACAGAGACGCCTTGCTTTTGTCGGCCATCATTATATATTACCTGAAGCAGAGCCGCTACAAAGTGGAACCATACGTCAAACGGCTCAAAGAGGCCGAACACCTCTTTGGAGAAAAGGGTCACGATGCTTAGCCCATCTGAAAAGGCGTATTGTTTGGCGCTTCAGGCGTTGAAACATAAGGAGTTCCGCTCTGCGGCCGATTATTTTAGTAAGGCGTCGTCAGGTTTCGTGAACAATCAGGAGTTTAACCTGTTGTGGGAAACGACGAGGCTTTTGGTCGCCGTGAAAGAAGAGCTCAATGCTCGCCAGGGCGGAATCGAAGAACGTTTAGAAATAGAGGAGGTCTTTTCTTATGGCAAAGAAAATGAACTTCGCTGAGAAGTCGAAGAAGCGCTCCGATGTACACAACTGTCCCGTATGCGGAACGCCGATTCTGTATGTAAAACACGTGAAAGCGGCCAAGTCGACCACTGGCGCGTGGAAATTCAAGGACGTGAACACCGGCATCTGCAAGTGTAACGAAGCTGAAGCATACGCCTAAGATCAGTTTATCGGGCCGTCGCTACTCAGGTAGCCGACGGCCTTTCTTCGTATAAACGAACAAAGCCCCGCACCCGCGGGGCTTTCTGTTTGAGTACTAGAGCGTGAAAATTATTGCACTCCCGTGATTTCTCTGCCCGGCCGCGAATATCCGCTTGTCAACTCCGGCCGTCGACAGTTAATTACATCTACAAATTTGTCCACGACCTCGACTTGCAGCACCCTGCATGTCGACAACTACTGACCGGGAGGTTACCCATGAAATGTGCTCGAACGTCTCTTCTGGCCGCAGCCATCATGTTTCTGCTAGCAGCCTGCGGCGGACCAACGCTCTACACATCCCCTAAATTCGATTCCTATCGCCAGAATCATAAATTGATCTGCATCCTCCCGCTCAAGGTTACGATCGACCCGCACAAGCTCCCCAAGGATTACACCATGGAAATGGCTCAGAAAGCGGAGTCCGAGGAAGGGTATAACATGCAGCGTGAGCTGTACACCCGCTTCCTCAATCGCCAGCAGAAGGGGGAGTATACGATAGATTTCCAGGATATCGACAAGACCAATGCTCTTCTGACCAAAGCCGGCGTTCCCTATGAGAAAATGGCAGACATGACCAAAGAGGAGATCTGCAAAATTGTTGGTACCGATGCCGCTATTTCCGGATCGATCTATCGCGAACGCCCCATGTCTACCGGCCTTGCCGTAGGACTGGGATTGCTGCTCGGGGTCTGGGGCAACACCAACAAAGTCAATGTGACCATTGCCATTCACGAAGGAGGCAGTGGGGAATTGGTCTGGCAGTATGACCATGAAGCTTCCGGCTCGGTTGGGAGTTCTGCCGAGAAAATGGCCGAATCGCTGGTGAAGAACGTGTCGAAGAAGTTCCCATACAAAAAGGCCGTCCAGCCGTAGATAGGACCCTATTCATCGGGCACTTGCTCGGTGCCGCACCCAAAGGGTGCGATTATTCTTTCGTCGGGCTGAACAGAGTAGTAGGTCGGGTTCCGATTCCCGCGAAGCGGGATGAGAAACCCGACACGTCAGGTCGTCGGGCTGAGCGGAGTTGAAGCCTGAACCTGCGAACGCAAGCCCTTCCAACCATGTGCACGCCGGGCGCCTCTGCCCGGCGTTCGAGTCCAACATCCTCTAACGCCTCTGGGCGTTCACGCCATGCGGTACCACACCCTTCAGGGTGGGTTCACTTCACCAACATCCCCTTCACACTCTTCTCAAACTCCCCCGACACCATCTTGAAAAAATACACCCCACTCGCCACCGCTTTCCCCGCATCATTCGTCCCATTCCACGATACTGAGTGCGCCCCAGCCGCCATCTCCTGATCCACCAACCTCCGCACTTCTCGCCCCAGCACATCGAATACAATCAGTTTGACCCCCGCCCGCTTCGGCAGATCGAATGAAATAGCCGTCGAAGGATTAAACGGGTTGGGATAGGCAGGGTAGAGGGAGAAGGAGGTAGGAAGGCCTGACCCGTGATCATCATGCACGTCAGTCGGACTTGAATTCCATCCTCCAAAAACGTCCAGCTCGCCGCGGCCCTGAACGGTCTGAGTCAAAGAAAAAACTCCAAAGTCGTCCCGGCTGTCGCCATTGACGTCACCAAGTCCGCGGACTTCATATCCAAGTGCCTGATGACTCTCCGACGGAAAGTCTGTGAAAGTAATTTGAATGTCAAAGAGTGAATCGGCCTGTGGCCCTCCCAAATAGACAGCAAAATAGCCAGTTCCTGCCACTGTTTCACCGACCAAGAGGTCAGGAAACCCGTCGTGATTAATGTCACCTGCAGGACTCGCCGATTCGGGAGCAAACAGATCATACCAGTTTATGCACAGATCTTGTTGGGCATCAATATTTGGGCCACCAAAATAGATCCCATAGCGGTTATTACTACCTCCCGAAACGAAAATGTCTTCATACCCATCGCCATTGAAGTCCCCAATAGGAACCAGCAGGCGGCCGAAGTCTCTCGCTGGGTCAGTAATCTGAAGATCTGGGATTGTGTCAAATGTCGGACCACCCCAATAGAACTTCACGAATGGCGGAAGGCCTGAGAAACTCATGCGATTGATGTAGGCTGCCACAGCTAGATCAGAATACCCATCCCCGTTGAAGTCGCCGACGGCCAGATTGTTTCCGAAGCTATTCGAAGTATCGGGAATGATGTACTTTGGGATAGTGTCCCGGTCTTCGCCGATACTGTATATGCGGACGTATCCTTGATTTCGATCTCCCAATGCGAGTTCCAATTGCCCGTCTCCATCCAAGTCTGCTGCCTTCGGTATACGAGAAAATGTGTGGGGAAATACAAAATCAGCCGTGTCATCCATTTGTGGGCCGCCGAAAAACAGTTCAATTTGCGATGTATCTGGTGGATAAAACGCTGGAACTGCAAAGTCAGGGAAACCATCGCCATTTACATCCCCGACATTTGTCATGCCATACTTCAAATGAGCAAATCCCTTCGCGTAGACTCCAGATGGCGGATTTCCACCTAAGTACAGAAAGCAACTATCATCTCGGCCAGTATTTTGAAACTTCTCTCGACAGAGGATAAAGTCCTGAAATCCATCACTATTAACATCACCGGCTGGAACAATCGTAATTCCAAGATACGTGCTGTCCTTGGTGTCGACTATGTGGGCGATTCGCTGAATTGAGTCAATCTTTGATGCAGGCGAAAAATAGCCCTTGATCCAATCCCCCCGCGCTTGATCCGTTGCTGTAATTGAAAAGATTACCGCCCACAGAATTACCGCCCCGACACACTTCATATCACACTCCGCCTTGCGATTAAGATAGCACAATGTACACACTTGTCAAATCGCTCTCATGCGTCATTGCGAGTCCCTTCGACCAGAGGTCGAAAGGGGCGTGGCGATCTTTCCCTTCATTCAGCACCCCTTTCCGCCTCTGCGCATACCGGGTCACCAGGGGTGGACGTAGGAAGGCTGGGTGCTGTAGGGTTAGACAGATTGCTTCGTCGTATATCGCTAACGCGAATCACTTCTCGCAATGACGCATACCTGCACTCCTGCAAAAACTGGCCATAATCGCGCCAGAAGCTGAGTTGAGCGGTGTATATGGAGGATACCATGAACAAGGGAAAGGTATGCCTGAGAAGTTTGGTGGGGATTGGAGGCTGTGCAAAAAGTAAATATCTGAAACGAACCCAATTGCTTGGACAAGCAAATCCAACAATGGCTTATGAGTAGCACACCCGAAGGGTGTGACTTTGCATTCATCGACAATGATCGGAACCCACCCTACGGGTGGGCTACTCTAGATTCGTCCGGCGGAGCGGAGACGAGAACCGAGCCAAATGCGCGCGGCCGCACTACCTCTGCTTTCGCCCGCCGCCGTACTTGATGCGCATATGCTCCATGCCGATCCGATGGATCTTCTTCCAGCGAGCCTTCTCCGCCAGCGCCGCTTTGATATCCTGACGGGTCTCGAGATATCGCAACTCACGCTTGAGCTTGAGATAACTGGCGTACCGATCCTCCGCCAGCGTCCCGTCCTCAAGCGCCGCGCGTACCGCGCACCCCGGCTCCGAGGCATGCGTGCAGTCGCTGAAGCGACAATTGGAAACAAGTTGGTCGATATCTTCAAACGTACCGGCCAATGAATCCTCATCGGCCCAGAGCTGAATCTCCCGCATCCCGGGAGTGTCGATCAAGAGGCCGCCGGTCGGCAATGCGATCAGTTGTCGCGAAGTTGTCGTGTGGCGCCCGCGACCCTGGAAATCACTCACCTCGTTGGTCTTGATCCGCTCTTCGCCCAACAGGCGATTGACTATGGTCGACTTGCCGACACCCGATGATCCAATCAGGGTGATCGTCTTGCCGCTCTCGATGTATGGCGCGAGTTGATCGAAATGCTCGCCGGTCGCGGCGCTGATCGCCAGCACCGGCACGCCGGGAGCCGATGACTCCATCTCGACAATCCGCTCGTCCATATCAGCCGAGATGTCCGCCTTGTTCAATAAGATGATCGGTATAGCGCCACTTTCATACGCCAGCGTCAGATACCGCTCCATCCGGCGCGGATTGAAATCAAGACCGCCATCGGTCACCAGAAAGACCGAGTCGATATTGGCCGCGAGGGGCTGAGGTTCCGTGTTCTGTCCCGCCACCTTGCGCACAAAGAGCGTCCGGCGTGGCAAGAATGCGTGGATGACGAATAGCTCATCGGTAGCGGAGCCGCTGGTCGCGACCCAGTCACCGACTGTTGGGAAATCGAGCCGCGATGTTGCTCCGAACCGGAGCTTGCCGGTCACTTCGGCCGACTTGTCGCCAAAATCGCTTGAGATGATATATCGTTCCCGATGCTCCACTATCACGCGAGCAGGTACAAAACCGCGCGTGCGGAACTCGGCGAACTGTGATTCGAGGGATGGTGTCCATCCCAGAGCTTCCAAAGACATTGTTGTTACCACCAGTATATGTTCATGTATCGTCACTCCGATCCAAAGTCGGAATGCCGGCCAACGGATGCCTGCCTAAGCAGGGGTTGTGGCGCATGACACAAGGAAACACCGCTTGATAATGCGGGCTCAATGCCTGGTTGGACTGGGAAAAAGAGAGGCTCGGCTCAGCGAGCGATGAGTTCCCCGTGGCGCACCACAGCCTTGTCATATGCTCTTGCGACAGTCATCTTGTAGTGCCTCCTTTCGGGGAGCTAAAGGTCAGTTTCGAATACTCTACGACAATATATCGACAAAAGTTGCTCTGTCAAGAGGTTACAGCGGGCTTGAATATAGTCCCGGCCTGACTATATTACCTCCGCCATGAATGTAGCCACCGAGGAGTCCAAATTGTCTGCCCCGGCACCATCGCGCCACGAGGTCTGGAAAATGTTCGACCGGATCGCGTCCCGCTATGACCTGTTGAACCACCTGTTGTCGTTCAATCGGGACAAATATTGGCGTAAACGGGTCGGCCAAATGCTGCCGAATCGATCGGACCTGATATCGCTCGATCTGGCCACCGGCACCGGAGATCAATTGGTCTCTTTGTACCAGACCGGAAAGGTCTCCCGTGGCGAAGGTATGGACCTTGCTGAGAACATGCTCGCGATCGGCCGGACCAAGATCGAAAAGCTCGGGCTGTCGGACAAACTCGTTCTCAAGACCGGCGATGCCGGAAAAATCCCGGCGCCGGATAGCAGTGCCGATGTGGTCACGATCTCGTTTGGAATTCGAAATGTCACCGATGTCTCATCGGCCCTAAAAGAAATGCACCGCGTCCTCCGCCCCGGCGGAAGACTGCTGGTCCTGGAATTCTCGTTGCCAAGAAATGGCCTGCTCAGAGCCGGATACCTGTTCTACTTCAGGCATATCCTGCCGATCCTCGGCGGCCTGATCTCCGGCGACAGCTATGCCTATAGATATCTGAACAAGACCGTAGAAACCTTTCCCTATGGCGAGGCGTTCTGCACCTTGATGACTGACGCTGACTTCAAAAATGTCACGGCGGTGCCCCTCACTTTTGGCGTGGCCTCGATCTACTCGGGGGACAAGAAATGACCCCGCTCATAGCCCGAACTACAGCTGTAGCAGTGGCGACAGCCACTATGGAATTGGCGCGTCGTGTCCAGCAGGGTGCTCGCGGGCTGGTCCATGGCGGCATACACCGGATGGAACTGGTGATCGAACCGCTCGACCTGTTGGCCTGGGTGCGTTCCCATACGAATAGCACGAGAATCTACTGGCGTGATCGCGATGGTAACTTTGAGATCGCCGGCCTTTCCGCAGTCGATATCTTGTATCCCGAAGATATCGCCGATGCCAACTTTGGCGGCGATGTCTCGGGCGCGCGTACACTTGACATGAAGCTGAACTACATCGGCGCCTTCCGCTTTGGAGCCAGTGAATATGAGAATGCCGACGATGCCTCATCGCCGTACTCGTGCTTCCTGATACCATCGATCGAGATCACTCGTCGCGGCGAAGAGTATGTACTGGCGATCAACTACCGCGACGATGAGTCATCGCGCTTCGGCTCGTTCTCATCGCTGATGAATGTCAAGTCACCTGTTGCTGCCGAAAAGCGTATGCCGGAGCTGATCACATCCACCGATGCCGTCAGTAAGTCTGACTGGTGCGCCTCAGTCCAGCTTGGACTTGAAGCAATAAAGCAGGGGAGACTTGAAAAATTTGTCCCGGCACGGGCGCTGAACCTGGCATTTGATAGCACGCTCGATCCATTCCTGATCGCCGAGCGAATGCAACCGCTGGCCGAGGGTTGCTATCTGTTCGCTCTGCAGCTCTCCGATGAGCTCGCTTTCGTTGGCGCCTCGCCAGAGCGACTCTACTCAAGACGTGGCGATAGAATAGAAACCGAGTCACTCGCCGGCACGCGAGTCCGGGGACGAAATGATTCCGAAGATGACAGGCTTGCCCAGGAATTGATGACCGGCGACAAGGAATTGCTTGAGCACAAAGTAGTCGATACGCACATCGCCGAATCACTCTCAAGACTGTGCCAGTCGGTCGACGCTGATGCGTCACTCTCCGTGCGCAAACTGGCGCGGCTGCAGCATCTGGCTCGTGCCTATCGCGGAACACTCAAAACTGGGATAGGCGATAATGAGGTTGTCGCCCAGTTGCACCCAAGCCCTGCGGTGTGCGGAGCACCGAAAGAAGCTGCTATGGCTCAGCTTGGACAGATTGAGCCATTTGATCGTGGCTGGTACGCTGGCCCGGTCGGCCGAATCGGCGGAGCCGAGGCCGAGCTTGCGGTGGGAATACGCTCGGCAATCATCCGCGGAAAGTCCGCAACGCTCTACGCCGGGGCTGGAGTGGTCGCCGGTTCGGATCCTGAATCCGAGTGGGACGAGATCGATCAGAAGATTGCGCCGCTTTACAATATCCTGAAATCGAAATGAATCTAGTGACTGCCAATATCAATTCGCTGTGGGGCTCGCTCATAGTCGAAGAACTGGTCCGGCATGGCATTGACTACTTCTGCCTGTCGCCCGGATCACGCTCAACGCCGCTCGTCGCGGCGGTTGCATTGCACCCGGCAGTGAAAGCACATGTCCACTTCGATGAACGCGGCACCGCCTATCGCGCAATCGGGTATATGCGGGCCTCCGGCAAACCGGCAGTCATCATCTGTACATCAGGTACGGCAGCCGCCAATTTCTTCCCGGCGGTGGTCGAAGCATCGGCCGACAGTCTGCCGCTGATCGTGCTGACTGCCGATCGCCCCGCAGAACTCAGAAGTCGCGGCGCCAACCAGACGATAAATCAGCTCAAGCTCTTTGGCTCTTATGCGAAGTACTTTGTCGACCTGCCTTGTCCGGACGTCGCCGTCCCGGCTGGACAGATACTATCGACTGTCGACCAGTTAGTTCACGCTGCTATTGCCTCTCCCGGTGGCCCAGTTCAATTGAACTGCCCATATCGAGAACCATTGGAGCCGACTCAAGACAGTTTCGACTACTCGGCCTATCTGACATCGATAGCCGGCTGGCAGCAAAACGCTGTGCCATACTCTGAGTATGCCGGCGTATCCAGAGGTGCCGAGCACCAGCTCGAACGTATTGCCCATGCTGTCAAGCAGTCCACTCGTGGATTGATAATAGCCGGAAAGCTGACTCGTCGCGAGGACCGGGTCGCCGTCATCAGTCTCGGACAGAAACTCAACTGGCCGATATTCGCCGACATCCAGTCCGGCATCAGCATGACCGGGCATCATCAGATCATATCGCATTATGACCTGTTGCTGGCTTCGAAAGAGTTGCGTGAGCAGCTCCATCCCGATGTCGTGATCCAGTGTGGCGACAGGATAACATCGAAACGATTGCTCATCCTCATCAAAGAGTCAGCACCCGGCGAGCATGTGGTCGTAACCGATGGCGCTCATCGATATGACCCGGTCGAGAGCGTAACATGCCAAATAGTGTCATCGGTATCCCGGTTCTGCGGAGCATTGGAGCGATCGATACCCTCTTCAAAGGAGAGTGCAATTCTATCTCTGGCGCAGACTGCGAGCAATGCGATAGCAGGGAAAGTCGATGAGGCCCTGAGCCATTGTCCATACATGACTGAAGCCGCCGCGGTCACATCGATGTTGGACCATCTGCCGCAAAGCCACGGGCTCTTTGTTGCGTCAAGCATGCCGATCCGCCTCGCCGACATGTTTGCTGGGAGTCTCGGCCGTATGGTCCAAGTAGCATCAAACCGGGGTGCCAGCGGCATTGATGGCACAGTTGCTGCGGCTGTTGGCTACGCCGAAGGTCTTGGCCAACCGGTCACCTTGCTTGTCGGCGATCTGGCCCTCTTGCATGACCTGAACTCACTGGCGATATTGAAAGAGGCTCAGGTCTCAGTCACCATAGTAGTATTGAACAATTCTGGAGGAGGGATATTCGGGCACCTCCCAATACGTAACTACCCGGAGCTCTTGGACAAGTACTTCATTGCCCGGCATGACTGGCAGTTCGAGCATGCCGCCGAGATGTTCGAGATTGAGCACCAATCTGTCAGGACGGCAGGTGAACTGGGAACAGCGTACCTCGAACTGACCACGACGGGAAAGTCAGCGTTGATCGAAGTTGTGATTGACCGTGTGCAGAATCAAACATTCCATGATTCATTGGTGCAAGACTGCAATGCACTGCTGAGATCACGTGAGGTTAAATCGTGAGCAACGAATTGCAACTTCCACGTTTCATTGACTCAGGCACAGATCGGTTCCCGGTCATTTTCCTTCATGGATTCCTGGGCTGCAAAGAAGACTGGGATGAAGTTGCCGCTCCAATTGGGCAGACTCACCGGACTATCCAGGTCGACTTGCCGGGACATGGTGGAAGTATCGGATTCGCAGATGGCGAATATTCGATTGCATCGGCCGCCCGACAACTTATTGATCTCATGAATCGTGTTGGGATACCTCGCTGTCATCTTGTTGGATACTCGATGGGTGGTCGGATTGCCCTCTATCTGGCTATCACCTACCCGGATCGATTTGAGCGGATCATGATCGAATCCGGGTCAGCCGGGCTTGAGACCGAATCGGAACGTGAAGCCCGTCGCCAATCGGATAAGGCACTGGCCGAGAAGTTGCGTGGGCTGCCGCTTGCAGAATTTCTGAACGGATGGTATGACCAGCCGCTGTTTCATACCATTCGCCATGACGCCGCCAGATTTGCCGCGTTGCTTGAGCGACGGTTGAAAAACGATTCAGGTGAACTGGCTAAGGCGCTCGTTGGGATGGGGACCGGGAGTCAGCCATATCTTGCCCAGAGACTGAGGGAATTGCCCCATCAGATACTGTTTGCCGCGGGATCAGAAGACGACAAGTACCTTGGCCTCGCCCTCGATTTGTGCGACGAATGCCAGGACGGGACCGTCTGGGTCTGTCCCGAAGCAGGGCATGCACTTCACTTTGAAAAGCCCTCACCCTATATTGAAACCTTACGCACCTTTCTGCTGGAAGGAATTTAGCAACCTATGCCGACCATACCCTGGAAGGATGCCGGAACATTCACCGACATTCTCTATCACAAGTACGATGGTATCGCCAAGATCACCATCAATCGTCCTGAGGTACGAAATGCGTTTCGACCGCAGACTGTATTCGAAATGAGCCAGGCGCTCGCCGATGCCCGTGACGATGAATCGATTGGCGTTGTCATTCTGACGGGCCAGGGGGAGAAAGCGTTCTGCTCTGGTGGTGACCAGAAGATCAGGGGAGATGCCGGCTACAAAGACGAAAAGGGAGTCAATCGCCTGAATGTGCTCGACTTTCAGCGTCAGATTCGAACCTGTCCCAAACCGGTGATTGCGATGGTGGCCGGCTACGCGATTGGGGGAGGACATGTCCTTCATCTCATGTGCGACCTGACAATCGCCGCCGAGAACGCCCGATTCGGCCAGACCGGACCGCGAGTGGGATCGTTCGACGGCGGCTATGGCGCCAGCTATATGGCGCGTATAGTCGGTCAGAAGAAGGCGCGTGAGATCTGGTTTCTCTGTCGGCAGTATGACGCGAAGCAGGCACTCGACATGGGATTGGTCAATACCGTCGTGCCAGTTGCCGAACTGGAAGCTGAGACTGTCAGGTGGTGCCAGGAAATTCTCGCCAATTCATCATTGGCGATCCGCTGTTTGAAGGCCGCGCTCAACGCCGATTGCGATGGTCAGGCCGGATTGCAGGAGTTGGCCGGTAACGCCACTCTGCTCTACTACATGTCCGATGAAGCACAGGAAGGGCGGGATGCCTTCGTGCAGAAGCGGAAACCGAACTTCGCCAAATTTCCACGGCGTCCCTAACGGAGATACATGGCATATTCACAGGCAGAAATCTGGATAATGGCGAGCCGTCCCAAGACGCTGTGGGCGGCGATCGCGCCGGTCATCATCGGCACAGCCATGGCGTTTCACGCCGACAAGGGGCACTGGGGCGCGGCGATTGCGGCACTCGTAGCTGCGGTCCTAATTCAGATTGGGACCAATTTCGCAAATGACTATATGGATTTTGTCAAAGGTACCGACACAAGTGATCGGCTGGGACCGATGCGTGTTACCCAGGCGCAACTGGTCACTCCTACAGCGATGAGCACCGCGACCGGGGTTGTTTTCAGTTTGGCGTTTTTCGTCGGACTTTACCTGGTCAGCCGGGGCGGCTGGCCAATTGCCGTGATAGGTTCTTTATCGATCCTGTTCGGTATTCTCTACACAGCTGGTCCGTTTCCCATCGGATATCTTGGACTCGGCGACATCTTTGTTCTCATCTTCTTCGGACCGGTGGCGACTGCCGGCACGTATTATGTCCAGGCACAGGAATTCAGTTGGACAGCGGTAATTGGAGGCCTGGCGCCGGGATTGTTCTCGGTGGGAATATTGGTTGTCAATAACCTCAGAGACCTGGACAATGACCGGATTGCCGGGAAGAAGACGCTGCAGGTTCGATTTGGAAAGACGTTTGCTAAAGCTCAGTATCTCACTTGTATAGCGATAGCCTGTATCATTCCCGCGATTCTATTTGGAACAGCCGAAATGCGCCCGAGATCGCTCTTTGCAATTCTGGTTCTACTTCTGGCTCTACCGACGATCAAACGGGTCTTCACCGAAGAAGGGCGTGAACTCAATAGGGCGCTCGCGTCGACCGGTCGCCTTCTGCTCTTCTTTAGTCTGCTGTTCTCATTCGGCTGGCTGGTATGAGAATTCGGTCCTCGCTGCATCGGTACCACCTCGACCTGGTGCGCCCGCTGCGGTTGGGGCGGCGACAGATCGACTCGCGCGATGGGATCATCGTGAGAATGCAGGATGACGCCGGCAATGAGAGTCTTGGCGAAGTCGCACCGCTTCCCGGATTCAGCAAAGAAGACCTGTCGGATACTCTGGCGCAGGTATCACTCGTTCTCCCGGAATATGGGAAATCGTCACTCCCCAATACACATAGCGAGTTTATCGATCAGCCTGAGTTGTTGAGCCGCCTGGATGCACTATACCATTCCGTGAGCTTTGGGATCTCTACCGCGTTGTTCATGCTTTACTCAGCTCGTGAAGGAAGGCAGCTTCACACACTGATTCGAACCGAATCGCCAAATAGAGTCACGGTAAATGCCTTCCTGAGCGGATCTCGCGAAGAGATGGTCGCCCGAGCGAAAGCGCTTCATCATCAAGGCTATCGCGCCGTCAAACTCAAAGTGGGTGTTGAGTCAATCGAGCATGACGTCGAGACTGTAGGGCAAATACGAGCCGTGCTCGACAAGTCGGTCGCACTTCGTCTCGATGCCAACCGCCGGTGGACTCTCGAGCAAGCCAACAGCTTCCTGAACAGGGTCGCTGGCCTAGATATTGAGTATATCGAAGAGCCAATTAATAATCTGCGGATGATGCCTGAATTGCAAGTGAGTACGCCTGTCCCGATTGCGCTCGATGAATCCCTGTCGGAGTACTTTGCGACCGGGATGCAAACACGATTCGTTCCGGCGGCCGTCGTGCTTAAGCCGACTCTGGTGGGCGGATGGGGGAAGTGTCTGAGTCTCCACAAATGGGCGCAGTCACGCGGAGCGAAGGTGGTGGTCAGCTCAGCTTTTGAATCGGCAGTCGGAATGGAGGGGTTGATGCAACTCGCGGCCGTCGTTTCAGAGGGAATCCCATGCGGGCTTGACACGTCCAGCTGGTTCAGGTCAGACCTGCCGGCGTCATCTACGAATGCAAGTGCGGGCGAATTCACCCTGCCCGAGGGCGGTCTCACTTTCAACTCTCTTAACCAGAGCCTACTTACGGCGGTTGCCAATGGCTGACGTGATCTGTCCGATTGCTCAATGGGCCGAGAAGGATCCGGAGCACCCTGCCATTTGGGAATCTCACAAGCCAACAACCTATCGCGAGCTCAATCAGCTCGTATCTGTTGCTGAGAGTGCTCTCCGGAAACGGGGGATTGGTTACGGAGACCGGATTGCCGTCCGCCTGCCTGTTTCAATTGAGTTAATAGCGATCTTCTCGGCACTGAATAGAATCGGAGCGATCGCTCTCCTCTTGAGTCAGCGAGAACGTCCTGCTGTCCAGGATGAGCAGATAGAATCACTCACATGTCGAGCCGTTGTGCACAATTCGATACATGATGGCCCCGAAGAACCTGTCCGCTATTTTCACTCTTCGACTCTTTTCCGCTCGGCTGAGGCCGGAACAAAGTCGATCGGAACGTTGTCGCCAGATTCGCCGGCTGCGGCAGTCTTCACCTCAGGTTCAGTAGGCAAACCCAAAGCGGCACTGCTGAGCTACGGCAACCTCTACTACAATGCCTTAGGCTCCAATGAGAATATCCCTCTTGGTCCTGATGATCGATGGCTTGTTGGGCTCCCGCTGTATCATGTCGGCGGGCTGGGCATTCTGTTCCGGGCGTTCATCGGTGGAGGATCGGTAGTACTTCCCGAACCTGGGTTCGATCTCGCTCGACAGATAGCCATGCATCAGATCACTCACATTTCTGTGGTCAACAAGCAGCTGTATGACGTGGTGAATCTAGACGGTGAATCTTCTGGTTCTCGTACTCTCAAGGCAGTACTGGTTGGCGGGAGCGCTGTATCAACGAAGCTGATAGGTCGGGCACTCAACGCCGGATTCCCCATTCATACCAGTTACGGATTGACCGAAATGGCCTCCCAGGTGACGACTACCTCCGTGCAAGACAGAGTTGTCGGGGTGCATAGCTCGGGGAAGGTACTTCGGTATCGGCAGATCAGGATTGTCGACGGTGAAATTCTGGTGCGGGGGGAGTGTCAGTTCCAGGGATACTTGACCGGCACAGGAGTGGAGCGCGCCATCGGTACCAATGACTGGTTTCACACTCGAGATCTCGGAACCATCGATGATCAAGGATACCTGACGGTACAGGGTCGCAAGGACAACATGTTCATTTCGGGGGGGGAAAACATTCAGCCGGAAGAAATAGAACGAATTCTGCTGAACATGCCCAGAGTCCAGGATGCCATGGTGGTGCCGGTGGATGATGAAGAATACGGCGATCGACCGGTCGCGTTTATCCAATCCCCGCCAGGCACCGATCTGGACGAGGAGGCCATTAAGCAATCGTTACGCGAATCCCTGCCGGGATTCAAAATACCGACACGAATTTTCCCATATCTGTCGCCAGAGCACGTGACGAGCTTGAAATTCTCGCGAAAAGAGCTTCGCGCACTGGCGAAGGACCTTCTGCGCAATCGGAGGTAAGAAGAGTGCCGCGATCCGATGATCTCTATTCGTTGCCGCCCGATCTGCCGGTCCCGGTCGACGATGGTGCCTGTGACCATTTGGCGGGAGCGGTCGTTCCATCCGTAGGGCTAGTGAGCACCGCCGGCGATATGGTAGATCTGTCTGTGATATCAGGGCTGGCAGTTGTCTATGCCTATCCGCGAACCGGACGTCCCGATGCCGATCCGCCCGCCGGATGGGATCTTATACCGGGGATGCGAGGCTGCACACCGCAATCGTGCGCGTTCCGTGACCACTATGCTGAGATCAGGTCCTGGGGAGCAGAGTTGTTTGGCCTGAGCACGCAGTCACCTGATTACCAGCGGGAAGCGGCTGAGCGGTTGCATCTGCCATTTCCACTTCTGAGCGATGAGTCCCTCCAGTTGACCAGGAAAATGAGGCTTCCCACTGTCGAGATCGGCGGGATGACCCTGCTCAAGCGCTTCACGTTGATCATCCGCGATGGTCAGGTAGCTCATTGTCTCTATCCGGTCTTTCCGCCGGATAAGAATTCAGAGCAGGTAATCAGTTGGTTGAGGAGCCGGTAGCAGGTAGCTAGTCTTGGATTCCTTCCAGCGCCGCCCGCAGCTTTCCGTCGATCGGACGCTTCTGACCATCGGTCCTGCTAATCAAAGCGTGAACCGTCTTGGCAGTCCCAACCAACTCCTGATCATTCTTGAGCAGGGTGTAAGAGAGGGTGAACGATGTCTCCCCAACACGTTCCGCTTTAACCTGAATCAGCAGTTTGTCACCGGTCATCAGGGGAGCCTTGAAATCAGCCTCGCAGTGCACTATCGGCAGAAGGAACTCGGAATGCCGGATGAGTGGGGCGAACGGGAAGCCGACCGACTCCATAAAGGTCTCGTAGGCATCATGGGACAGCCGAAACTGCTCGGCAAAGAAGAGCAACCCGGCGGCATCGGTATGGTGCAGGCGGACGGTAGTACGGTACAGAAACACGATCAAACCCTCACTTTTTCTGCTAACTCTTTGTCCAGATTCTACGTATATGTAAACCAAATATAGAATTAATCCTTCCGCAAAAGTAGCTTAGGAGCTCAAAACATGCAAAAGCATTTAACGCGCATTTTGCTCTCCCTAACCGCCCTCGCTTTCCTCGCAACTTTCACTGTTCCATCGATTCACGCACAGGCCGCCAAGAAAAGGTCTGAAGTCGCCGAGAAGGACAAATGGCGTCTGACCGACATGTTCCCTTCCGACGATGCCTGGAAACAGGCTGCCGAAGTAGTGAAAGGGAATCTTGGACGGTTCGAGCCGTTCAGGGGACACCTCGCTGAATCGGCCGCCACGCTCCGTCAGGCCCTCCAGCTTCGGGACAGCCTGAACATTATCTCGGACAATCTGCAGGTTTATGCCGGCCTCAAGCTCGACGAAGACAATCGAGTGAGCACATATCAGGAGATGCAGAGTCAGGCGGGTGATTTGAGCGCGCGTTTGAGCAACGCTGCTTCCTATATAGACCCTGAAATTCTGGCAATGGATACTTCGAAACTGATGGGTTATATCAGTTCCGATCCCGGCCTGAAGGTCTACACCTTCTATATCAAGGACTTGATTCGAAGTAAGGCACACATCTTGTCGGACAAAGAGGAGGCCATTCTGGCTGCGGCCGGGCCGGTGCTCGGCGCTCCATCTCGAATTTTCACCATGATTGACGATGCCGACATTTCATTTGGTACGATCAAGGATGAAAACGGCAACGACATCGAATTGACTCCGGAGCGGTACGGAGCCCTGCTTGAAGGACAGGATCGCCGGGTTCGCCGCGACGCTGCCAACAAGTACAACGAGACCTACCTCAAGTACATCAATGGCCTGGGAGCTTCGCTTGCATCGTCGGTCAAAAAAGACTATTTCCTTGCCACTACGCGCAAATATCAGACCTGCTTGGAGAATTCGCTGGATGCCAACAACATCCCGATCAGCGTATTCAAGAACCTCATAGCCGCCGCCAACGCCAATTTAGAACCTCTGCATAAGTGGACCAGCATCCGAAAGAAAATGCTCAAGTTGGATACCGTCTTTACCTATGACTTGAGCGCCACCCTGATGAAGGAGAAGCCCAGGGAGTACACGTGGGACGAGGCCAAAGCGCTGGTCCTGACCGGGCTGACACCGCTGGGCAAGCCGTATCTTGAGAACTTCAAGAAAGGGCTCGATGGCGGCTGGATCGATGTCTATGAAACCGACGGCAAAGGATCGGGTGCCTATTGCTGGGGCACGTTTACGTCGCACCCATATCTGCTCATGAACTACAGCGGCTCTCTTGATGGTGTCTTCACCTTGGCCCACGAAATGGGCCATGCCATGCATCACGACTACACCAACAAGAACGAACCATATCAGTACAGTGGTCACTCGTTGTTTACGGCCGAAGTCGCTTCGACCTGCAACGAAGCCGTTCTCATGAAGTACATGATCGCCAACGCGAAAGACAGGCAGGAGAAGTTATATCTCCTCACCAAGTACATTGAGCAGATCATTGGGACATTCTACACGCAGTTGATGTTCTCCGAGTTTGAACTGGCAATCCACGAGCGTGTCGAACAGGGTGGTTCGCTGTCAGTGGACTTCTTCCGCAAGACCTATCGCGATATCTACCAGAAATACTGGGGCCCCGATCTGGTCATCGGCCCAAATAACGATTTGGGCGGCATGCGGATAAGCCACTTCTATCGCGAGTACTATGTCTATCAATATGCCACCTGCTATGCGGCCGCGCAGGTACTGTCGGAGAAGATCGTCAATAAGGAAAAAGGTGCGCTGGATACCTACTATCGCTTTCTGCAGACGGGAACATCGGACTACCCGGTGGAAGTCCTGAAGAAAGCCGGTGTGGATATGACCACGCCTGAGCCGGTCGCACGCACTATCAAGCTGTTCGGCGACTTGGTTGATCAAGTTGACAAGCTACTAGCCGAAGGCAAATAGCGCCACAGACCGCAAATTGTGCGACGGCGGAAGGGGTAATGACCCCTTCCGCCGCTTAATTTTCTATCAATGGTCCATTCTTCCGAAGAAATCAGTTGACGCAAATCGGCTCCAGGC
>JBATNE010000234.1:0-2475 GCA_049290195.1 Candidatus Zixiibacteriota bacterium
ATGTTCGGCCATCCGCCACCACCGGGGGTAGTCGGAGTGATGTTAGCCGTGGAATCGACAGTCGCGTCGGTAGTGCTGAAGGCCACCACCATCCGGTCGTTCGTCGGCCCCTGCAGATAGTCGGGCATCTGCATGTAGATCGAAATCTGTGCACCCGCCGCGCCGGTAATATGGAATACTCCCGCGTTCGCGTCGTTGTTCGGGATTACCTTGGCAACACCCTGGTAAACGTTCCCGAACGCCAATGTACCGCCCGTCACCTGAAGCGCTGCCAGAAGAGTTGCTGTGGCTGTACCATTTGCAACATCCTGTGCTTTGATGACAGTTGGAGCACTGACGAACAGAACTACCAGTAGCGGTACCAGTATCCTGCCGAGTCTCGTGAAGGTTCTCATTCCTTGCTCCTAACCAATGGGCTTAGCGCCCCTTTTCCTGTTTATGCGAATTGTCTTTAATTCTTGGTTGTCGTCTCTACGAACCGTTATAAGCTACTGTCACGACAATGTCAGCCGAGTAGGCACCCGCGGCCTGGTTGACCGACGGAATCACCTTGCCGCCCAAAAAGACATGCGCGGAACCATCGAGGGCACGCAACGTCACGGTCGGGAGGTTGTGCGGATCACGGTTGGCATAACCACCCGCGCCCGGAGTCGCCGGGTTCACGTTGGCGGTTGTGTCGATCTGGATATCCGTGGTACCAAAGGCCACAACCATGCGGTCATTGCCCGGACCCTGGAGATATTCCGGCATCTGCATGTAGATAGTGACCTGCGAGGTCGCCTGTCCACTGAGCGTAAAGACGCCGGCGTTGGCGTCATTCTTGGGAATGACCTTGGCAACACCCTGATAGACAGTGCCGAATGCCAGTGGCGAGGTCGCCGTCACCGACAGGGTCGCCAGAACGGTGGCGCTGGCGGTGCCAACTGCTACATCCTGTCCCATGGCCGATGAAGGGCCGAACCAAACTGTGCCGGTTCCTAAAGCTGCGGTCATCATGACCACCTTTAGCCACCGCGGAATGAATCTCATACTGGACTCCACTTCCTTGTTCCTTCCGAATTGGGAGACTCTGCTCCCGTTCTATCACTCTGTTTAATCGTCAGACAGTGCAGAATCTTAACAGGCGAAACAGTTTTTTTTGCGAATTGCGAAAACTGGCTTCAAGTCATTGCCCCGCAATATGCATCCGAAAGACTACTCCGGTGCACTGGTTCAGCCTGCGCAAATCGTAGTCAGTCAATAGGATATGGGGAGCTTGCCAGTGCAGAAAAAGGGCAGGGCATAGGCGGAAGCAGGCACAAAAAAAGGGCCCCAAACGGGGGCCCTGTATACCACTTTGTATCGAAGGACGGCCTAGGTGCCGTTGTACGCTACGCTGCAAATGACATCGCCGACATACGGACCGGAGCGCTGATCAGTCGACGGTGATACTTTTCCTCCCAGGTAGATTCGGGTAGATCCGCCTGCGCCGATCTTTGTCGCAGCCGGCAAGAGGCGAGGATTCTGATCCAGCCAGCCGTCGCCGCCGCCGAATGTCGATGGCGTCACGGTGGTGGTATCGACGTTGGCATCAGTCGAGGAAAACGAGATGTATAGCCGATCAGCTCCACCGGGAGTCAGGGCAAGAAAGTCCGGTAACGTCAAAGAAACGGAAATCCCGGCGCTTGGCTGACCGCCGATCGTGAAGATTCCCGAGTTGACGTCATCGCTTTTCCCCTGAACTTTGGCTACCCCCTGGAACACGTTGCCAAACTGAAGCGGTTGAGTGGCGGTCACGGTCAATTCGGTCACTACGTTGGCAGTGACGAGACCGTTGGCGACATCTTGCGCGGCAACCCCGGAAGCTATTAAGGCGCACAAAAGCCCCGCGCGCGAGATGTTCGTAATGATTTGTTTAGCCTTCATTGCTTTCTCCATGGCCGGCCATCTTGCGACTCGATATCCGGCATATGTTCTCCTACCAGATCAATCGACTTTCAGAGGGAAAACTGGACAATTTTGCGGCAATCTTAGGGGGGACAAACGAACTCTGCGAGAGAGCTGAACAGACGAAACAGTTCTAGTTTCCGGTGTATTGGACCTTCACCTGTATCGGCCCCGAATAGCTGCCCGGTTTTTGACCAATATTGGGAATCACCGTCCCGCCGAGCCAGATGGTAAGTCCGGTGCTCCCCAGGCGGTAGGTGATCGGTTGCCAGGGATTGGCGTTGTCCAGACTCGGAGAACTTTGGTTCGGAACGGCATTGGAATCGACTGCACAATCGGTGTTGTTGATGATCACGTTCATATTGAACCCTCCCTGACTCAAGTAGGAAGGGAGAGCCAGAAACGTAATCAGCACTTCGGCGCCTGCAGTACCAGAAACGTGGAATTCTGCGGCACCGCCAGCCGTCCGTTTGCTGATCGACTTGGGAACAGTCGGAAAGACGTTGCCGAAAGCGAGTCCAGATACCACCTGGATGGTCTGTGCCACAC
>JBATNE010000235.1:0-2039 GCA_049290195.1 Candidatus Zixiibacteriota bacterium
CCCCAGTACTGGGAGAGGAACAGCACCAGGCGCCGCTGGGCACCGGCCATGTCGTCCTCGGGGTACATCGGGCGCAGCACCGGATCGGCCTTCACACCGACGTAGAACAGGTCGACCAAGCGCTCGAAGAACGGCGTACCGCCTACTGCTTCGTAGAGGGTCACGCCGCGTTCCTCGGAATTGGCTTGATCCGACACGTGGCTCAGCCTAGGGGGCGAGCCGGACCACGGAAAAACCTTCACGACCGGCGCCAAGGCACCGGTCGCGCACCTGTTCATCGGCACACGGCCCGCGGCCGATGAGGGACCATCGGCTCAGACGTCGAGGAATCGGGACGCGGCGGTGGCGGAACCGACGGCACCGACGAACGCGCCGAGCAGCACCATGAAGAAGCACACCCACACAGGGAAACCGTCGGTGACGACGAACCCCTTCAGCCCAGTGTCTGCCGGGAAGCCTTTGACACCACTCGTCCAGTTGTCGTTGACGAACAACAACGCGAGGCTGCCCAACGTGGCGCCGGCGATGCCCTGCAACAGGCCTTCGAGCATGAACGGCAGGCGAATGAACCAGTTCGTCGCGCCGACGAGTTTCATCACTTCGATTTCACGGCGGCGGGCGAACATCGCCGTTCGGATCGTGTTCCAGATGAGGAGCGCGGACGCGAACAGCAGCACCACGGACAGCACAAGGGTGCGCACACCGAAGAAGCTCTTCAGCTGGCTGAGCTGTTGCACCTGCGCATCGGGCGTGACCACGGAGTACACGTTCGGCAAGCCGCTGAACTGATCGGTCATGTCGTGCAGCAGCGCGCTGTTGTCCTTGTCGACCGGCTTCACCTTGAAGAACGATGGGATCTTCGGGATGAGCAGATCGAGTCCCCGCTGGTCGGCGGCGAACAAGGTGCGTGCGACCTCGGCCGAGCAGGCCTCGTTGCAGTAGACGACCGACTCGACCACCGACGTCTCCTCGGCGAGCGCCTTGTGGATGATCTCCACCGATTCTGCAGGTGTGCCGTGGTTGACGTAGACGATCATCTCCACGCCGCCGCTCCAGAGCTTCAGCTGGTTGTCGAACGCGCGCTGGATGAGCAGGGTGCCACCGAACAGGAACAGCGACACGGTGGACGTGATCACGGCCGCGGCGGTGAGCGTGAGGTTGCGGGCGAGGCTCGCCCACATCTCGCGGAACATGTAGCGCAAGCGGGAGATCATTCGTACACACCCCGTGCCTGGTCGCGGACGATGACGCCGCGGTCGAGTTGGATCACTCGCTTGCGCATCATGTTGACGATGCGCTGGTCGTGGGTGCACATCACGACCGTGGTGCCGGTCTTGTTGATGCGGTCGAGCAGGCGCATGATGCCTTCGCCCGTCGCAGGGTCGAGGTTGCCGGTGGGCTCGTCGGCGAGGAGGATCATCGGTCGGTTGACGAACGCGCGGGCGATGGACACGCGCTGCTGCTCACCACCGGAGAGCTGGTGAGGGAAGCGTTCCTGCTTGCCACCGAGGCCGACGAGTTCGAGCACCGCGGGCACCTGCTGGCGGATCATGTGCCGGGGGCGACCGATCACCTCGAGCGCGAACGCCACGTTCTCGAACACCGTCTTGTTACTCAGCAGCTTGTAGTCCTGGAAGATGTTGCCGATGTTGCGTCGCAGGTGTGGCACCTTGCTGTCGGGCATGTCGTTGATGTTGCGCCCGGCCACCCACACCGCGCCGCGCTCGGGCTTCTCCTGGCGGTTCATCAGGCGCAGCAGGGTGCTCTTGCCCGAACCGGAGGGACCCACGAGGAAGACGAACTCGCCCTTGGCAATGTCGAAGTTCGCGTCCTTCAACGCCGTGACTTCCTTGCTGTAGGACTTGGTGACGTTCTCGAGTCGGATCATGGATGAATCTCCGCGGGATTGGTGGACTCGAGGCCCACCCGCAAGTTCCGTAACGTTACTGCAATCATTCGGCCTCGCGGCGGCGCCAGCGGAGGTAACCCTCCATGAAGTCGTCGAGGTCGCCGTCGAGGACACCGTCGATCTGGCTCGT
>JBATNE010000236.1:0-4175 GCA_049290195.1 Candidatus Zixiibacteriota bacterium
CTCCTGATACGCCCATCTTGATGAATCCGTCTGCCCCTGATCGGCTTTCAATTCGGCGAGATCGAGCCAGGCGCCAAGATTGTTTTTGTCACGTTCCAACTGACGAAGCACGAGGGTTTCCGCACGGGCAAACTGCTTGAGTTGGAAAAAGCAATTCCGAAGCATGGAAGTCACGACCTGATTGTCCGGCTCCTGCTCGTTGATCGGTTGGAGGATATCTGCAGCGGCGGCAAAGTTCTGTGTCTGCATCAGTTGCCGAGCGATCATGATGCGACGGTTGGTTTCTCCACCCACCGTATCGGGACGATTGATGATCGGAAAGACGTTGCCACCCGGCTTGAGTGGAATTGGCTTTTCCGGCTGCGGCTGCCCCTGCGCCATGGCGCTGGAACAGGCCAGAGCAAAACCGGCGACGAAAATGAACAGTGAGAGGAAACGGTTCATCACGGTTTGGATTCTACCGCCGGTGTTGATTGTCCGGAATTGGTTTCGATCTGCAACAAAGCACGGAAATAGGCCTTGATCTGTTCTTCGTACTGCGGCGGATAGCTGTCACCGAGGAACTGTCTGAGGCGATCCTCGAACTTGCTTCTGTCGCCAAGCAGATCCTGAGACAGGTTGGGTGGCAGATAGACCGGCTCGGTGTTAGCGGTTGTCGATTTCCGCTGGTCGGTGAAATCCTTGCGCTGGAGCGAACGGCTCGCTTCAAGCATACGTGAGTAGATTTTCATCTGGCGTTCGGTGGTTTCATCCCCCACCGTTCCGCTGGACATATCTTCTTCGACTTTTTTCATTTCACGGGCGATATCATCGAGACGTCCCAGCACCTGGCGCGAGTCGCCGAATTCCTTGGCCATCTCTTCGACTGACTTTCGTATCTGTCCCTGTTCGCCGGCGAGCCGTTCCAGTTCCTGTCGGCCGTTCTGCCCCATCTTGCCGGAGCCGGGATTGTTGCACTGCCCCTGCGTCTTCTGATTGAGCTGCATCTGCTTTTTGGTCAGCGATTCCATGTTGCCGACATTCTTGTTGCAGGAGCCCCCTTTGTCGCACTTCTGCTGCTGTTCGAGCGATTCCATCAAACGAACAGAGGCTTTGTTCAGGCCGGCCATGGCGTCGCGCTGGAACATGGTGGCGGAACTCCCCTGACGACTGTCAAGATTCTTGCTCGCCTGCTGCATATTGGAAAGGGCGTTGTTCAGCAGGTCTTTGATTTCCCCGGCGATAAACGGCGACGCCTGCCCGAGCTGCTCGATCGTCGCCTTGAGCCCTTCGGCAGCGGCGGCGAGATCCTGTTGATTGGTCGCCAGGTCGCGGATCGCCATCGAGTACTGATCCATGGCGGCACCCTCGCGAAGCAGGTCTTCCTGGCTCTTGGAGAGATAGTTGGAATCCTGCATCGCCTTCCGCATCGCCTGCTGGACCGCGTTGCTGTTGGCGCTGGACATGGCCATCTGCTGCTTCTGCATTTCGCCGAGCATTTCAGAGAGCTTCTTGGCCGCCGCTTTTCCCTGTGAGGCCGACTCTTCCTTCATCTGATCACTCAGCGATTTGGTCATATTCTTCATGTCTTCGGATGCCTCGGACTTCTCTACCGCATCGGCGAACTTCTGCGCCTCCGGCTGCTCGGCCATCTTGGCTTCCTGCATCAACTGGCGCAAATCCTTCACATCCTGCTGGAGCTTGTCCATGGCATCTTTGTTGGCCTGTTCGGACGGACTCAGTTTGGGAAGCTGATCGGGCTGGGACTTTTCAGTCGCCTCGTTGTTCTTCTCCTGACGGGCCAAGAGCTGTTCCGCCTGACGGACCATCGCTTCGATCTTCTGCTCTGCCTGCATTTTCTTCAGGAGGGCCAGCGTGCGCTCGAGACGCTCCATCATTTCCTTCTGCGACATCTGGAAGTTCTTCATCGCTTCCTGGATCTTCTGCTTATCCATTTGCTGAAGCGCTTCCATCAGCTTCTTCTGAGCTTCCTTCATCTCCGGCGTGGCAACTTCCTCGAACAGCTTCTGGATCTGCTGCATCTTCTCGAGGATTTCGCGGCTCATGAGGGCGTTGTCTTTCATCTTCTCAAGGGAAGAATCCATCGCCTGCGCGAGCTTGTCGATCTGTTTGGTCATCTCGGTCTGTTTATCGGCGATCGAAGAAAGCTCTTTCTGCTGCTGCCAGTCCGCCTTCTGCTGCTGTGCTGCCTGCGTCTGGGCGTCCAGTTTTCTCGCGGCCGCCTTCAAACGCTGGACCAGGTCTTTGCCGGTCTGCACTAAATTCTCCGTCTCGTTGATCCGCTGCTTCCCTTCCTGATCGGTCTGAGCAACGATCTCCTCAAGCGATGGTACCCGCGCGATAAACTGCCGCGACTTGCCTATTTTCGGACCGGAAATCTTGTCGTTGTCGGCAACTTCGAAATAGTAACTACAGTAGTCACCCGGCATCATGTTCAGCCGGTTCATATCCCAGTTGAAATCAATATCCCCCTCGGTCTTTATATTGTCCGAGAAGTGAAGCACGGCGACATTCTCGTTCGACTTGCCCCCCTGCGTCGACGTGATAGCGTACTTCATCACCAGCGAACTGAATCCGTAGTCGTCGGAAATATGCAGCTTGAGCGGGAGCGTCATTTCTTCATTGAGATTGACGTCATACCCGGGGTAGACGACATCGACTGTCGGATATTCGTCCGGCACCGCCGTGACATAGTATTCGATTGGATCAGGATTGGTCTCACCGAGATGATCGACCAGGTGAATATGGTATGACTGTGATTTCTGTACCACCAGTGATGCCTCACCAGTCTTGCCGTTCACCGTCAGGGGAAGGTGACTGGAATCATCGAAGACCAGTTCCGCTCTGTCGATCGGAAGGTTGGTTTCTATCTTCATTGAGACACGGCTGCCGACTACCGCGGAGAAGGAACCGTTGTTTTCCTTCATCGTGGTGGGGGCAAGGCGCGTGTACGGCGGATAGAAAATGGAAAGGCCGATCTCATTGACGCGGGGACGATCGACAACATCAATCTTCTGAACCTCAGTCTTGATCCGTCCCGCTTCGACATAGTAATCAAACGACTTGTTGACCTGGCGGAGCGAAACCGAAGCGGTCAATGAGTCATAGCCGCCGATGCCGCCATGTTTGAGCGCGCGAAGATCGATTTCAGATTTCTGCCACTGACCATCCATGAGGCGGTAGTAGACGAACGCTTTATCCGGGACACGAACACCGACCACTGCGGCGCCAAACGTGATGTCCTGATACTTGACCCACTCGCGCGAACCGGGAACCGGCACCACTTTGTAAGCAAGCGGCGGGGCAATTTCGGTCGTGGCGTTGGAATAGACTTCGTAGGAATAGCTGAAGAACCCCGGGAATACCACCAGCAAGGCAACGGCGACTACCGCGGCGACAGCAAAATATCGTCCGGTCTTGAGTACCGGGTGAAACGTAACCACTTCATTGAGATTGATCAGGCCGGCTTCTTTAATGGCCTGCTCTTCGGTCATCCGAATCAGGTCTGGTGAGTATGACGGATTGTATCCTGCCCGCGCAAATTGCACCGCGGCGATCAGGCGCCCTCTGAGTTCCGGGTGTTTCTGTTCCAGATTGACGGCGACATGATCAATGCTGCCGTCCATCAATCGCTTGATGGCGAACCGGGTGAACAGGTAGGCAGTGCCGGCGGCAACGATCACCAGAAGCGCGATCTTCAGCCAGACCGGAAGGACCATGACATTGGCAAGCGCGGAGAGGACAATCCATCCAGCCAGCAGTGCCGCGAGAGTAGTCACCAGGCCGGCGATCGACAGCACCAGCCGCTGTTTGAACAGCACGGCTGATAATCGCTGAAGGAGGATCGAAGTTGATTTCATCTCACTCATGGTGCTACCTGTGATTTTATTACCTGTTATCGGCGATTCAAATGCCCTGCGAAACCGGGCCGGCCATATTTCTAATTTAACAGCGCATAGGTGATCAGGTTCACGCCCATCTTGAGCGCGTCGATCCGCTTGTCCTGCGGATCATTATGAACCTGCGGATCTTCCCACCCGTCCCCAATATCGGACTCCACAAGGAAATAGAGCACTACCCGCCCGTTCACGATAATGGCATAGCCACGAGGGGCTTTGCCGTCATGTTCGTGGATTTTGGGCGGACCATTCGGAAAGTCATAGAAACTGTGGTAC
>JBATNE010000237.1:0-30075 GCA_049290195.1 Candidatus Zixiibacteriota bacterium
CGATTACGCTCTACTCGGCGGTACCTATCTGGCAATCCCCCGATCTTTCGGTCAAGTTCGAACCGGGATTCAAATTCATCCCGCCGGTAGCGCAGTTGGTGGTCGATCGAGTGGTGAACTCGATGACCTGGAAAGCCACCCTGACCAAACCGACTTACTACTACGGCAAGGTTGATGTCAAAATAGAAACGCCCCGTGGTATGTTCGCCGGCGCCTATCAGACTGAGCGAAAACTAGAAAAGGGTCAGTCCTTGGAATCAATTCGGATTCCGTTCACGGTCTCGAATCTGTTCGAACTGGGGATACAGAAAGCAACCATCTCGCTCCTGGTCAATGGACGCACGATTGCAGCCGATACCGGCATCATTCGCGTGGCCGCCTGTCATGTTGACGACACGATCAAGATAGGGTTCCTTCCGGACACAACCGGACAGCTCGAAGATATCATGCGGATGACCGATGCCGGTTTCCAGCCGCTCACTGAGAGGACGCTGGTAACGGGGGATCTCGAAGCCTATGATGTCATTTTGATCGGCTCAGGCGCTTTCAGAGCCTATCCGCAGCTCCGGGAGTTGAAGGGGAGACTGGAAGATTTCATTCGAAGCGGCGGGCGCCTGGTCCTGTTTGGACAGCCCTCGGCCTGGCCCGAAGGGGTCCTTCCGGTCGGTTGCAGCCCCGGCATGGAGCGGGTCCGCCCCGAAGACATCCTCAACCGGGGGAATGTCTCGAACATTATGGCTAAGCCCTATATGATATCGGACAATGTGTTGTTCGATGGTCTGGCACCATCGACCAAGGTCGCTTCGGCCGTGGTCACGCCTGCGGAAAATATCCTGGTCACCCCGACCGGCGGGGCCCTGTTGTCGGTGACGAGGATTGGAACCGGGGAGCTGGTGTATTGTGGCCTGCCCTTGGTCGATATGATATCACATTTGAATATCGAAGCGATTCATCTGTTTGCTAATCTTTTGAACCATTAGCTTCTTACTGCGTTATATCCTGTCTAAGGATAAAGCAGGTACAATCGATTGAAAGACACCAAGACAACCGCCACTCCCGTTCCCGGCCGCTGGACTATCATTTTGGGGTTCCTCAAGGGGTACCGCGGGTACCTGATCTGGGGGGCAGTGGCTGTCATCCTGGCCAATACGCTGCTCCTGATCAACCCCTATCTGCTCAAAGTGATCTTCGACCGGATCCAGTCTAAAGCCCCGGAAAATGAAGTATTCCAACTGGTCGGGCTTATGCTCGGTCTCTCGATCGCTGCAGGGGTGTTCCGGTTCCTGATGCGCCGCTCGATCATCTGGATGTCCCGTAAGCTCGAATACGACCTCCGTGGCGCCCTGTTCGAACATCTCATGAAATTGTCGCCGTCGTTCTACGATAAGACCCGCACTGGCGATATCATGGCCCGCGCCACCAACGACCTTGAATCGGTCCGTATGATGATCGGCCCAGGGATTATGCAAATCGCCAATACCATCGTCTGCGTGGTGGTCGCGCTCAGTTTCATGATCGTCATGTCGCCGAAACTGACCTTGTATGCCGTCGCTCCGATGGTGCTGATGCCGATTCTGGTCAACCGCCTGGGGAATCTAGTGCACAAGAAGTACACCAAGATACAGGAGCACTTCTCCACACTGACCGCAGTCGCACAGGAGAACCTCGCCGGCATCCGCGTGGTCAAAGCGTATCGGCAGGAATCAGCCGAAATTCGGAACTTTGCCAAAATCTCCAATGAGTATGTCCGCCTGAACCTGGATATGGCCCGCCTCTATGGCGCCATGTTCCCTTTGCTGATATTCATCGCGTCACTTCTCAACCTGGCCGTGCTCTACTTTGGTGGCCTCGATGTCCTTAACGGCAAGATCCCGCTCGGAACAATGGTGGCATTCTTTGGCTACCTGACCCTGCTCTTCTGGCCACTCATGGCCGGTGGATATGTCATCTCGCTCTATCAGCAGGGGACGGCATCGCTCGACCGCATCAACCGCGTCCTGCACACCGAACCGCTGGTCGGGAATCTGCACGAAGGTCTCCGCAAAGGGGAGATGCGCGGCAAGGTAGAGTTCAGAAACCTCACCTTTGGCTATGACGGCAGAACAATTCTGAACGGTATCAATCTGACCATAGAGCCCGGCACGATTATCGGCATTGTCGGTGCGGTCGGCTCCGGTAAGACGACGCTCGTATCTCTGCTGCCGCGAATGTACCCGGTTGAACGAGGACAGATCTACATCGATGATATCGATATCAACGACTGGGATATGCCAACACTCAGGGCCAATGTTGGATTCGCCACTCAGGAGCCGTTCCTGTTCTCTGACACACTCGCCAACAATATTCGGTTTGGCGATGAATCAGCGGACTCGGCCAGAGTGTCAGCTGTAGCCGAAGTAGCCGCGCTGTCAAAGGACGTAACGCAGTTCAAGGAAGGTTACGAAACAATCGTCGGCGAACGAGGCATCACCCTCTCCGGTGGACAGAAGCAGCGAACCGCAATCGCTCGCGCCCTTTTGATTGATCCGGCCATTGTCGTATTGGATGACGCAACCTCGGCAGTCGACACTGAGACCGAAGATGAAATCAATGTTCGCATGAAAGCGGCGGTTGAGAATCGCACCACGTTTATAATCTCACACCGTATCTCCTCGGTCAAAGAGTCTGACCTGATCATCTATCTCGAAGATGGCAAGATTGTCGAACAGGGGGATCACGACACGCTGGTCCGCCTCAACGGCAACTACGCCGAATTGTACCGCGCTCAGTTGTTGGCGCAGGAGATAGAGCACCTGTAATGGCCAAGAACGGATTTTTCGAAGAAGAAGCGCTCGGGAAAGCATACGACTCCCGGTTGATGAAGCGGCTGTTGACCTACCTTCGGCCGTATCGATGGCCGGTGGTTGGTGCCGTGTTCTGCCTGTTGGTCGGGTCGCTCGCCCAAATCGGACTGGCATTCGTCACCCAGCATGCGATCGATAATTATATCGCCAAGGGGGTGATGGACGGATTTGGCTGGATGGCGCTGCTGTACCTCGGCGTCATGCTCCTGGCATTCCTTGCCAGTTACGGCGAGACGTTCATCACCATGTGGCTCGGACAGCGGGTACAGTTCGATGTCCGGATGCAGGTTTTCCGTCATCTCCAGCGGCTCCATCCGCAGTTTTACGATCGCAATCCGGTCGGGCGACTGCTGACCCGCGTTACCAACGACGTCAACGTACTCAATGAAATGTTCTCATCGGGAGTCGTCACGATTATCGGCGATATTCTGATGCTCACATTTATCGTCGCGGCTCTCTTGTATTTCAATTGGAAGCTGGCGCTCATTACGTTTACCGCGCTGCCGCTCCTGATTGGTGCGAGCTTTGTGTTCCGGTACAAAGTGCGGAATGTCTATCGCAACGTACGGTTGACGCTGGCGCGCCTGAATTCATTCATGCAGGAACATATCACCGGCATGAAGATTGTCCAGCTGTTCACGCATGAGAAGAAGACCTACGAGAAGTTTGACCATGTGAATCGCGAGCTCCAGGGACACCACTTCCGTTCGGTCATGTACTACGCGGTGTTTTTCCCGACGGTCGAAGTCATCGGCGCGTTCTCGCTGGCGTTGCTGCTGTATAACGGACACTCGGCCATCCTCGCAGGTGCGCTGACCTTTGGTCAGTTGGTCGCATTCATACAGCTCGTGCAGAGATTCTATCGCCCCATCGCTGATTTGGCTGAAAAGTATAACGTCCTGCAGGCTTCGATGGCCTCCTCTGAGCGCATATTTAACCTGCTCGATACCGAGCCGGCCGTCATCGATACCGAAAAGCCTGCGGAGCGCCCTGCGTTCAGCGGCCGCATCGATGTTGAAAACCTCTGGTTCGCCTATGACAAAGAAGACTGGGTCCTCAAAGACGTCTCATTCTCTGTGGCGCCGGGGAAGAAAGTGGCGCTGGTGGGCGCAACCGGAGCCGGAAAGACCTCGATCATTTCCCTGCTGTATCGCTTCTATGATTATCAGAAGGGAAGCATCAAACTCGATGGTGTTCCGTTGACCGAAATTCCAGTGATGGACCTCAGAAAGCACCTTGGGCTGGTGTTGCAGGATGTCTATCTGTTTAGCGGGGATCTGGCCAGCAATGTTCGCCTGCGGGATACCTCCATTACCGACACACAAGTATCAGATGCGCTCGAACGGGTCGGCTTTGGCCGCTTCCTGAAAGAACTCCCCAACGGCATTCACAGTGAGATAAGGGAACGCGGGACCACATTGTCCACCGGTCAGAAGCAGCTTCTGTCGTTCGCTCGCGCGCTGGCGTTTGATCCGGATATCCTCATTCTTGACGAAGCGACCAGTTCTGTTGATACTGAGACCGAGAGATTGATCCAAACGGCGCTCGATGAACTGCTCAAGGGACGAACGTCGATTATCATAGCTCACCGGCTCTCGACCATTGAGAAGGCCGACCAGATTGTGGTATTGCACCATGGTCAGGTACGAGAGATCGGCCGCCACGATGAATTGATGAAGAAGCAGGGAATCTACTACAAGCTGTATCAGATGCAGTACAAGAAGCAGATGGCATCGGTCGCGCCGCAGGCGAGGGTTGCCAAATAAGATGAGCGAAGCGGAATTATCGGAATTGCTGGCCTTTGCCAGACAGATCGCGACCAAAGCCGGCCGCCTGGTCAAGCAGGGATTCAGCACACGACTCCATGTCGTCTACAAGGGACGGATCAACCCGGTCACCGAAGTTGACCTGGCTTCGGAGAAGCTACTGACCTCGGCTATAACCAGGAAATACCCCAAACATGCGGTGCTGGGAGAAGAGGGATCTGACTCCCGCGGCAAATCCAAATATGTCTGGATAGTTGACCCTATCGATGGTACGGTCAACTTTTCCCACGGCTTTCCGGTCTACTGCGTTTCGGTCGGCCTCCAGTACGAAGGGGAGTCGGTCGTGGGAGCGGTCTATGACCCGGAACGTGATGAAATGTTCTGGGCCAAGAAGGGGGGCGGGGCCTGGCTCAACAAATCACGGATTTCAGTAACCAAAGAAACCCGTCTGGACCGAGCCCTGCTGGCTACCGGATTTGCTTACGACATAGGGACGTCAAAGAAGAACAATCTCGGCTATTTTGCCCGGATGGCCAAAAAAGCCCAGGGAATCAGGCGGCCAGGCTCGGCTGCGATAGACCTCTGCTGGCTGGCGTCAGGGCGGATAGACGGTTTCTGGGAGCTGAAATTGGCCCCCTGGGATACCGCCGCTGCCGGGCTCATAGCGGTCGAGGCAGGGGCGAAATTAAGCCGGTTGGATGGGTCCAAGTATTCCCCGTTCTCGCCGGATTTGCTGGCGTCAAACGGGAAGCTCCATGGCCCCATGCAGCGCGCCCTACATGGACGCTGACAACAAGTTATCCCTGTGCAACAATTGCACAGCGATACGCCCCGCGAAAGGCAGTTCAAAATGCACAAATCACAGAATCTTACGATATAGATAGATATCATATGGAAACAAAACAGTTGGTCAAGTCGACATCAGGTATCCGGGGTGTAGTCGGCAACGGCCTCGACCCGGTCATGATCACCGCTTATGGCGCCGCTTTCGGCACGTTCCTCAAGAAGGGGAAGGTGGTCGTCGGGCGCGACAGCAGGCCATCCGGAGAGATGGTGATGCGGGCGGTTGTGTCTGGATTGATGGCGGTGGGAATGGACGTTATCGAGATTGGCGTTGTGCCAACTCCCACCGTGGAGATCGCCGTCAAGAAGCTCAAAGCCGCCGGCGGCATCTGCGTGACGGCATCGCATAATCCGTCCGAATGGAATGCCCTCAAGTTCTTCAATGCCTACGGCGAGTTCATCTCACCGGATCAGTACAAGGGACTCGACGCAATCTTCAACAGCGGTAACTTTGCATATACCACCTGGGACAAGATTGGCAAACTCTCTGCGCAATCGCACTGGATCGACGAGCATATCAAGATGACGTTGGCACTCAAGACCGTCAACAAGCCGGCGATCAAGAAGCGGAAATTCAGAATTGTCGTCGATGCCATCAATGGCGCCGGATCAATTGCCCTTCCCAAAATGCTGGAGCAAATGGGCTGCAAAGTAATTCGTATCAACTGCAAAGGGGACGGCGATTTTGTCCATAAGCCGGAGCCGATTCCAGCTCACCTGACGCAACTTGGTCGCGAAGTCAAAAAGCACAAGGCTCATCTCGGGTTGGCGGCTGACCCGGACGCAGACAGGCTGGTGATTGTCGATGAAACCGGCAAGCCGATCAACGAGGAATTGACACTGACTATCGCCGTCAAGCAAGTGCTGAAAAAAAGTAAGGGTGCGACGGTAATCAATCTGTCGACATCATCGACTACCGCTTCAGTCGCGAAGGCGCTTGGTTCACCGGTGTACTATTCCAAAGTCGGCGAATCGAATGTTGTCCAGATGATGCGCGAAAGGAAGGCGATCATCGGCGGCGAAGGAAACGGCGGCGTGATTTATCCGACCTGCCATGCCGGCCGCGACTGTCTCGTGGCGGCGGCGCTGGTGTTATCCTGTTTGGCCGAGGAGAAGTTGTCTGTTAAGTCGCTTGTTGGAACTTTCCCCAACTACTATATTATAAAGACCAAAGCGTCTCTTCCCGGTGATTTTTCATCGCGGCTTGCCCGCTTCGAGACCGAGGCCCAGACCCTGTTGGGTGGGGCTACCATCGATCGTCGCGATGGCCTTCGGTTTGATTTTGACAAAGGATGGGTGCAGATCAGGTCCTCCAACACTGAACCAATTTACCGGTTGATTGTTGAGACGTCTGAGAAGGCGCTTACCGAATCGCTCTTACAGCAAGTTATTGATTTCTTCAAATAAGAGGACCAGCAGAATATGTGCGGCATAGTAGGTTATGTAGGTCACAAGAAGGCGCTCCCGATATTGCTTTCGGGGTTGAAACGTCTGGAATACCGTGGATATGATTCCGCCGGTATCGCGCTGTTGTCCGACGGCAATTTTGTTATTTCCAAGTCGGTCGGCAAGATTAAGCAGCTCGAGGACTTGATCGGGGATCAGGATTACAAGAGCACACACGGCATTGCGCACACTCGCTGGGCTACTCACGGGGAGCCGAACGAACTGAATGCGCACCCGCACACCGACAATTTCGGCGAGTTCGCGCTGGTGCATAACGGCATCATCGAGAACTACCGCACCCTCAAAGAGTACTTGATCCGGAAAGGTGTCGTGGTCCGTACCGAGACCGACACTGAAATTCTCGTCCACATGATCCGGATGAACTATAAAGGGGACTTCACTGCCGCAGTGCGTGACGCCCTGACTCAGGTCGAAGGGACCTACGGTATCGCCGTAGTCTCCACTCTCCATCCGGATATGATCATAGCCGCGCGCAAAGGATCGCCCCTGGTGATCGGCCACGGCGACGGCGAGAACTTTGTCGCCTCCGATGTCTCCGCGATGCTTGAGTATACCAATCGGGTCGTCTACCTCCAGGACGGGGAAATTGCGACCGTCACGGCTAACGACTACCAGATTACGACCATAACCAATGTCAAAATCACTCCCACCATCGAGGAAATCAGCTGGTCGCTGGAAATGATCGAAAAGGAAGGGTACGATCATTTCATGCTGAAGGAGATTCACGAACAGCCGACCTGCCTTCAGAACGCCATGCGCGGCCGCTTGAACTACGAAGACGGCGTCACGCGCCTTAACGGTCTGAACATCCAGCTCGAAGAACTGCGCAAGATCAAGCGGATCATCATCACCGCCTGCGGTACATCATGGCACTCGGCCCTGATCGGTGAGTATTTGATCGAAGAATTCGCGCGGATTCCGGTCGAAGTTGAATACGCCTCGGAATTCCGCTACCGCTCGCCGATTATCGAAGATGGCACGGTGCTTCTCGCCATATCGCAGTCCGGTGAAACTGCCGATACGCTGGCTGCCATGCGCGAAGCCAAGCAACACGGAGCAACCGTATTGGGTATCGTGAACGTAGTCGGCTCGACTATCGCCCGCGAATCCGATGGTGGCGTCTATATTCACGCCGGCCCGGAAATCGGTGTGGCGTCGACCAAGGCGTTTACGTCGCAGGTGATGGTGCTTGCCCTTATCGGCACACTGCTTGGACGGATGCGCAATGTCTCCGCCCAGCATGGACGCGGCATGATCGAGTGGATAAACAAGATTCCTGAGCAGGTGAAGTGGATTCTGCAAACCGAGGAACGAATCAAGAAGATCGCCGCCGCGCACTATAAGACCGACAATTTCCTGTATCTTGGCCGCGGGATTAACTTCCCGGTGGCGCTCGAAGGTGCCCTCAAGCTCAAGGAAATCTCATATATCCATGCCGAGGGATATCCTGCCGCTGAAATGAAACATGGTCCGATCGCTTTGATCGATGAGAACATGCCGGTGGTGGTTATCGCTCTCAAGGATCCGGTGTACGACAAGGTGATGTCCAACATTGCCGAAGTTCGTGCTCGTAAGGGCCGCGTCATCGCGATCGCTACTGAAGGGGACACCGAGATAGCCCAGCGCGTGGATCATGTCCTGTACGTCCCTCAGACGCACCACTTGCTGACGCCGCTCCTGTCGGTGATTCCGCTGCAGCTGTTGGCGTATCACGTTGCCGTGATGCGCGGCTGCCCGGTGGACCAGCCGAGGAACCTGGCGAAGTCCGTGACCGTGGAATAGTCGAGTCAGATCGATAGAAAAGAAGAAGGCCGCCCACTGGGCGGCCTTTTGATTTGATAGCTTCGAGTGAACGCCTACTGCTTCACTACCGGCAAATCCCGCTCCAGCTCTTTGTCTTCGCGGAAGCCCAGTACATAGTCAGCCTGCATCAGCGTATGAATCTCGCGGGTTCCTTCGTAAATCGAGGCTCCCTTGGAGTTGCGGTAGAACCGCTCCACCGGGTATTCATCGGAGAAGCCATACGCACCATACACCTGCACGGCATTCGCAGCGGCAGCTTCAGCTTCGCGACAGGCAATCCACTTGGCCAGCGAAGTCGCCTTGGTTGACCGCATCCCTTGATTCTTGAGCCATCCGGCTTTCATCCAGAGATAGGTCGAGTATTCGTACGCTGCCTCCATATTGGCGATCATCTGCTTGACCAACTGGTGCTCCCCAATCGGCTGGGTGAATGTCTTGCGCTGGTGGGAGTACGTTACGGATGCATCGCGGCAGGCGCGAATGAGCCCGCAGGAACCGGCAGCCACCGTGTAACGACCCTGATCGAGACAGAACATGGCGATCTTGAACCCGGCCCCTTCTTTGTAGACGAGGTTCTCGGCCGGAACTGGAACATCTTGCATGGAAATAAAACCGGTGTTACCTGCGCGCACGCCCAGTTTACCGTGGATTGTGCCTGTGGTCAGCCCCGGAAGGCCGCGTTCAACGATGAAAGCGGAGAGACCGCTATGGTCCCGGTTTTTCTTCTTCTCAAGATCGGTCCAGGCAAATATCAGGAAATAGTCCGCCAGATTGGCCAGTGAAATCCACATCTTTTCGCCATTCAGGATATACTGATTCCCCTTCTTTACGGCCGTAGTCTGTAGCCCGACAACATCGGATCCGGCAGCCGGTTCGGTGAGTCCGAACGTTGCCAGTTTGTCTCCTTTGGCCGCCGGAGTCAGATATTTCTTCTTTTGGTCTTCGTTGGCCCAGACGAGGACCGGGAGAGAGAACAGGCCGATATGGACAGAGAGTATCACGCGAGCCGAGGTATCCCCATATTCCATTTCTTCAGACGCCAGCCCGAGCGAAATGTAGTCCATTCCAAGACCGCCATACTGCTCCGGGATGCAGAATCCGAGCAGATTGGCCGCTTTCATTGCCGGCAGCAAATCCGGGTTCAGTTTCTGTTCGCGGTCGTATTTCTGAATGCTCGGCAGGATAACGCGGCTGGCCACATCGCGGGCCATATCCCGCACGGCCAGATGGTTTTCAGACAGGGAAAAATCAATCATTTTGGTCCATATCTCCTTAATCGGATACTCCCGAATCCTCGGCGTATATAGCAACAGATAACAGCAAAGTCAACGTTGCGGTTCACCCGAAAACGACCCCCGAATCTTCCCCAAAAGCGGTTGCCGCGCCCGATGGGGATGGATATATTGACCGTCAAATGAGGAAAGGAACCCCATGACCGGACCTATTTCTGTACGAGCTGACATTATCCCCTATGCCGAGGAGTATGCCCCGGTAGTCCGGTCCTGGATTGACTCCGAAGAGACCCTCTTCAACGTCTGCCGGGGGAAGGAATACCCCCCCGCGGAGGATATCGTGGTGAGCTGGCAGCGGGACGATGTCTCATCGTTCATCATGCTGGCCGACCGCAAGCCGGTGGCATACGGGGAACTCTGGACGAGGTCAAACGAACGGGCGGTAGAAATCTGCCATTTGATTGTCGAACCGTTCAAGCGGGGAAATGGGTTCGGGACCAAGATGCTGGAACTGCTGTATCAGCGGGCGGCAGATCGTCCCAACACTATCAAAGTCATTATTAATCTCTATGGTGAAAACGACGAAGCACTCGGCTGCTATTTGAAAGCCGGGTTTGAACTGCTCGGGACCACAACCCACACGATGGGGTTGCGCATGGTGCGGATAGTTAAATAGAAACAGGGATAGTCACATGATCAAGACAATCGGCATTGTGGGTTTCGGGCAAATGGGAAGCGGGATCGCGCAGGTCTCCGCAGCCGCGGGTTACAAAATTCTCGGGGCTGATGTCTCCGATGACACCTTCAAAAAGGGAATGGGGTATATCAGCAAGTCGCTCGACAAAGCGATCGAAAAGGGAAAAGGGACCGAAGCGGACAAGACCAAAGTGCTCGGTAATATCTCCCGCGCCAAGTCGATGGCTGACCTGGGAGACTGTGACCTGATTTGCGAAGCAGTCGTCGAGAACCCATCGGCGAAAAAAGCAGTCTTCATGGAGCTGGACTCGATCTGCAAACCCACCACCATCTTTGCCTCGAATACTTCGTCCCTCTCTATCGGCGATATGTCCTCCGCCACCAAGCGGAGAGACAGATTTGTCGGACTCCACTTCTTCAACCCGGTGCCGGTAATGAAGCTGTGCGAAGTAGTCAAGACGATTGACACCTCGGAAGAGACCTTCAAGACCGCTTTCGCCTTTGCGGAATCAGTTGGCAAATCTTGCATCACCGCGCAGGATAAGCCGGGGTTTGTCGTAAACGTCCTGCTGGTACCGTATCTGCTGGATGCCATCCGCCAGTACGAACGGGGGCTGGCAACCAAGGAAGATATCGATACCGGCATGATGCTCGGCTGCGGGCACCCCATGGGGCCGCTCACATTGACTGATTTTATTGGATTGGATACGATTCTGTTTATCGCGGATATCATGTTTGACGAATTCAAGGACCCGCACTACGCCGCACCGCCGGTGCTTCGAAGAATGGTCCATTCCGGCTATCTCGGCAAGAAGGCCGGACGCGGATTCTATGATTATCAGGCGAAATGACAAGGGCAAGAAGAACGATTAGCTATACAGAGGAATGTAATCATGGCTGAGTACAAAAATCTCCTGGTGGAAACACAGGGCGCGGTCCTGATCGTAAAGATCAACCGCGAGCGGGCGCTCAACGCGCTCAACAAAGAGACGGTGGCGGAATTGCAGCAGTTGATCAGCTACCACTGGACCGATGATGCGGTGAACTGCGTAATCATTACCGGCGCCGGTGAGAAGGCGTTTGTAGCGGGTGCCGATATCCCGGAACTGGCCGATCTCGATGTCCGCGCCGGAGCGGATTTCTCCGCCAAGGGTCTCTACCTGATGAAATCGATTCAGAATTTCCCCAAACCGGTGATCGCCGCGATCAATGGCTTTGCCCTCGGTGGCGGCTGTGAATTGGCGATGGCCTGTGATATCCGGTTGGCATCGGAAAAGGCGAAACTAGGTCAGCCCGAAGTCGGTCTCGGCATCATCCCCGGTTACGGCGGTACGCAGAGACTCCCACGCCTCGTCGGCAAGGGAAAGGCGTTACAGCTCATTCTAACTGCTGAGATTATCACGGCGCAGGAAGCCCACCGTATCGGTCTGGTTGACGAAGTCTATCCCGCCGATCAGTTGATGGCCAAGGCTCTGGAAATGGCGCAGACTATCTGTTCCAAGGGTCCGCTAGCTGTCCAGATGGCCAAGGAGTGCGTCAATCGCGGACTCGATGTCAATCTCACTGCCGGCTGCGATCTGGAGAAGGCGAATTTCGGTTCGATCTGCGGCACCGGCGACAAGAACGAAGGTATGGAAGCATTCCTGGAGAAGCGCAAGCCGAGCTTTACCGGGCACTAAGTTTCATCGGTTTAGGTTTAGTGGCGCCATGTGCTATGTCTGCTGGAACGCACATTCTCGATGACTAAGCCGTCTATAGTAGGGGCGAGAGAGAGACTCTTGCCCCGTTTTACTGGAGGGGATTCATGAAATCGCGAATTATTGGAACATCCGCGGCCATATGCTTTACGATTTGTCTGCTTGCAGCTGCAGACTCGACTCGTCGACCTCACAACTTTGAATCGAGAGTACTCATCGACGCCTATCGATCCGGCGATACCCTGGCTCTAGGTGCTTTCGTTAACGACTGGAAACAATGGTCCGCTTCTTGTCGCCCGAATGAGGCATTGTTAGATGATACATTGCGGGCGCTCAACGAAATCGCCGGCCGTTGTCTGACGGACTACGTGTCGGGGATCAATTACCGAAATCAACTTGTGCCGACTTCCCTAAGTTTTGCCGTCGTGGACTCGGAGACATATGAAAGGGCAATTCACAATTCTCCCTATCCACACTATCAAGGAGACGAGCGGGTTCTGGACAGTATCTATCCAACGGTAAGCTCAGAACTGGTTTCGGTGCTCTATCTGGATTCAGTCCACCTCGAAGCCATGAATTGGCTCTTCGCCGGGAAACCGTCACAAGATCGTGGAACCAATCTCGGGGATTGGGACCAGTATAAGAGCATCGACAGTTTTCTTGGGGGCAGGATACCGACTGGAGTCACCCCTCAAGCCTATGTGACTTATCCGGAGACTTTTGTAAGATTGGTTGTGATTGACAAGAGCTTACGCCGCGCGCTGGTGATTCTCAGTTGCTCCAGACGCACGTACTTTGACGAGTACAAACAAATTGACTCGCGCTGGCGTCAGGCCCGCAGAATCACCTACATACGATTTTCCTAAGGCCATAGTCATCTCTGCCCGTTTCTGCATTTAGTGTGGGCAATCCTGCAGCGCCTTGAGTTGAGTCGGATTGATGTGCAACTCAAACTTCCGCCTCCAAAGGGTGCGGCTGTTTCCTCCTGATAGACGGATGGACCCTTCAGATACAGCGATGAACAAGAGAGCACTGTTAACGCCAACGTGCAATTCCATTCCGTCTGCAGTTTGCGGACTGGCATCTTCAGTATTCTCTACTCGAACAGTATCTAGCTTCGCATACAGCGGGCCGGCGCGGTAATAACGTGAATTCGAAATCTCAAGACCCAACGGCTGGTCGGTGCGGGGCCAAATAACAATAGTGTCCAAGCTCGTGAAGTCATAGCCGATGTGGCACTTATCCAGGACTCCAAATCGCTTGGGCATGATGAGAACCAACTTCTTCCTGACAACTAACTCCGGCCGGATGACTAGTTCAATTTCGCCAGCTCTCCCGAACATCTCTACATTTTTCGACCTGTCCGCTGTGTACGAAACTCGAATCCGATGGCGGCCAGCCAAGTACTGTTGGGACTCTGAAATTGGAAAAGTGAGCAGAAAGCCGTCTTGAGTTACTGAATCAATAATGCCATCGAGCGAGCCGATTGGGCAACACGGATTGTCGACACACTCAAGGCGGAACCCAACCAGATGGGGATTTTCCTTCCATAGGGACTCCTTGGACAGGGGGGAATACTCCGACAGTTTCTGTTCGACTCGAAGAGAAAGCGTAGAGCCGAATGCAATTTCACATGGAACTATGGCTCGAATTTGAAGGCCATAAAGTTCCGGCCCCCAGTCAGAGACCGTATATTCTTCGGGGTTGTTCCAATTTAGTGAGTCGTCAAGAATGGAATTGCCAGCGAACGCCGGCCGAGCGGTAAACACCAGAATAAGAAGTAGAGCTTTCGATAGTCCGGACAAAGGCATCTCCCCGTGAATCGCATCTCTAAATTACAGACGATTACAGGGAGACGCCAGTGCAAAGAAAAGAACGTAGTGACTTGTCTCATGTCGTCGCCTCGAGCGTAGACGAGAGGCAAGGATGGTGAAGGGGAGTCTTCTTGATCTCCCGTTTCCCGCCAACCCGGTTCCACTTGGAACCTAGACCGCTAAAGGTTATGTTACCCCTATATGGAACTGCTCTCCCTGTTTCTCAATTCCTTCGTAGTCGGGTTCTCCGGCGCTATGATGCCCGGACCGCTTCTGGCCGTGGATATCGCCAACACCCCGCGCCATGGCTGGCACACCGGGCCGGTGTTGTCGATCGGTCACGCCATCGCCGAAATCGGCGTTGTGTTAGTGCTCGCGCTTGGGGTGGCGACTTTGGCGCAGAGCATGCTGATAAGGCAGATCATCGGAGTAGTGGGTGGGGCAGCCTTGATATTGATGGGTGCAATGATGGCGTATGACATTATCAAGAACCGCGTGATATACGACGCCGTCTCGACCGACTCCAAATCCAACCACAAACTGGCCGGCGAAGGAATCATGGCCACTTTGTCCAACCCGTTCTGGTTTGTCTGGTGGGCAACCACGGGATTGGCGTTCGTGGTCAAGTCATCGGCCTTCGGCTGGATCGGCCCGGTGGTGTTCTATTTTGGGCATATCCTCTCAGACTTTGTCTGGTACACGGTGGTATCAGTCCTGCTCTGGACCGGGCGAAAGCTGATCATGGGAGTAGCGCTCCGGGGTTTAATCCTTGCCTGCGCCCTGTTTCTTCTGTATTTGGGGGGGAAGTTCATTCACGATGGCTGGACCGGAACGCTCTAGCGGCCGGACGCCGGATTCATCAACCAATCTGAATTGTTGAAAGGGTCGACATGACCATTTCTGTCCATACGATTACCAAACAGGATATTCCCTGGGTGAAGGAAATCTTCCAGCGGGAATGGGGCGGGGACTTTATCGTCTCCAACGGGCGAAAGCTGGTCCCGGAGCAACTTCAGGGGTTCTACGCCGCAGATGACTCCGGCAATCGGGTCGGGCTGGCAACTTACGAAGTTGTCGGCAAAGACTGCGAACTTGTGTCACTGAACTCTTTCTCCAAGTTTGCCGGCATCGGATCAGCACTCATTACTCAAGTAACCAAAATGGCGGCGGCCCATGGATGTCATCGGATCTGGCTGACCACTTCCAACGATAATCTGGACGCCCTTCGGTTCTACCAGCGACGTGGCTACGCCATAGTTGGGGTCAACCGAAACGCTATCGACGAGACCCGCAAGCTCAAGCCGACCATTCCTGCCTTGGGATCATTTGGCATCCCGATCCGGGACGAAATTATCCTCGAAGTGAACATTGCCAAGCCGGATGAGCAGCGCTAGTCGTCACGAGCACGGTGCGAACAGTATCAGAGGCAACGAATTGAGGCCGCTGTCAGAATGGTATTGCGCGGGGTCGCTTTCTGGTCGAAATTGCGGGTAGCGGCTATCACAAGTAGCCTGCTGCGAGACTGAGTCGCACGGTTTTCGAGTACCTGCCGGGGAAATCTCGCCACACGGAAAATAGTACGTATGAAATATTCCAATTTTGTTCATCTGCATACCCATAGTCAGTATTCGCTTCTCGACGGCGCTTGCCGCCTTGATTCGGTTATCGCCCTTGCCAAAGAATTCAAAATGCCTGCCCTGGCGATCACCGACCACGGCAACATGTTTGCCGCGATCGAATTCTACAAGAAAGCATCCAAAGCCGGCATAAAGCCGATCATTGGGACCGAAGCGTATGTCGCCGGCGGGAGCCGGTTCGACAAGAAGCCATCCAATATCTACCCCAACGGTGGCTTCCACATGATCCTTCTGGCCAAGGATATCACCGGTTACCGCAATCTCATGAAACTGTCCACCGCCGGTTTTCTCGAAGGGTTCTATCACCGCCCGCGCATAGACCGTGAACTACTCAAACAACATTCCGAGGGGCTGATCGCAACTACCGCCTGCTTGGCCGGCGAAGTGAATTGGCACCTTCAGAGGGGCGAAACCGACCAGGCGGTCGCAACTGCGCGCGAATTTGAAGAGATTTTCGGCAAAGGGAATTTCTTCATCGAAATCCAGGACCATGGTCTGGAAAAAGAAAAGCTGGTGATGCCCAAGCTTATCGCGATCTCAAAAGAAACGGGCATTCCCCTGGTGGCCACCAATGACTGCCACTACCTGCGGCGCGAAGACTGGGAAGCGCATGACGCTTTGTTGTGCATTCAGACCGATCGCAAGGTCGATGACACCGACCGGATGCGGTACAACTCAGATCAGATCTATTTTAAGTCTCCGCAGGAAATGGAACAGGTGTTCGGCGATTACAAAGAGGCGATGGAGAACACCGTTCGTATCGCCGAGGCCTGCAACCTGGAGATGGAACTTGGGCAACTGAAACTCCCGGTGTTTCCGATCCCGCGTCCATTTGTCGAGCCTGATGCCTTCCTGAAGCATCTCTGTGACGAAGGACTCAAGAGTCGTTACCCCGAAATCACCAAAGAAATATCCAAGCGGCTCGACTATGAGCTGGGCGTCATCAAAGTCATGGGATACGCCGGCTACTTTTTGATCGTGAAGGACTTCTGCGACTATGCCCGCTCGCAGGGAATTCCGGTAGGACCCGGTCGTGGCTCTGCCGCAGGTTCGCTGGTCTCCTATGCGCTGAAGATCACCAATGTCGATCCCATCAAGTTTGAGCTGCTGTTCGAACGTTTCCTGAATCCTGAACGAATTTCGATGCCTGATATCGACATCGACTTCGCCGACCGCGGTCGGGATAAAATCATCAAGTACGTTATCGAAAAGTACGGGTCGGACAACGTCACGCAGATCATTACGTTTGGTACGATGGCGGCCCGCGGCGTGGTCCGCGATGTCGGCCGCGTACTCGGGTTCGCGTATTCGGAGGTCGATAGGATCGCAAAGCTCATACCGGCTAAACTGGATATCACCCTTGAAGAAGCGATTCAAACAACCCCCGAACTCGCAGAGTTGGTCAAGAAAGACCAGCGCGTTGCGCGGCTGATCAATTATTCCAAGACCCTTGAAGGGCTGGCCCGGCACTGTTCCACTCATGCGGCAGGGGTAGTGATAGCACCATCGGCCCTGACCAACTACGTACCGCTCTTTAAGGGGTCCAAAGACGAAGTCACGACCCAGTATGACATGAAAATGGTCGAGGAAATCGGCCTGCTTAAGATGGACTTCCTGGGGCTGCGGACGCTGACCGTCATCGATGACGCGGTTCGGATGATTCATGAGAACCACCCAAACGTCAAGATCGATATCGACAATCTCCCGCTCGATGATCCCAAAGTGTTCGAGCTGTTTGCCAGAGGTGAGACGATAGGAATATTCCAGTTTGAATCGCAGGGGATGACGCAGTATCTCAAAAAGCTCAAGCCCGAAGCCTTTACCGATCTGTCGGTCATGAACGCCCTGTACCGCCCCGGACCTCTGGACGCTCGTGTCGAAGTTCGCAAGGGGCAGGAACTCAACATGATCGATATCTATATCGAGCGCAAGAAAGGGACGCTCGAAGTAAGTTATCTTGATCCCCATCTTGAAAAGATCCTTGGTGAAACCTACGGAGTAATCGTCTTCCAGGAGCAAGTGCTTCAGATTGCCAACAAACTGGCGGGATATTCACTCGGACAGGCGGACTTGCTTCGCAAGGCGATGGGTAAGAAAGATGCCGCCCTCATGGCCGGGCAGAAGAAGGAGTTCCTCGAAGGTGCCCTGGCGCACGGCGCGAACGAAAAGGTCGCCGGCGAAGTGTTCGATCAGATCGAGACTTTTGCCCGATACGGGTTTAACAAGGCCCACGCCACGTGCTACGCTCTGGTCGCTTATCAGACTGCCTATTTGAAGCGATACTATCCGCGCGAATTCATGGCCGCGCTCATGTCCTCGGAAATAACCAACGCCGATCGCATATATATCATGCTCGAAGAAGCGCGCCGGTTGGGTGTCACCGTAGAGCCGCCGGATGTCAATGAATCCCGCAGCGATTTCGCCGTTGTCGGAGACAAGATTCGCTTCGGTTTGCAGGCGGTGAAGAATGTCGGTGAAGATGCCGCGAATGCCATCGCCGAAGCGCGCCGAAACGGCAGCGAGTTCAAGACGCTGGCGGATCTGGTCACCAATGTCCCGCATAAGTACATCAATCGCCGTTCGCTGGAGTCGCTCATTTCGGCCGGAGCGTGCGATTCACTCGAAGGAAATCGCGCTCAGAAGTTTGAAGCGGTCGAAGCGTATCTTGAATACGCCCATCGCGTGGCCGAGCAGTCAAGCAGTCACGACCTTTTCGCCGGTAGTAGCGGAACCATCAGTCGCGTTGCGCCACCGCTGCCGAACAAGCCTGACTGGGGCAGTCATCAGAGACTCCAGCAGGAAAAGGCGATGCTCGGGTTCTATATCTCCGGGCACCCGCTCGACAAGTTCCGCGACGAATTGAACTGCTTCTCGTCCAACACCACCATGAATCTCAAGGGGGTGCCGGACGGCCGGGAGGTCACGGTCGGAGGGATTGTCGCTCAGATCAAGAAGATGCCGGACAAGAAGGGGAATCTGATGGCGTTTGTGACGCTCGAAGATTTCGCCGGGTCGGTGGAGCTGATTTGCTTCTCCGATTGCTACGATAAGAACAAGGAACATATAGAGATAGACCGAATGGTGCTGGTCACGGGACGGGTGACTACGCGAGAAGAGGAACAGCCTAAAATCCTCGTGGCCGAGGTTTTGCCCTTGGATCGAATCGCGGAACGATTTAATTGTCAATTGGTTATAAGGATTGATAAAGGCCTGTCGGAGCAGTTGATGGACCAAGCATTGCTACTCCTGAGTGAATACCGCGGTACAGTTCCGGTTCTCCTGGCGGCGCGAGAAAACGGTTCCGAAGTCTATATCAGATCACGAAAATATGCCGTCGCTGTAGATTTCCGTCTCCTGGATGCTCTCAAAGAGCTCTTGGGGGACTCCTCGGCCTACTTGAGACCGCTGCCTGCAAAAGCAAGTCAGGTTGAATAGGCCGAACGCCGATATTAGGTAAAATGCCGTTGGACACATAAGGTGACTAATATGAATGTCAGCAAATCTCGCTTCATGATTGCTCTGGTTGCAGTTTTCGGCCTTATCGCGGTGGCCGCCATCGCGGGACAGAACTCCAACTCGAAAGCATCAGACACAAAGACTACCAAGCCGAGTTCGACGGCAAAGGCACCTTCCACTCAGGCGCCTGCCCAGCAGACCCCGGTCCCAGCCGATGACAAGATCCACTGGGTCTCGTTTGATAAAGGTGTGCAGCTGCAGAAGGGAACCGACAAGCACCTGTTTGTCGACTTCACCACCACCTGGTGCGGCTGGTGCAAGAAGATGGAGAAAGAGACGTTCTCCGACACGGCCGTCATTCACTACATGAACAAGAATTTTGTGGCAGTCAAAGTCTGGGGAGATCAGGATTCGGTGCTCGACCTGGATGGATACAAAATAACCCAGCAGCAACTGGCTCAGACAGAATTTCAGGTGTCGGGGTATCCGACTTTCTGGTTTGTGACACCCAAGAAGGAGAAACTCTTCTTGTCGGCGGGCTATCTGACCAAAGAACAACTCATGAGCGTTCTGCCGGTGGTAGCCGAATACCGCTACGATACCACGCGCAATAAGCAGAACAGCGCTCCCAAGGATCAGGGAAAGTAAGAACTACAGGAAGAGCAGAATGAATCGAACAGGAATGAACAGCAGAATAGTCCTCGTATTTTCAGCCGCCGTTGCACTGTACTGTGCGCTGTCATGCGGCTCCAGCAAGGAAGCTTCGACTCCCAAATCCCAGGAACTTACACCGGCAACCTCGACTACCGGGGCCGGTAGCCAGCAAGCGATCGTCGGAGTTCCCTTCGAGGCGGTCGACGCCAACGGTGCGAATCATCAGTCTACCGAGTGGCTTGGCAAGAAGCCGGTTGTGCTGAATTTCTGGGGCACCTGGTGTCCACCCTGTCGGCGTGAAATGCCGGAATTGATTCGCCTGTACAAAGAGTACGAGCCGAAGGGAATCGAGATGATCGGCTTTGCCGTTAAGGATCGTCCGTTCGATGTCCAGCAGTTTGCCAATGCCAATGACATGCGCTGGGTCATGTTGATGGCCAACGATGACATCATCAATAACTACGACGTCGTCAATGGCATTCCCACGACGATCTTCATCGACAAGAACGGCAAGGAAATCACCCGCTTTGTCGGTGCCCGCGGATACGATGACTTCAAACCGGCGTTTGAAGCGATTCTGAAATAATTTCCTCTCAGCGATCATCATAAATGCAAAAGTGCCGAGCCAAATGGCCCGGCACTTTTTTTTGCATCTTTGATCAGATTGTCAGGCTTTCGGAGTCGATCGGAAATAGAGACGGAACATATAGACCATGATTCCTATCGCCGCTACAAAGCAGACGAGGAACAGGCCAAACGGTCCCCATTGTGATTGCACCGGCAGTGACGAGGGTTCAAACTGGCCGTCCAGCTTGAGCAATCTGACATAGTGCCGGGTCATCACCATGCAGAAGATGGAAACGAACAGCATTGTCCCGGCCGGAAGGAACTTCTTCTTGAAGAACATATGCAATGACCCCAGCGACAAGAGCACGCCTAGTGTCAGCGCCCAGATCCCCGGTGTGTGCATGAACGGCTTGAGATAGTCGGCAAGCGAGAGGAGATAGCCAATTCCGGCCAGCGATGTTATGACCAGCCCACCCAGGAAAAAGGTCTTCCCGACCTTGAAGGCATCGTCACTATTCCGCCCGATCAGCCCCACAAAGAATCCGCCCACCGTCACTGCGCCGAAAATCATATGCAGCCATCGAAGGGCCCAGTCACCCAATTCCGGATTCCACATCGTGCCCCCCTGGTCTTGACCATACAGGTGGGCAATGAGGCTGGGGCGCTCCGCCATGGAAAAGACCGAACTGTACACCAGCGATACATAGACCATACCAACGAGCGCCAGAGTCAGCAGGAGTCCCTTTGAACGACCTGACGTATGAGCCTTGAACGACGCCGCGTAGAGCAAATAGTAGGTGACAATAAGAACAACGATGATCATCAGCCAGAACCACCCGCTGACGATTGCCGCGGAATAGACCTGACGGTGATAGACGAGCTGCAGGAAGAGCAGGGGCGCCACTCCCAGCGTTATGGTCGCCGCGAGACCGCTGGGGAAGAGCTTGAGAAAAGTCTGAACGGTGGGATCGTCCCATCGATTGCGAAACTTCCCCCAGAGTATGGCTACGATGCCACCTACCACGAAATTCATCGCAACAAAATGGAGCGTCAGCGTGATCAGGTGAAGCGCCGTAATGATCCACAGAGGGGCGGAAAGAAAATTATAACCCGGGCTTTGCATCGGATCCTCCATTTGATAAGGTAACGAGGTACGCAATAAGAGCGTCACGATCCTCCGACGAAGCGGTGAACCGGGGCATTCCCTCTCCCATGACGTCCGCCTGATCAAGCAGATCACTGTAGTCCGAGGCCTTTAGTCCAGCCAGCGACGTGAGCTTGTCGTGAGTCGAACCGGGGAGATGACAAACACCGCACCGGGTTGAATACACCTTCTGCCCAAGCGCTGCTCCGGTCAGACCGGTGATTTCGCGCAATGTCCGATGGTCAGTCTGGGCATAAATGTGAGTGGCTATCATTCCCGCTTCCGTCTCTGTCCCGGCAAACGGCGGCATGTTCCCTTTGAGCAATTGCGGGTTCTTGACCAGTGCGGCGATAAACGCGCTGTCCGTCCCGGCAAGTGACGGAGCAATGGCGCGATAACCGCTCATCGTATGACAGGTGCGACAGGCATGATCGAAGAGGTCCGTAGCAATGTCGAGCGTGCGATACTGTATGCTCGGCAGCATGCCGTCGGTCTGGTACTTCGGGACGTTCGCAACTTCGACCGCATTGGCATACATGAAGCCGCTGACGACCCAGGGCTTGCGAATGGCCTCACGGAAATATTCAAAATGACCAAACCACACCAGCCCGAAGAGCATCAGAAGTGATGCCGACCAGACTCTCAGTGCGCGCGGAGTCAGATAGCCAATTACGAGAGCTAGCAGGAGCATCAGCCCGGCCAGCCAGAAAGATCCGAACAGGACTTTGATCGGGCTCTTCATCACGTCAGTGGCCTTTTCAATGATGTCCACCGGTATTGAGTGCCAGTACCAGTAGAGCGTTGGCGCCATGACAACCAACCCGACGATCACCCAGTTGGCATTGTACCGAATGAGTGAACTGCGATGGTTCCCCTGTTCTCTCGATGCAACCAGTAGCGTATACAGGCCGGCCAGCATAATGCAAACACCGGTCCGCAAGAAGAGTGACGGCCAATATGTCGCATTGAAGAAGCCGTCCCAGAAATTTCCCGTCTGGAGCCACGCCCCCGGCGTGAGCATGAATGCGAGTATGCCGTTGATTACCACAAGCGAGAGCCAGGCCGAAACAAAGTATATCCAGCCCAGCGTCATGTGGTCGCGATCAGACATTCTGTTCCAGCCGTAGTAATACAGGAGTGCCGAGGCTATCTCGACTACGAAGAACGTCCATTCAATCGCCCATCCCCAGACGAAATTATGAATCAGCAATTCAGTCGCTGTGGGATTGAGGAGACCAATCACAAACCAGATCCCCACACCCGATAGAGCACCGAAAACCAGTGTCACCAGGATGAACATCTTGCTGACTCTTTGAAGATACGCCAGACGCAGCGCATCACCGGCTTTTCGAGCCGCGCGTTCCGTGACGACCAGGTAAAGGCCGCCACCGATCGCAAAGTGAGATACGAAGACGTGCAGGACCGAGATGATGGCCATGAGAACGCCGTACCCCATACTGATATCCCAGAATGGATATTTCACGCTTGCCCCTTCCATGGCGAGATAGTGAACAATAGTTGCAAGGTTTTATGTATCATCCGATTTTCTCTTAGAGAAGTACTTGATCTCCGGAAGACAGGAATACCCTTCCTTTTCAAAGGCGGTCATCGATGGAAGATTCTCCTCATCGATGAGTGCCGCGATCAACGCAGCACCCTTGGACTCGAGAAACTCCTCGCACAACCTGATCAATTGGCCCGCCAGGCGACGCCCCCGGAAATCCGGGTCAATCGCCAGACGATTGATCCAGCCTCGTCGTCCATCCCAGTTGGCAATGCATACTCCGATCAACCGGGACTGATCATACAATCCGAAAAACGCGCAATTCGTATCCGCCATCTCTCGAGCCAGAGACTCGCGACTCTCCCGCCCGAGCGGCTTGAATGGAAGCCCGGCATCGGACCAAACGCGAAGCATGTCACTGTAATCGTCAATGGTCAGGCGTCGAACGTCGTGCGACATCTTTCTCCTCCAGCATTGCTTTGAGTCTGTCTATCGAGAAGGCGGTAGCAAACGGTTCCTCGGTCCAATGGTCGCACCCGCAGTAGTCAAGCGGTATGCCCCGGACCGGAATGCCCAGATCGATCGCCGTCCGCATCCCCGGTGCAAGCATGAGCAGGCACCCTATGCCGATAACGCCCAGATTCTTGTGAAGGTCGGCGTAATGCGAGATCTGCTCTTTCAGGGCCCGCTTGGAAAAAACAACTTCGGCCCCGTACTGCTCTCCCAACTCTCGTATCCCGTTGACGGTGCAATCGGACTTGCAGCCAATGCACTTGTCGCCGTGGGCGAGATCCACCCGTTCGCAGAAGGGGTTGTCGAGAGTGAGGCAGTGGGGGAGAACCAGGAGGGTCTTGTCAGTCTGATTGAAGCGATCTCGATTCTTCATGTCGTAGATCTTGTATGCCAGCGCCTCTACCAGATAATACTCCTGCGGTGTACCTCTCAGCCCGTGGTCATCCCGCTCCGACCGATCCTCCAAAGCCTGTTCAACAAAAGGAGCAACCAACGCGAATTCCTTCTCAAATACCTCGTGGCCGGCCGAAAGAAACGCGGCGGCAAACGAGGTGAGCTTGCGATCAAAATCCGGTCCGAGCAGGTATGTTGGCAATTTGCGCTCCATGGAAGAAATATAGGGCGCCATAGCCTCCGCCTCAACCAAGAACTGGCTCGATTTGTGGAGGAATCACATTCTGCCGACTGGCTGAAAAATGATTTTGGTGGGTCCATGTCTACCCCTTATTTTAGACAGGAGAGCTAAGCCGGGGCGACCGAGATACCTGATAGCCTCAAGCAAACCGTAAGGAATCCAAATTTTGAGAAGAGTGATCAAATATCTGGCGATTGTCATCGTGATCCTGGGTGTTCTTGCCCTGGCCGGCTCGCTGTGGGGAGGATTCCAGGTTTCTCGATCATTGCGCGATTACCCTCCGACCGGCAGCTTTGTCACGGTCGATGGCACTCTCCTGCACTATGTGGACAAAGGGAGCGGCCGCCCGGTAATCATGATCCACGGCAGTGATGGTGTCCTCCAGGATTTCACCATAACCGTGCTGGATTCCATCGCACAGACGAACCATGCGGTCGCGTTTGATCGCCCCGGTCACGGGTACAGCGAGCGCCTCGACGGGGAGCCGATGACCCTCTCTATGGCGGCACGGCTGATTCATGGGGCGGTCAAACAACTGGGATTGGAGTCTCCGATCATTCTCGGCCATTCCTATGGCGGAGCCGTGGCCCTGCAATATGCTCTGGATTATCCCGGCGATGTCGCCGGTTTGGTTCTCATTGCCCCGGGCTGCTATTCCGATGGCATGCCGTTCTTGAAATCAGGGGAGAAGATGATGAAAATCATGGGGCCGCTGATGGGAAGGAATATGTTCGTTCCGCTGGCGCGAGCCATGGAGCCGAGCATCATTAAACCCTCCTTCTCACCTGACCCGGTCGACCCAGTTTACCAGGAAATCATGCGCGAGTTTTCATCACGGCCATCCCAGTTTCGGGCGCTGGCTGACGAAGTCGTTCATTTTGGCGCCGGGCTCGACAGTATCAGCCCGCGCTATCGCGATATCAGGATACCGACCATCATAGTTGCCGGCGATGCGGATGGGATGACCCTGATCGACAAGACCGGGCGTCGTCTGATGAATGAAATTCCTGGAGCCGAATTGATCGTCGCTCCGGGAACCGGCCATATGGTCCACCATGTCCATCCCGAGGTCGTCGTGGGGGCGGTTCGCGGGCTCGCCGCAACAATCGACCAACAGGGCCGTTAAAACAGAAATAATTACAAGCACAATAATCCTGCCAGACAAGGCGAAGGAGAGTTCCCATGGCACATCCGGTCGTACATTTTGAAATTGGCTGTCGCGACAGCCAGAAGACACAGGCGTTTTATCAGGAGCTGTTTGGCTGGAAAATGGAAGCGTTTGGCCCCGCTGCCATGATCCAGACCGGCACCAAGGACGGCATTCAGGGACATATCAACTCCCTGGGGCATGAGCCGCACCAGTACGTCACGATTTACATTCTCGTTGAGGATATCGATGCCCACTTGGCCAAAATCGAAGCGCAGGGAGGCAAGACGGTCGTCCCAAAACAGGTAATTCCGGGAATGGGAGAATTCGCCTGGTTCAGCGACCCGGGCGGCAATGTTGTCGGGCTCTGGAAAGCATACATGCAGGCATAAGCGCCTGGTGATATTGGCAGGGCACGTCCCTCAGCGGACGTGCCACCTGTCGAACTGCCCAAGCCCATCCCCGCCTCTCGTCTCCGCTTGAGGTGACGAATACGCCCCGGGCCACGTCCCTGTCTGCCCGTTCCTCTCTATTCCACGCACCTTGCACATCCCTGCAATCCGGGCTATATTCTCCCTATGCAATTAGCAGTAGATATCGGCAACACCAACACCGTGGTTGGTGTCTATAAAGGGGAGACGCTCAAGGACCACTTCCGGGTCTCATCGAATCGGAACATGACCTCCGATGAAGCCGGCTTCTTCATCACCGGACTCCTGGAACGGATGAAAATCCCCAACGAGGACATCGAGAAGATAGTTGTCGCTTCAGTCGTCCCTACCCTGACCCCTGTTATTGAGCGGACCTCGAAGAAGTTCTTCGGGTGCATCCCGATCTTTGTGACGTCGCATTCCAAGCTCCCGATCAAGATCACCATTGACCAGCCCGACCAACTTGGAGCGGACAGGATCGCCAACGGGGTCGCCGGGTTTACCAAGTTCGGCGGGCCGATCGTAATCGTCGATTTTGGCACAACCACCAATTTTGATGTCGTAGATGGCAACGGAAACTACCTCGGCGGCGTATTGATACCAGGGCCTGAGACTTCGATGACCGAACTGGCCCGGAAGGCGGCGCGCCTCTTTGAAGTGAGAATCGAACCGCCGGACCGTGTGATCGGGAAATCCACCGCCGGAGCTCTCAAATCCGGTCTGTTCTACGGGACGATCGGCCAGGTGGACTATCTGGTGGACAAGATCATTGCCGAAGCCGGATTCACCAATGCCCGAGTAGTCGCGACCGGGGGACTGGCGACCGGAATCGAAAAGTACTCGCGGCACATCAAATTGATCGAGCCGACCCTGACCCTCGAAGGAATCAGGCTGATCGGCGAAATGAACTGAGAATTACCATTTTCCGAAATCGGGAGCAGTGACCATGGCAACCGGAAAGCGTGATACCCTCAAGAGTCATGTAATGACCACCCAGTCGATGATTCGTCGGCTGGTGGATGACATTTCCGAGGAAGAGTCGATGAAAACGCTCGGCGCGAACCCCAATCATATCAAGTGGCTGACCGGCCCTTTGATCTTCACCGCCATGCTGGCCGGTACCGCCGCCGGCGGTAAATTGGATATGCCGGATGGTTGGGGAGATATCTTTCGCCGCGGATCCCAGTCTCCTGACAAGACACCAATATTCCCCTCGATGCCTGCTGTTAAGGGAGTCCTCTATGACTTCCAAGACAGAGTAAATGGAGCCCTTGACCAGGTTGATGACGAGTTCCTCGACGCCAAGCGAATGATCGCGCCGAACTGGGAAGACACTCCCATCAGCGCGATTCTCTTCTTCTGCGCCCATGACTTCTACCATGCCGGCCAGATCGTGATGATCCGCCGGGCAATCGGCCGGGAACGCAGTTTCGGATAAGACGGTCCTCGGGCCGCGCAACACATCAGAGCTTCGGCGCGTCCAGCTTGTGCTCCCTCTGTAGCTTTTTGTACAGGTACAGCGGATAGGCAATCCCGGTGAACAGTACCAGCGGAATCAGAACTACCAGCATAGTAATTCCGAATTTTATCCCGGCCAATGAACAGATCATGATGATCAGTCCGGCGACCACAAAAAGCCAGCCCCCAACTGCGTGAGTCCGTTTCCAGACTTCATCCGAAGCCAGTGTCCATGGCGACCGAATCCCAAAGAAGAAATTCCGAGGCAATCTCGGCATGTAGTTGCCGAACAACACGAATACCAGGCCAAAAGCCACCCCCATTCCCGTCTCGCTCATGTGGCCCGACTTGGCCGACAAAATGAGCACGAGATAGAACGCCAGCATGCAAACCATCATGCAATCCCGCAGAATCAGGAAAATATTGTAGCGGTCTTTGATCCGTTTCCAGAACGGGTCTATGAACGGAACAAAGGTCAGGATGAAGTACAGGACCAGCGTAATCGCAGCAAAGGTCACGGCAAAGCTGACTTTGGATTCGTAACGGTCGACATTCCCCTTGAAGTCAAAGTGCGAAGGGATCTGATCCGGAAGCCCCGACCAGAGCGTCAGCGTCAATACGGCAAACAGAACTACTACCCCAATCGGGATCAGCTCGCGGCGTAAACTCCAGTTCATGACTCCTGCTCCTTATTCGTAAATTGCACGATGTACTCCATCGCCATTTGAAAGACCGTCATATTCAGCGAGTACCGGATAAATTGCCCCTCACGCTCGGCATGCACCAGGTCGGCCCGTTTCAGGATGTCCAGATGGTGCGAGAGCGTCGGCTGGCTGACTTTGAGCCGCTCCAGCATGTCCGATGGCGTCATATCACCCGCTTTGAGCAGCTGGATTATCTCTCTGCGCGTCTGATCCGAGAGCGCCTTGAACAGGTCGCCAATTCCCATCGGTCTCTCCTTATCATTGTATATATAAACATACGTACATATATCGATAGGAGTTGCCATTTGTCAAGTTGGTTTTGGGGAATTATTGCCAGAATCCGCCGGATCTTTCACCTCCCGAACGAAAGGTATTCGGTTTCACTCCCTGAGGATTGAGATAGAGGACAGATAATCGCAATTCTGACAATAGGTTATGCGGCCATTCGAAGACACAAAAAGCCCCCGATTATGCGAAACAAATCCCAAGCCTGTCAGCGAGATTTTTGAAACCGCTTGACAGGACCGGCGTTTAAGAGATACCATTGGTTGTTAGCACTCATTCAAATTGAGTGCTAATAAGCGCCGAACATGGGGAGAACTTGCAAACTCCTCAACAGCGGCCATAGCAAAAGCACATATCAAACGCATAACGGAGGTTATCACATGAATATCAAACCGCTTGCTGATCGCGTCGTGATCAAGGCATTGCAGGAACAAGAAGTCAAAAAGGGCGGCATCATCATCCCGGATACCGCCAAAGAAAAGCCGATGGAAGGTGAGATCATGGAAATCGGTCCGGGTCGCACCACCGAAGACGGCAAGAAGATTTCCCTCGAAGTCAAAAAAGGGGACCGGGTTCTGTACGGTAAGTACTCCGGTACCGAAGTCACGGTCAACGGTGAGGAATATCTCATCATGCGTGAGTCCGACATTTTCGCGGTCATTCAAAAGGGCTAAGCCCTCTCCGCGAGAAGTGCAAAGTAGATTAGAAAACAATTGAGGAGATAGTTTCATGGCCAAGATCATAGAATTTGAAACGACGGCTCGCACCAAACTTAAATTTGGTGTCGACAAGCTCGCCGATGCAGTGAAAGTCACGCTCGGCCCGCGCGGTCGCAATGTCGCGATCGACAAAAAGTTCGGCTCCCCGACCATCACCAAAGACGGTGTCACGGTCGCCAAGGAAATCGAGCTCGAAGATCATTTTGAGAATATGGGCGCCCAGATGGTGAAGGAAGTTGCTTCCAAGACTTCCGATGTCGCCGGCGACGGTACCACCACCGCCACGTTGATCGCCCAGGCGATCTTCCGCGAAGGCGTCAAGTCCGTCACCGCCGGGTTTAACCCGATGGCGATCAAGCGCGGTATCGACATGGCGGTTGCCGCTGTGGTCGAAGAAATCAAGCGCAAGTCCACGCCGGTCTCCGGCAAGCAGGACATCTCCAACGTCGGCACCATCTCCGCCAACAACGACCGTCACATCGGCGACCTGATCGCTGAAGCGATGGAAAAAGTCGGCAAAGACGGCGTCATCACCGTTGAAGAATCCAAGACGGCTGAAACCAAGCTCGAAGTTGTCGAAGGTATGCAGTTCGACCGCGGCTACGTTTCCCCGTACTTCGTGACCGATCCCGATGGTATGGAAGCGGTCCTCGAAGATCCGCTCATTTTGATCCACGACAAGAAAATCGGCTCCATGAAGGACCTCCTTCCGGTGCTCGAAAAAGTTGCCCAGCACGGCCGTCCGCTGTTGATCATCTCTGAAGATATCGAAGGTGAAGCCCTGGCTACGCTGGTAGTCAACAAGCTTCGTGGCACCATCAAGGTCGCGGCCGTCAAGGCCCCGGGCTTTGGTGATCGTCGCAAAGCCATGCTCGAAGATATCGGCGTTCTCACCGGTGGTCGCGTGATCTCCGAAGAACTCGGCTTCAAGCTCGAAAACACCGTTCTCTCCGATCTCGGCCGCGCCAAGAAAGTTACGATCGACAAGGATAACACCACGATCGTCGAAGGTGCCGGTAAGAAGGAAGACATCAAGGGTCGTATCGGCTCCATCCGGAAGC
>JBATNE010000238.1:0-1715 GCA_049290195.1 Candidatus Zixiibacteriota bacterium
CCCAGATGGAATTGAAGCAAAAGTGGAGAACAACATTTTGACCCTTTCGGGTATTGATAAACAACAGATCGGTGAGTTTGCAGCTCAAGTTCGTAAACTGAAGCCAGTTGAGCCCTACAAAGGAAAAGGTTTCCGATATGTCGGAGAGCAGGTGCGTAAGAAAGAGGGGAAGAAAGCTGCGGCTGCCTAAAGTGAAACACTCAGAACTATTTCTATGATCAAGCAACACGACAAAAAAATTCTTCGCACGATGCGTCACAAGCGTATTCGGGGGAAGATTGCTGGCACAGCGACCCGCCCTCGGATAGCGGTTTTTCGGAGTCTTACCTCTGTCTCAGTCCAGGCAATTAATGATGAATTAGGACGGACACTGGTTGCCGCGGCTCTCTCTGAAGTCAACAAGGCTAAAAACGATATCGCAGGAGCAACGGCGGTTGGGGAACTTCTCGGGAAGCGACTGAAAGAACAAAAAATTGATATTGCCGTTTTTGATCGAGCCGGATATAAGTATCATGGGCGGGTGAAGGCACTTGCTGAAGGTGTGCGGTCACAGGGGGTTACCATGTAATTGAAAGTAATGGGTATGGCAAAAAACAATCGTAGAGAGAGAAAACCAGGGCGGCGCGAAAAGTCGGAGTACGATCAAAAACTCCTCGGTTTGGCACGTGTGACGCGCGTCGTGAAAGGCGGGCGGCGGTTTCGCTTCCGTGCGACCGTGGTGATTGGAAACCGAAAGGGGAAAGTCGGAGTCGGCGTTGCCAAAGGGAGCGATGTTTCTGATGCCATCAAGAAGGCTTTTCAGAATGGTCGCAAGAACTTAGTAACAATTCAGTTAACTGAGACGAGTATCGCCCACGATGTAACGGGGAAATACGGGAGTGCCAAAGTGCTCCTCAAGCCAGCGAGCGCCGGACGGGGACTGATTGCCGGGGGAGCCGTCAGAGCGGTAATGGATCTCTTAGGTGTCAAAGATATTATTGCCAAGTCTCTCGGGAGTTCCAATAAACTGAATGTGGCTCAGGCAACGGTCAAGGCTCTTCAAACGCTCAAAACGAAAGTAGTGGTACCAGAAGTAAAAGTGGACGCCGTGGCAACAAAAGTGACCAAAGAAGTGAGTAAGGAAGCAGTCGTTGATACAGTCGCCTAAGCTTTTCCTATGCAAATTCATCAACTCAAAGTCGCCAAACGGAAGAAAACCAAGACTATTGGTCGGGGTGGCAAGCGCGGTACTACTTCTGGCCGTGGAACCAAGGGTCAAGGTGCCCACAACAAGCACAAAAGCCCACTCTTTGAAGGTGGTCGTTCTTCCCTTATCGAGCGCATGAAAAAACTCCGAGGATTTAAGTCTCCACATGCCAAGCCCTATACTGTGACCCTCACCATGCTCGATCGGATTTTCCGAGCCGGGGAACGAGTGACAAGGGATGCTCTTGTTGAGAAGAAAGCCTTTGGGAAACTCGTACGAGTACGCGGTGCCAAGATCGTGGCTACCGGAACTCTCACCAAGAAATTGACTATTGCCAAGGATATTGATGCTTCGGCTGGAGCACTCGAGCTCATGAAAAAAGCTGGGGTGACGATTGAGGAGTAGGGATTAGGAGATAGAAGTTGGAAGGTAGACGATAGAAAAAGAGCCAGTCGAGGCTCTTTTTGCTTTATCTAAAGCCTCATTCATATTGTATAATTGACGAAAACATCAAAAAGGTGTATAATAC
>JBATNE010000239.1:0-1854 GCA_049290195.1 Candidatus Zixiibacteriota bacterium
CATTTAAATAACACTCTCGATAGGAGTAAACCGTCCATGAGAAAGCTTCTCTCTGTCACGTTAACGGTAGTGGCAGCGTCTTTCATTTTGGCTGCCGCCGCCGCGCAGGCACAGGGCTTTAAAGTTGCTGTGGTCCGCGATGAAGTCATCAAACAGCAATACAAAGCCTTCCAGAAGGCCCAGGAGCAGTGGGAACTCGAAAAGCGCGGATGGGACAGTACCGCCGCTGACCTCCAGCAGGCCGTGCAGGACCTTCAGGTCGACTACGACAAGCAGAAACTGATACTCTCCGATGAAAAGAAGCGGGAACGCGAGAAAGGTATCCGCGACAAACAGGCCCAGCTCGATGGCTTCACGTCACAGGTGTACGGCCCCGATGGCCTGGCACAGCACAAACAAGAAGAACTCCTGAACCCGATTTTGGATAATATCAACAAGGCCCTGGAGACGATCGCCAACGAAGACGGATACGACATGATCTTTACTTCGGGAAGCGCTCTCGGATATTTCCGGCCGACACTGGATATTACCGAAAAGGTCCTGGCTTACCTGGCGAAACTTGAAAAATAACAGCGGCATACCGCTTGCGGAGCTTGCCTCCGCTACCGGTGCAGAACTTCGTGGAGACGGCTCTGTTCTGATCGAACGAGCCGCCTCCATTGAGCATGCCGGCACCGGCGATATAAGTTTTGTCGCCAATCCCCATTACTCCAAGTTCATCGCATCCACCTCTGCATCAGCTCTGGTCCTGGACCCTTCAACTCCGTGCGACCGAATTCCGACCATCCGCCACGCCAACCCCTATCTCACGTTCGCTCGGATACTGGATCTCCTGTATGTGGACGAACCGCTGGTGAGCCCCGGCGTAAACGCTACCGCCGTTGTGGAACTCTCGGCTGACATCCACCCTTCTTGCTCCGTCGGCCCGCTCTGCCATGTTCGCCCGGGGGTCCAGATAGGCTCCGGCACACGCCTGGTTTCGTCGGTGTTTCTGGGAGACAATGTCACGATCGGCAAAGACTGCTTGATCTACCCCGGAGTTAAGATCATGGCCGGTTGCCATATTGGGAATCGCTGCATTCTCCATGCCGGCGTGGTGGTCGGCTCCGATGGTTTCGGCTTTGCACCATCGGATACCGGCATCAAGAAAATCAAACAGGTCGGCTGGGTTGACATTCAGGATGACGTCGAGATCGGCGCCAATACCACGATCGACCGTGGCGCTCTCGGACCGACCGTGATCAAGCGGGGCACCAAGATCGACAACCTGGTGCAGATCGCACACAATGTCGAAGTCGGTGAGCATTGCCTGCTCGTATCCCAGGTAGGAGTCTCAGGATCGACCAAACTCGGCAACGGCGTAATACTCGCCGGTCAGGTTGGTGTTGTCGGACATATCCAATTGGGGGATGGTGTTCAGGTAGGTGCTCAGTCCGGTGTCGCCAATAGCATTGCGGCCGGAGAAACCGTTCTCGGCTCCCCGGCACGCCCGCTTCATGACGCGAAACGCATTTATGCCGCCATCGGCCAGTTACCCGAACTGGTCAAGCGGGTACGCAAAATCGAACAGAAACTTGGCGACTAATCAGGTCGTCAACTGCTTTTCAATCTCCGCAATCTTCGTCCAGTTCCGCTCCATCTCTTCCACGAAAGCAATCGCCTGCTGAGCGTTTCCCCGCTCAAGACAGCCTCTAATCTCGCACAGTGACTGCCATTGCTGGCGATTTACCAGCTTTAGCGTAGAGACCTGGTGGCCAATCTGGGTCACAGCCAGGTTCAATTCGTTGGCGATCTCGCGGAGCTGTCCGTCCCCTTTGACCGGTAATCGCGAGTTGAGATCTCCGCTCCCCATCT
>JBATNE010000240.1:0-12540 GCA_049290195.1 Candidatus Zixiibacteriota bacterium
ACCACTGCAGCAACAGCTTGTCGTGGGCATCTTCCATATCCGCCAGCGACTGGTCACACGCCATCCGGTCAAACTTTGGTATCAGGTTTTTCGCTTTAGGATTTCCACTGACACCAACCGTCCAAATATGAAGGTTAGTGACCCCCCAGGCATCGCGCGGGTTATCATGACCGATATAGGCGATGGTCTTGCTGTCAGGGGAGAAGCGCAAAGTCGCTTTGGGACCGGCTGGAGTAGGTACGCGGCGTTCCCGGCCGCCGTTGATGGAAATGACGAAAATGTCATCCTTCAGCGGATCGAGATCAGGATCCTTGGCCCGGTTGGACAGGAAGGCAATGAGCTTTCCGTCCGGTGACACGACCGGCGAATTGTTGTCCCGTTTTCCCTTGGTTATCTTGCGGAGCCGATTGGTGGTAATGTTCAGGGCATACACCTGCCAGGTATCTTTGGGCAGAAACCCGTAGCCGTCGAGGCGATAGAACAGCCGGGTAATGTGCCGGTAGACCGGTGCTTCGGATTTCTTCTTCTCATCCGGAATGAAATACGAGTCCCGGTAACGCAGGCCAAAGACGAGTTCTTTGCCGTTCGGGGTCCAGTTCAGTTCACTGATATCTGCTTCGACTTCAATCAACATCCTTTCCGGACCGCCTTCGGCCGACATTACGTAAATGCCGGTCCTCTTGTCGCGGGTCGAAATGAAGGCCAACTGCTTGCCATCCGGTGACCAGACCGCTCCGCCGTCGGAGTGGTAGCCGTGGGTGTATTGCAATGTGCTCTTTCGGCTCAGATCATAAATGAACAGATTGGAATAATACCGGTTCTTTTCGGCATCAATCCGCTCCACCGTATAGGCAATCCGCTTCTCGTCGGTGGATAATGAAACCGATGTGACGATATTAAGAGCAAGGAGGTCGGTGTCCTTGATAGGGCGCTTCTTCCCGCGGGGGGACGTACTAGCTCGCATAGTGACCGTGTTCCTTTCGGTGCAGCGTGTGTTAACTGACGGAATCTAACGAACCCCGGGACCAGCCAAAAGCGAAAAGTGAGCCTCGCTCCCCCCGAGGCCATTGCCAATTAAAGAGTTGCCCCGCCCCAAAAGGATTGGAACTCCCGGCCGAATTTTGGGTTTGCCTTTATGGCGACATTGAATATCTTTGCCGGAACCCGTGTGCCGGTGCAATATACATAATTCGGGTCTATCTTAACGACTTCAACGCTGGGTAGACCATAAGGAGGAAGACTTTTGGAAGTCCTGGCCCTGATCGACAAAATAAAGAGCTATGATCGCAAGCTCCCGTCCAAGGCTAAAGAGAACCAGCCCCTGGAAGGGTATTCCGGTAAGACACCGGCAGAGCTCAAGAAAATGCTGCGGACAATGCTGACCGCACGGCGCGTGGAACGCGAAGAAAAGCTGCTCCTGCGCAAAGGATATAACCGCTTCTTCATCGGATGCGGCGGTAAGGAGTTGATCGACGTCTGCTTCGCGGACAACCTTCGCCCCAACGACCCGTTTGTAGGTTACTATCGCAACAAGGCGTTCGATCTGCACCGGACCCAAAACCTCTGGTACAAGATGCTTGAGGCCATCGGCGATTCCCGCGGACCCAACAAAGGCCAGCAGATTCCGGCCCACCCGGGATATGTGGAACACGCCATTATCCCGCAGGCATCCCCGACCGGTTCGCACGCTATCGAGGCTTCCGGCCTGGCCGAAGCCATCATGCACCCGCTCAAAGTCTCAGATCAGTCATATCATCCCGGCGGATGGTTCCCGCAGGATGCCGTGACCCTCTGCTGTATCGGCGAAGGTTCTACGTCCGAAGCGGAATTCGCCCGAGCCGTCTTCTACTCGGTCTTCCACAAAACGCGCGCAATCTACGCTATCTACAACTGCGGCTGGGCCATTTCCGTGTCGGTCGAAGAGCAGTTCCCGGAAGGGGACCCGACCACGCCGTTCGAAGGGTTCAAGCGATTCGGTTTGAAGATCATGCATGTCGATGGCACCGATATTAAAGAAGCGCTCGCCAAAGCTGCCGAAGCCATTGACTACGCCCGCTCCAACCAGGGACCGGTCCTGCTCAACGTCAAAGTGACCCGCGAGGGATCCCATTCCGGCTCCGATGACCAGTCCTTCTATATGGACCCGGTCGAACAGGATTGGCACACCTATAATGATTGCATTCTAAAGACTTCCAATACCCTGATCGAAGATGGCGTGATTACGCCCAAGGAGATCGGCGAAATCTGGGATGAACTGGATAAGGAAATCAACGACCTGTCTGCCAAAGCGGTCGCGTCGTTTGTCCCCAAAACCACCGAGTTCGTCAAAGATATCGTGTTGACGTACAACTTCGACGAAGCCAAGGCTACGTGGAAGAAATATCGCGATGCCTGCAAGATCGACCGCGCGGCCAAGTACAAGGAGTACCATAAGAAGGGGTACTTCACGACTCCGGAACTCCCGGAAAATGTCGGCCCCATGACCATGCGGTTCGCCATCAACTACACCCTCTTTGATCTGTTCCAGTTAACCACAGATGTCCTGATGTTCGGCGAAGATGTCGCTGACTTCTCCGGCCATATGATCGAAGACGTGGAAAAGCAGACCAAACTGAAAGGTAAAGGAGGCGTCTTCCTGGTCTCCAAGAACCTTCAGCGCGAGTTCGGCAACAACCGCTGTTTCAATACGCCGCTCGATGAAATCGGTATTCTCGGCAAAGCGATCGGCCACTGCTATCAGGGCCGCCGTCCGCTGCCGGAAATCCAGTTCCTCGATTACATGTCACCGGCCTACCAGGTGTTCAAAGATAAGATCGCGACCTGCTACCAGCGCTCGGGCGGGACGTTCCGTCTCCCGATGGTGGTGCGCACCACCTACGGCGGCTACAAGCAGGGTGCCGGTGCTTTCTGGCACTCCGAAGGCAACCTCGGTACCTGGATGAACATCCCCGGCATTCTCATCGCCGTACCGTCGAACGCTCACGATGCCGCAGGTCTTCTCAAGACCGCCTGGGCATGCGATGATCCGGTGCTGTTCTGCGAATCAGTCGCCCTCTACAACCGTCGCGATTGGGATGGCGTCCCCATGGAAACATCGCTGCCTGACATCGATGAACTCATTCCGTTCGGCGTGGCCAAGGTGTATCACGAAGAACACACCGATATCGGTGTCATCACCTATGGCGCGACCGTGCAGATGGCTCGCAAAGCCGCCGAGATTCTCAAAGAAAAGGGAATCCATATGCGAGTCGTTGACCTTCGAACGGTCAAGCCTATCGACGAAAAGGCGATCATCCAGACCGCCAAGGACTGCGGCAAGGTGCTTGTGATCACCGAGGACCGCTTCAATGGTGGCGCCGCTGCTACGATTGCCTCAATTATCACCAGTGGCGAAGGTCTCTTTGCGCTCGAAGCTCCGGTGAAATTGCTGACGGCAATCGACGCCCGTGTTGCCTACGGTATGGACGGCGATGCCGCCTGCTTACCTAATGTCGAAAAGATTGTTGCGGCGGTCGAAGACTTGCACGACAATTACTAAGTTCGAATATGTGACTTCTCTGCCGCCGTACTCCTTCGGGATTGCGGCGGTTTCTTTTTGATGGCCGGATTCTAGCGAGGGGAGAGGTGTAAGAAGCGGGCGATCCGCGCGCGGTCATCAGCTTCGGCCAGTGTGACCAGTCCGACCAGCATTACCACCGCAGACACAAGAGCAATCTCCATTCCGATCGTGAGCCAATTGGTCGGCTGCGATGACATCCTGATGAATAGCGATAGTGGTACCGTGACCACAAGCGCCAGGAGTGCCGATCGAAGCGATGTTACCAAAATAGGGCCGGCCGGAATCTTGAGCCTTCTGCATATCAGCATCGGATAGACAAACGAATACATGGCGACCTGAGCAGACGCTGTCCCGATGGCCAGTCCAACCGCCCCGTACTGACCAACCAAAATTAGCGACAAGGTCAACTTGATGGCCGCTTCGAAAATAAGAACGATGAGCAGATATCGGTGCTGCTCCAGCCCAAAGAGTATGGCGTTGGCCAGAATCTGTGGCAAAAAGAACGCCGCTCCTACGGCCAGAATCGCCATGACGCTGGCAGTCGGTTCAAATTGAATCGGCAACCAGAGCTGAATAAACGGATGGGCAAAGATGACCACACCTGCTGACACAAAAAACGAAAGGTAGGTAACGTATTTGACTCCCTTGCGGTACGTCAATGCCACCTGATCCGATGCCGCTCGACTATCCAGCTGAGAGACAGCCGGGGCAAGGGGAGTCCCAATGGCATTGATTATGTGGCGAAGGTACAACATGAGCTGCGAGGCCGGAGCAAAGAGTGCCGCCGCGGTCGGTGTTGCCAGAAGGCCGAGTATAATGGCGTCGCTCCCAAATATCACCAGCCAGGCCAGAGTTATGCCGAACGAAACGGTCGAGAATCCAAACAACTCCTTGGCTCTGCCTTTATCAATGTCACCCGGTCGAAACCGAATCTCCGGGTGCCGCCAGGTCATCCAGATTACCACACCCAATTGCCGAATCAGACTTACCCCAAATATCCCTGTGGCGAGAGCCGTGAGTCCATACCCCTGTGACAGCAAGTAGACCAACGTTCCTATTCGGAATACTTCCTCGAATACGTCCAGTACATTAAAGACATCGGTCCTCTGCATCCCCACAATGGTCTGGGTGTACCCGTTGGTCAGAAACCGCGACATCAGGAACAATCCGAGGATCAGAAAGGCGGTCCGACTATCAGTCAATAGTGCAGGGTCGTTGATGTGAAAAAGGCCAAAGAAGAACTGTGAGATTGCAAAGGCGCTTATCCCGATCAGGAGCCCCAACCCGGTATAGAGCGCCGTTGCCGTCGAGAGCGTCTTGGAGATATTCCGCTGGTCCTTTTGTCCGACATATTTCGAAACATATTTGACCACCGCCCGCTCCAGCCCCAGGTCCAGAAGAGTAAAGTAGTTGATGGCCTGAAATATGATGGTCCACAGACCATAGCGCTCTCCGCCGAGTGTCGCCGCTATGTACGGGACAAAAAAGAAGCCGCAGGACAAACGAATCCCATAGCTGATCCAAGACGAGACTATATTGCGAAGTAGCTGACGGCCGAGAGACACAGAAAAACCTTTTGTTTGATCTCGGACCGAGTATAATCTGTGACAATGCGAACGGCAACTTACAGATGATGCGTACCGGTAGATTGATCCTCATCCACGCCCTTTGTCTGGTCGGACTCGCGATTGGACTCAGCGGTGTCTCGTACAGGGCGGATTGCGCCACCGTTGCCCCAAAACTCAACGGACTCGTTTTGCCGATCCCAACTCGGCCGATTTCGATAACCGGAATTGACTCCCTCTATACGCGTAACGGATACCGGTTGTATGAATTCTGGTTGGCAATAACTGCCTCCGGCAAAGTCACCAGCGTGCACCTGACCGAGATACTTGCCGAGAGCAAAGCTGCCCTCATTCGCAATCTGTTCTCTAAAGTACAATTCACTCCCTGTGTCAAAAATGACACAGCTCGGAGCTGTCGCCTTCCGGTCCGATTCCTGGTCGGAACAGATAGCGCCGATTGCTCAATCAGACTGCCCATTGGAACTGATTCCTGCATAGACGACATCTTCCTGTATTCGGAGGCGGTCAAAACTGCCGGCTTCCAGCCGATCGGACTGAAGACCTTTCCCTGGTTTCATGCCACCTTTCCCGAACACGACTCACTCAACATTCTTCCGTTCGCACTCATTAGTTTGAAAGTGGGGGCAAGGGGAGAGGTTCGGGAGAGAAAATTGGTGAGCACCAATTTTGAGAACTACGGCCGCCAGGTATTGAACGCGACAAGCTGGGGGAAATACCTCCCTGCAAAATGGAACAGCCGGGCCATATCCTCCACAGGATTCCTGCTCATCTCGTTCTTCCCAACCCTGCCCTACCCGAGCGTTCCCTACCCTCCGAAAAATCCGGATTCCCTTTCCTATCACAAACAGCTGTCGCTGCGATTCCTTACTGATACTGCCGGCCCGATGATAGTACCGATTCCCCGAGAAGCAGCCCGCGCCACCTACCACATACCGCCTCCTCCTGAATTCAGAGGCAAGACTATGGTTGTTCAGTGTTCCATAGATACTTGTGGCATACTCAAAATGACCGGCGGTCGCAACGAATCAGATGAGGCCAGGAAGTTCTATAAGAGTCTGTCAGCTCAGATTCGTCTTTACCCGGCCATGGATGTTGCTGGACGATGCCAATCATTCAATGGTATCGCACGAGTGACCGTCGGAACCGAACCAATCGTACGAATTGAGTATCTCTGGCTGCCTTAGGGCCGCCTTTTCGGTTGTCTTCTATCTCCATGTATTAATTCAATTTAACATTTTCATCCACGCCGCACCCCGATTCCGAACGCAATTCCTGCGAGTGCTACACCGAGCAGTTTGTCTCCGTTCCCGATGCACCATCCAATCGTGCTGTGCAGCAATAAGTTAACAGGTCAATCCATGGGCTCACACGGCTCCGCCTATTGCGGCACGAATATTGTGAGTCAGTGAGATGATCACTCCACCCAAAGGAGATCTGCCTGGGGATGGAAGTATCGGTCAGCAACGTGGTATAAAGGAAGGACTCATGGTATGCGGCGATTGACAAAGTGTTTGGATATCATGACCACATTGACCTTAACGACTACTGGTTGGTACATGTATACGGAGTTCGCCGACCTCTTCTCGTTTTCACTGATGATCGGTCTGTTGACCGGAATTGGTTTACTGACCGTAATTCAGGTGGAATACAGCATGAATCGCGGCAAGCGAAGAACTGCTAACGTGATAGAACCGGAGACGGTGAATTTACCGCTTGACATGGGTAGGCAATGACATATTTTTCCCATCTTTGTCAGAGGAAAGATGCGTAATAGCATGGAGAAACGAAGGTTGCACAAGATCATTGGCCCAATTGTGGTATCAGCGCTTTTCCTGCTGATCCTTGGCTCAAACCTCCTGGCTCAGGACGTCAAGCCACCGATTCGCGAAGCCCTCAATATCGGCGACACCGCCCACGCGATCGAACTCATTAACAAAGACATCCAACTCGACCCTGCCTACAACATCAACTACCTGACCCTGGGTAAGGTCTACTTCCAGCGCGGTCAGTATTCACGGGCCAAGGACCAATTCTTACTGGCTTTGGACAAGAAGAAGAAAGACTACGAATCTACATACTATTTGGGCATCACGTATCTCCGCCTCGATGACCCCAAATCGGCGGAAAAGCTGTTCGGCGAGGCCCGCCAGAAAACCAAGGGTGTCGAGAAGGCCCGCTTTGAAGACGGCTACGGCCAGGTCATGTTGGCCATGGACAGTATCCAGGCGGCCCAGCGATCATTGATCGAAGCCACCCGGCTGGACTCCACCAAATCCGAGTATTTCGTTCATCTCGGCAATTCCTATTTCAAAATGAAAGTAGCCGCCCTGGCGGTTTCCAATTACGAGAAGGCGCTCAAAACCGACACCGGTTCCACCGAAGTCTACTACAACTGGGCTGAAGCCTGTCTCGAAATGAAAGATTATAACTGCGCGCTTGAAAAGCTGCGCGTCGTTCTCCAGAAAGACTCCACCCACGCCGAAGCCTGGTCTCGTGCCGGCGGCATTTACTTTAAAGCCGCAATGTCCGCGACCACACGGGATGACCGAAACAACCGCTTCAAAGAAACGCTTGGCTCGTACAAGAAGTATCTGGAGCTGTCCAATGCAACTCCGGACTCGTCAAACGTTCGCGCTTTCTTTGAGACGGCCATGGCCTATTCGAACCTCGGCGGTTTCGATGATGCCGTAATCTACTTTGAAAAAGTCCTCGCTATTCCGTACACCCCCCGCGATATCTACTTCAACTACGGCAAAGCCCTCTGGGGTGCACGCAATTACGACAAGGCGTCCGAAGCCCTCCAGAAACACCTGGAATGGATCAAGACCCAGCCGGACTATAAGCCGTCTCCGGGCGCCGGTCCCGCCGATGTCTACCTGTTCCTCGGCGACAGCTACTTCTATCGCAAGCCGTCGGACTATGCCAATGCCGTCGAGTCCTATCGTCAGGCGTTCGTGCTGGATTCGACCAACAAGCGAATCCTCCAGAATATTGCCCTCTGCTACCACCAGCTCAAGAGCTATGCCCAGGCGCTGGAATTCTACGATCGCCGGATTGGGCAGGGAATCGATTCTGCCAACGCCAACATCTATAAGAATGCCGGCTACTGCGCGCTGAACCTCGGTGGACAGAAAGTCACCGAAGACGAAGAAGAGAGTTCCGCCCCTGCCGTTACGACCGACACCACCGCGGCGACGTCGAATATCGACTACTACAAAAAGGCCGCAGATTATCTGGATAAATATCTTTCATACAATCCCAAGGATGCCAAAGTTCTTCAGTTGCTCGGCAATACATATCTGTTCCAGCTGAAGGATTGCGCCAACGGTATCAAAGCATACGAGCGCACGCTGGCCGTTGACCCGACCGACTGCGTCGCCAAAAAATCCCTCGGTTACGCCTTCTTCGGCGATACCGGGTGCGGCAAGAACTACACCAAAGCGCTTGAGTATCTGACTCAGGCGAACGACTGTCTCGCCAAGGCGAACGGTCCCTGCAGTGACAAAGATCTGATACTCTGGATAGCGCAGTGTTATCACCTTCGGGCCGCCCAAAAGTCCGGGGATAAAGCCGCCGCCAGCGCCGATTTCAAACAGGCGTTTGAATGGTACGGCCGAGTCCTCAAGTGTGACCCGGGGAACAAGACCGCCAAAGAAGGTCAGGACAACACGCGCTACGAGTTCAGCAAATAGGAAGGGAATTAGATGGTGAGAGGTCTTAATGGCTGATCAAGATAAGCAGGCGTCGGGCGGTCGCGTCAAAGACGACGACCGTTTCAATTACATCGGCTTCGATGTATTTCCAGGCAAGCCCAGGGATCTGTTCAAATCAGAATCCGAAAAGGCCCAGCTGGTCGATGTCGTAGTGAAGAAGCGCTCCAAGGGGGATGTCATCCGCGAGCAGTGCTCGCTCCTGCTGGCCCGTGTTACCGGATTAGAGAAAAATGTCATGATTGCCGCGTGTCTCGCGGCGCTCCTGTCGCTTATCCTGCCCTGGTACTCGGCCTACAACGAAGTTGAAATCAAACCGACGGTGACTCAGCAGGCGGCTCCTGCCGACGATCAGACCAGCTCCGGCAGCAAGGTCCAGACAATCACCGGCGTACAGATTCAGAAGAAGATGGAACGTCACACCTCGTCCTTGATGGGAATTGGCGGGATTCTCTCTATCGGTTCGGCCGGCGGTGCCATGTTCTCATCGGGCTTCGCGCTGATCCTGACCGCACTTCTCATGCTGGCCTACACGCTGGCCTGTATCGGGTTGCCGGTCTATCTCCTTATGAAATTATTCAAAGCCGGGAAATTGACGGATGAATTCGCACTCGAACTCAAGAAGGTTCTCCGGTTGAACTGGATCCCCATCTTGCTGTTCGTCGCGGCGTTTTTGCTGTCATTCTTGGGCGCCGACTACGGCTCCGGTGCGAGCGGAGTCTTCTCGAGTCTGGGGACCAGCTATGGTCCGGGCGCATTTCTGGGCACGCTGACCTGGGGAATTTTCGTCTCTCTGGGTGCGTTTACCATTCTCGCGTTGAAGGGTATTGAAATTTAAAACACTGTTTTTTTGGAGGAGTTGATTCCGTGGTTAAACAGTCAGTATTCATAACGGTGATAGTGCTGGCGTCGCTTGCGGTCGCCGCATTTCTCTTTTACGGTGTCTTCGCGACATCGTCCAATCCGATCGTCCATTCTATCTACAAGGGCGGTCCGCTCGTCATGCTTCTTATCATGGTATTGTTCATGCTTCTGGCCTTCGTAGGCGAGAGATATTTCTCCCTCTACAAAGTCGCAAAAGGAAACAGCTCGGTTCAGGTCTTCTTCAAGAAGGTCGTAACCCTGCTACAGAGCGATGACTTTGACGGTGCCCTCGCGGCCTGCGACAAGCAGCGCGGAACCACCGCCAACGTCCTCCGCGCCGGTATCGACCGGTATCGTGAAGTCCGTGCCGACAAGGGCATGAACGGCGAAAAGCGCATCCAGCTGACCCAGGCTGCCATCGAAGAAGCCAACGCTCTCGAAGGCCCGCTACTGGAACGCAACCTGATCGCCCTATCCACCATCGCCTCCATCGCCACCATGGTCGGGCTGTTGGGTACGACGATCGGTATGATCCGTGCCTTCGCCGCCACCGGTAACGTCGAAGGCGGCGTCATCGACGCCAACCAGCTGGCCGTCGGTATTTCCGAAGCACTCGTGAACACCGCCTTCGGGCTCGTGTCCGGTATTCTCGGAATCTTCTTTTACAACTTCTTTGTTAATAAGGTAGACGCTTTCAACTATACCACCGATGAAGCGACCTTTGAAATTCTGCAGATCCTGAAGGCGAAAGAGGGTATCTAACCTATGTCAAAACGTCGAGTCGGCGTTCGCATCGACATGACTCCGATGGTTGATATTGCCTTCCTGTTGTTGATTTTCTACATGTCAACGACGCAGTTCAAACCACCGGAAGCCAAAGCCGTGGAGCTGCCGCAGTCGCGGTCTCAGATCCAATTGCCGGATAAAGACATCGTCAATATCACGGTATCCAAATGGGATTCGCTCTACGTAGATTATGTAGAGACAGCGATGATTGAGCTGGACGGTCAGCAGGTCAGAACCAACGTCCGCCGGGTCGTGACGACCAATACCATGGGCGTTGCCGCAGAGATCAACCGTGCCCGCGCCAAGAATATTAAGGCGCTGGTGGTGATCAAGGCGGACCGACGGGCCAGCTTTGGCGCGATGCAGGACGTAATGAAGCAGATGCAGGAAAACGCCCTTGAACGGTTCCTGATCATTACGGACAAGGAAAAAGAGAAGAAGGGCTAAGTGTCCTGTCTCGGTGACTCGCAGGCGAGGTTCGGCCTAAGGCCGGATCGAAGCACTGTGAAAGGAGATTGATGCCGGATGGCCGGTGATGTTGTACAAAGAGAGAAGAAGGGCCCACAGAAAGGGCTACGGCGACCCAAGCGGCGCGTATCGATCCGCATCGATATGACCCCCATGGTCGACATCGCCTTTCTGCTGCTCATTTTCTATATGGTCTCGACCGTGTTTTCCATGCCCCAGGCTATGGAAATCAACCTTCCCCCCAAGGAAGAGGCCAAGACCGACATTGAGGTCAAGGAGTCAAATCTCTTGACCATTCGTGTTGACGATGTGGGAAGATACTGGTGGATTATTGGTAATCCCAAAGTAGGGAATCTGCCCCAGCTGATCCCGTCGACCAGGAACAAACCGGATTCGATTGCCTACATGGTAAGTTCGGATTCGTTGCGTGCTATCCTGGTCAACAAGAACAGGGAAAACGAGAAGTTGAGTACGTTGATCCTCATCAACCGAAAAGCGAAGTATAATGATATGGTGAGTATTTTGGACGAGATCGATTACATCGAGCGACAGTGGAACCAGTTCACTGCCACCAAACTCAATGTTAAACTCGACCAGATCCCGTCCGATCAGAAGTTTTCCTACCGCTACGCCATGGGCGAGTGGGGGGATACCGATGATAAGATTATTGAGGACGCCGTAATCGAGGCGCGGAATCGAGGGCAGTTATAATGGCCAGAGCCAACGCCAACGCACTGTACTCCCCCTATGGCGCGTACGAGCTGAAAGCCCGGTACCAGCGCAACTTTGCACTGGCCACGGGCAGTGTCCTGGCGCTCGTCATCTTGATTCTCCTGACCATGTGGATCATCAAGGCGATACAGGGGAGTGGCGACGACATCGCCGCCGGAACCGTCAGAATCAAAACGATCGCTGAACTCGGACCGCCTCCGACTATCGCCAAAAAGCCGCCGCAGGTGAATGTCCAGAAGCCGAACGTCGTTGCACCCAAAGTCGGTATTCCGAAACCGGTAGCCGACGAGGAAGTCCAGGACGAGGACGTGACGATCGCGTCGCGTGAAGAACTGGCCGACATCCAGGCCCCTGACATCAGCACGGCGTCAGGCGATACCAAGGTCGAAGTGAACATCAACGAAGACGATTATCTTCCGCCCCCGGATGAGTTCGTCCCCGTCGAAGTTCAGCCGGAAATGATCTATCAGGAAAAGCCTGAGTACCCCCGTATTGCCAAACAGGCCGGCCTGACTGGAACGGTCTGGGTTAAGGCTCTGGTTGACAAAGACGGCAACGTACGACAGGCCATGGTCGGCAAAACCTGCGGTACGCAGGCGCTCGATGATGCTGCGGTCGCCGCCGCCTATAAGAACAAGTTCAAACCGGCCATTCAGAACGGCCGCCCGGTGGCAATTTGGGTTACCTATAAAATGGAATTCAAGTTGAACGATTAACCGAATCTCCTCCGGTAATACGAAATGAGCGCCACTCCTGTGGCGCTTTTTTTTGCACCGGATTCTCCTCTTCGTGAACAAATGAGGGAGATATCTCGTCCATTATATAAGAGCGACCC
>JBATNE010000241.1:0-61129 GCA_049290195.1 Candidatus Zixiibacteriota bacterium
GCCAGAACACTTTGCGTGGAGTGTCTGTCGAATTTACCCGTGCCATGGCAGGACCGGACTTTGACATGAACGTCCTGATCCCCAGATAGATCAGGTACGCCGCCCCTACTAACTTCACGGCCAAGAACGCAGTGGCGGAATAGGACAATACCGCGGACAGCCCGAGTGTCGCCGCGATAATATGGGCAAAGCAGCCAACACCTATTCCAAGAGCAGAGGCTATCCCTGCCTTTCTCCCCTGACCGAGACTTCGAGTCGCCACATAGAGCATATCTGGGCCCGGTGTCAGATTGAGCGCGAGAGTCGCCCCCATAAAGAGCGCCAATTGTGAGAATTCAAACATAGCTGTTCTACCGCCTCAGATCGGATTGGTTTCAGATAGTGTGCAAAGGGGTGACATCGGCACCCTGCCCGGACGGACTAAACTAGTTTTGATTTCAGAATATCGTGCAGGTGGATAACACCTGCCAACTTACCCTGGGCGTCAACTGTTGCCAACTGGGTGATGGAATGACGTTCCATTATGTTAAGGGCGGCATCCAGAATAGCGCTCTCCAGGATGGCCTTGGGATTCTTGTGCATGACTTCGGCAGCAGTCAAACCATAGAAATCCCGCTTCTTCTCGATGAGACGGCGAAGATCCCCATCGGTGAACACGCCGGCCAATTTGCCCTCGGCATCAGTGGTGAAGACGCACCCGAGACGCTTGCGGGTCATTTCCAGAAGCATTTCCATAATGGTGGCTTCCGGCTTTACCAGTGGCAGGGCATCGCCACTGTGATGCAGCTCAGATACTCGCTTGAGCAGCCGCTGACCGATAAATCCAGCCGGATGAAATTCGGCAAACTCTTCGAGCGAAAAGTTCCTCGCCTTGAGTAGTGCCAGCGCCAGCGCATCTCCCATTACCATAGTCACTGTAGTAGACGATGTCGGCATGATGTTATTCGGGCACGCTTCTTCCTTCACCGAACAATCGAGATATATGTCAGCCTTCTGATGAAGCGGAGAATTGAATGTCCCGCCAAGTCCGATTGTCTTGACACCCAGCCTGTTGGCTGCGGCAATAACCATCTCCATCTCCCCCATCTGCCCTGACTTGGAGATGAGGAGAAGAATGTCGTCGGGACGCATCAGGCCGAGATCGCCGTGAACCGCTTCGGCCGGGTGAAGAAAGAACGACGATATGCCGGTAGAATTGAACGTCGCAGCGATCTTCCGTGCGATAATGCCGGATTTGCCAAGTCCCGAAACGATCACTCGCCCCATGCAGCTCTGGATTAACGCGACCGCATTGTCAAAACTCTCGTCCAGACGATCGGCCATGGCGGATACTTCGGCAGCTTCCTGCCTGATCACTTCAGCGGCATACGTGCGCAATTCCATAGACTTAGTACACGAACTCCCTGGGGTTCTTTTCGATCGCCTCAAAATAACATTCGAGCAGTTCGCGGACTGCCCCTTGACCACCGTTGTGTTCAGTTACATAGGACACAATCTGCTTATAGCCCGACGCAGCGTCGTGCACCGCTATCGGCAACCCGACCTTTTCACCAATAGTAATATCAAGGAGTTCATCGCCAACGTAGGCAACATCACGATAGTCGATGCCAAGTTCCTTGAGCAGCGGCTCAATCTGGGAAGGCTTGTCCGCTTTCCCTTGGAATACGTACTTGATGCCGAGTTCTTTCATGCGGGTATCGGTAGCGGCCGAATACCTGCCGGAAATAATCACAATGGGCAGTCCGGCCCGCATAGCCAGCTTCATGTAGAAGCCATCGGCGATATTGAACCGCTTGAGTTCCAGCCCATCTGGTCCAAGGTAAAGCGAATTATCTGTCAGTACTCCGTCTACATCCAAGGCAAGAAGCTTGATTGACTTGAGTCTGTCTACGAGTTGGGCTCTACTTAACATCTTACTGCTTTCATCTCAGCGCTCCACGTACCGCCAATACTGATCTGATCAGTTCTTCCATCTGAGCGAGCGGAAGCATGGCTCCGGCATCGGACAGAGCCTTTGCCGGCTCCGGATGAGTCTCGACAAACAGCCCGTCAATTCCAACTGCTGCAGCCGCGCGCGACATCGGAACCACATAGTGCGGTTGTCCCGACGATACCCCGCCACCGGCGCCCGGCAACTGGAGCGAGTGAGTGGCATCGAAAACGACTGGGTAGCCGGCTTCCTTCATTATGATAAGCGCGCGAAAATCGACCACTAAATTGCGGTAACCAAAGGTCGTACCTCGTTCGGTCAGCATGACTTTCTTGCTCCCCGCCTTTTCAGCGATGCGCGACATATCTTCGGGGGCCAGGAATTGCCCCTTCTTGATATTCACCCACTTGCCTGTCGCGCCGGCAGCAACCACCAATTCCGTCTGGCGGCACAGAAACGCCGGGATCTGAAGAATATCTGCGACTTCGGCAACCCTGGCGACTTCAATAGTCTCATGCACATCGGTCAAAATGGGAAGATCGCATTCTTTCCGAACTCGGGCGAGAACAGCCAGACCTTCGTCGACACCGGGTCCGGAGAAGGAACCGAGGGAAAGTCGGTTTCCCTTCTTGTATGAAGCCTTAAACACGAGCGGGACATTATACTTCTCGGCCAATTTCTTCACATGGGAAGCCACTTGCAGACACAGGTCCGCCGATTCGACCACACAGGGGCCGGCTATCAGAAAGAATTCGCCGCGTGCGATTTTGTCCAGGTCAGTAGAAATCATCGTGAAAATATAGACAATCGGCGTTCAAAAGTCAGCGATTATTGGTCGTATCCGGTCCGGACAGCTTCCGGAAATGCCAGGCCACGCGATCCCCGGTGCGGGTCATCCATTTGTCGCTCGCAACCTGGGGTATGGAATCATTGACCGAATATATCCAGAACACGGTCGAGCTGTTCTTCAAAGAGTCAATTGACTCGACATACGTCCCCATAACCGTCCCCCAGCTGTTTACCGTATGTGATTCTTTGAGCAAGTCCAGGACAGAGACCGAGTCGCGTCCTACAAGCGCTATTACTGTGCTGTCCGCGCCTGACGGCACGGAAATATCCGCCTGGTCCTTCTTTCCCTTGTTGCCACAGGAAGTTAGAAGGCAGGCAATGAGCGCACTCCCGGCTATCAACCGACGAGTCACACTAGGTATTGGCTTTGCAATTGCAGTGTACTGACATATCGAACGGAATGAGTTAGATTCCAGCTGATTTCGCAAGTCCGTTTTGAACCGTACTGATGACACGGGATGTCCGCCAGTTTGACGTTGCACGCCGGCCGAACTGCTCGGTATATTTGAACAAGGTTTCACACTTCACAATTCAGTATACTTATTGCATATGCTGGTAGGTCCGGTAGTACATAGAGCCTGGGAGATCACCCGTCACTATAAGGGACTCTGGGTGTTGGGTGCGTTCGCTGGAGCGGCTCCCACCTTTGCGTATCAGTGGCAGATGAGCCGAGATCCGTCAAGCAGCAGTCTCGGTTTCGCCAATCTCTTGACTACAGCGAACACAATTCTGGTGCTCGTCCTGCTGAGTCTCGGTGTATTAACCGTGATCCTTCACCTGATCTGTTCGGCCGCACTGGTGGACGCTGTCAACCGCCTGGCCCGTACAGGGGTCTATCGCCTTGGAGCGTCGTTCAGTACAGGCTTTGATTACTTCTGGCGCTTTCTTGGGCTCTTGCTCATGAACTTCCTTGGCAGCATCGTGCTGATCCTGGCAGTAGGACTCCCGGCCGCGCTGATGTTTCTTGCCGGTGCTTCGATCGGGTTTCTATCACTCATTGTCTTTGTGCCGATCGGCATAGTCGGTTTCATGGCACTCTATTGCATTTATGAGCTGGCCCGACGGGCAGTGGTCATGCGCGGGATCAGTATTGGCGACGGAGTGGAAGAAGCCTGGTATCTCTTCCGACACAATCTCAAGACCAATGCCCAGCTCACCCTGATCGTGTTCGGCCTTACTCTGGCCATGGTCCTCATCTTTATCGTAATCATCGGCCTGGCGGTGGTTCCATTCGTGACTCTGGCCCTGGTTCCGCACTTTGGCTTTATCCTCGCCCTGATACTGGGCATTCCAGTCTTGTTCTTGGTGCTCGTTCTGTTCAATGGCTTCTCCGGGGCTTTTCTCAGCGCGATCTACACGATCTTCTATTTTGAACTCTTGCAAATGGGTGAGGCAGAGTCGTTTTCACTCCCTCAGGAATCCGGTCATCAATAAAGGAACAATGCCTGTGTCTCTCTCCAGAATAATGCTCTCAAGTATAGCCTTTCTGCTGGCCGCGGTCGTCCTCCCAACAGCTGCTCCGCTGCAGGATTCGGGTGCGGTGAGCGGTCTTCCCGCCACAACGATCATCGACCGCGCCGTATCGCTGCAAACCTCACTCTACCCCGCGCTCTATGAAGACTCCACTGCGGCATTGGACATGCATTGGGTCAGTATCAATGACACTGATCTCGTACGATTCTGGCACGAAAGTGGTGATTCGATTTTGGCAACACTGGCTCAGCTGTCAGGGCTAACCTGGCGCGAAGAAGTCTTGCCGCTCTATTTTGTGCGCTATCACCCCACGCTTGGTTCAGCAGACCCATTGATAATGCCTATCTGTGGCCTCAAGAATGGTCCAGTCACTGAAGCAATTCCGCGCGGCGCTGTGATTCGTTTCAATCTGATATATCTGCTTGCCGCACGGATCATCGAGGAAGGAACTGCCCCCAATGCAAGTTCTGCCGCCACGTTTGCCAGGAGTCCTCTGGCCCAGCCCGGACCGTTCTTCAGGGACAACCTCTCTCTATTGCTGGCCTACACTGTTAGCCAGCGCGTGCTCGGATCAGACTCCACTCGCGCCGCCTATACATCGAACTTCCTGAAAGGGCGATTCCCCGGGAAGGAATTCTACGAACGCGGTCTCAAGGACCAGTGGGTGTTGATGCCCGACAAGCCGCTTGCGCTCTATCTGGTCAACGAACCGGATGACTCCAAGCTGATGACGATGGCCTATTCGCTCGCGGCGAACTCAAATCAACCCTCGACGCCGAAGAGAATGTCTATCGAAGGACTGCCTCCCAAAGGGCAGCTCGGCTTTTCGATTCGTGTCGGCAATTCCAATCAGATGATCGTGGAGACTATCGATACGCTCAGGATCGCCTACAAGGCGGGATTGCGTAAGAACGATATCATCCGGAGTGTGAACGGACAACGCGTCAGGCTCCAGCGTGACTTGATGGAAGCCGTCATCGACAATCTTGAGAGTGGCGTTACCCTTCAGGTTTCCCGGAACGACAAGAATGAGTCGGTCTTCATTCGCTCAAAGCTCAAAGGGCAGTAGACCCTAACGCGTGTATTGAATTGCGTCCCGGTGGACCAATCCGTTGGTAGCCAGAAAGCTTGATATTCTCAGATCGAAAGGTTTCCCTTTCAAATCGCTCGTGTCGCCGCCTGCTTCTGTGATGATTCGCACAAAGGGAGCAACATCCATTGGCTTGATCTTCCCCTCTATCACCATTTCAAGTTTGCCGGACGCAAGAAGGTGGTATGCCCACAAGTCCCCGAACGATCGAGAGCGTCTGCATTGATGGATCAATTTCAGCATGCCGGTCTCCTTCTTTGCGCCGTCGAATGATGTCAGTGAACTGAAGCTGAGCATGCTCTGGTTGATTCGTCGTTTCCGGGAGACATGTACGCGTTTCCCATTCAGGAACGCACCCTTCCCTTTTTCCGCCCACAGCAGTTCCCGCATCAACGGGACATTAGAGATCCCCAGAATTATTTCATCCTGGTACATGAGGGCCAGCAGGTTTCCCCAGAGCGGAATTTGTGCAATGAAATTCTTGGTGCCGTCGATCGGGTCAATCAACCAGAGGTAGTCGCTCTTCTGTTTTGTCCGGCCGTACTCCTCGCCATAAAATGCGTGGTCGGGGAAGTGCGTTTGGATGCGGGCAACTATTGCTTTTTCCGCTTTCTTGTCGGCTATAGTCACCGGGGACCCATCCGCCTTATCCTGCACGCGGGGATGACGGCCGTAATAGGCCAGTGTGATCTTCTCCGCGTCCTTGATTGCGGATAGAGCAACTTTCATGTATTCCGACATCATTCGAGACTCCTCTTACTCGGCGGCTAGTTTTCCTGCCAGAGTGAAAAATACGAGCAGGGTCGCGACATCGGCAATAGCCAATACGAGTGGCCCGGAGGATATCTTCGGGTCGACTTTGAGCGCCCTGATGAGGCCAGGGATGACCACGCCCAGGACGCAAGCCGCGACGATTGAGAAGGAGATACTGCTTCCGACTGCCGCAGCGAGAGGCCACTGCCCTTTCCAGGCGAACGCGAACAGGCCAACGACCGTTCCGGCGCCAAGCCCGAGCAAGACTGCGACCGAAGCCTCACGGCGCAGTGCGCGCCAGACCAGTGCCCAGGAGTGACGTCGATGATACAGCCCCTGCAACGCCAGAGTGGTGGACTGCATACTGACTGATTCCGCGAGTGCGAGCACCACCGGTATGAAGAACGACAGGACGGTCATCAGGGTGATGAGATGCTCGTTTGCACCGACTATGAGAGCGCAAATGAGTCCGGCCCCGACATTACAGAGCAGCCAGGGAAAGCGGAATCGAAACCCGGCAAAGGCCGACATCTGGCGATGCATCGAGACATTGACGCCAATCAGCTGGAATATGTCCTCCCGTTCGTGCATGAAGGCGATCTGAGCGGCATCTTCGGTGAAGAGCGTAAGGTCGATTACCCCGACCATGCGCATATCTCTACTGACTACCGGCAGGGCCATGAATCTCTTTTCAAGGATCAACTCCGAAGCGTTCAACAGGGTCTCGTCTTCGAATACGGAGACAACGTTTCGTACCATTATGGTTGCCACCAACGCTTCGGGCTTGCTCATCAACAGACGGCGCACAGGTACGACACCCACCAGTCGATGTTGACTGTCGACAACGTAGAAGTAGACGATCTTCTCTGCCAGGTCCTGCCCGCGCAGCGATTCGAGAGCCGACTGCACGGTTTGCTCTGCCTTGAGCGTGGTGAATTTCCGCTGGCTGTAGAGCCCGACAGGTTCTTTCATGTTGTGTGCGGTAGATTCAGCCATAGGCTATCGTTGCTTTCGCGGTTTGAGGGTGAAGGTTGCGGGCTGTCACGATGGAGCCCGGCTCAGTTTCCCCGGAGTCAATTCTTATACGCGGACCATCATTGATTCGGAGCAGAATCCGGGGCCAAGCGCGGAGATTAATCCAATCCCTCTGGATCGATCGTTTCTTTTTTGGAGGAACCGCTCCAGGACAAACAAAACGGTCACCGAGGACATATTGCCATAGTCCCTGAGTATTTCCGCTCCCAGCGCCAGTTCACCGTTGTGCAGATCAAGCGCCTGCTCGTAGGCTTCGAGTACTTTCCGGCCACCGGGATGAAGTAAGTAGACCGCGACATCGGACAAAGTCAGCCTGTGCTCAGCAAGGAATTCCCCAAAGTCCTCGGCTGCGTGCGCCGCTACGATGTCCGGGATCCTTTGAGCAAAGACCACCTGCAGCCCGTGCGAGACGACATTCCAGCCCATGACATCGAGCGAGTCGGGGAAGAACCGCGAACGCGTTCCCATGATCTCCAATCCGGGCGAAGCGACTTCATCGCCGCAGAGGAGCACGGCGGCACCACCTTCGCCGAACAGGGCGGAGGCGACCAGATTGCTTTTGGAGAAGTCGTCCGGCATGAAGGTGAGGCCACACAGTTCTGCCGCCACCAGCAGGACCCGCTGGTCTGGATGTCCCAGCAGATGATGATAGGCGTGCGACAGTCCGGCGGCTCCGCCGGCGCACCCGAGACCCCAGATCGGAGTTCTTCGGACAGTCGGTCGAAGTCCCAGCTTGTTTATGAGTCGAGCGTCGATGGACGGTGTGGCCAGACCGGTGGTGTTGACATAAATGATATAGTCAATCTGCTCAGGATCAATCTTGCACTGGTCGAACAGCTTTCGGGCGGCTCGCTCACCCAGCTCGGTGGCGGCAGAGATATAGGCGCTGTTCTTCTCTGCCAGATCGTGCGGCGTGGCGAGCCAGTCGATCGGTTGAGAAAAGTATCGGGTCGCAATGCCTGAGTTGGTGAAGATCGGGAGGAGGCGTTCGATATCGCCGAACCGCTTCCCGAAGTGCCCGCGGACGAACTGCTCGACAGTATTCTGATCGACTCTATAAGGCGGTACTGCGGTCTGGACACCGGCAATGACAGGCATCTGGTTCTACTACTCTCCCGGTTGGATATTGGACATGCTGTATCTATTACAACAGCGGAACGAACAGTTGGTTCGGCGCGGTCAGCTCTTGGCGACGGTGACTTCGCCTGCCGCGATGACGATCCGGACGCCGTTCTGGCTGAGCACCAGTTCTCCGTTGGCAGTGATATCGACTGCCTTACCGGATTGAGAGGAGTCACCGCTTCGAATGGTCACTTCGTTACCCAGCAGTGACGAGTGCTTCTTGAGCGAACCATGCACCGACTTCAGTCCGGACTTGAGATACTTGGCGTACTGCTTCTCAAAGCGTCGCAGGAACTCTTTAAGCAGTTCTACGCGGTTGGCCGCCTCGCCATTGGCCAGCCTGAGCGATGTCGCCGTATCGATCAGAGTGTCGGGGAAGTCGTCCCGATTGTGATTGACGTTGATACCGACTCCAACGATGACATGGTTGATCTTTCCTCGGTCGGCGTTCAGTTCAGTCAGGATGCCGGCAACTTTTTTCCCGGACAGCAGCAGATCGTTGGGCCATTTGATGGCGAGCGGCTTTTTCGTAAACGACGCGAACGCTTCGAGGAGTGCCAGCGATGTCATGATCGAGATTCCCGGCGCCTGGTCGGGTCGGATTTCGGGTCGCAGGACAATCGAGACATAGATCCCATTGTGAGCGACGGAGTGCCAGATTCGGCCGAGCCGGCCACGTCCCTTGGTCTGTTCCTCGGACGTGACCACGGTACCTTCGGGCGCCCCATGTTCCGCCAGGTCGGCAGCCAGATCATTGGTCGACTTGAGGGACCGATATGAGTGGATCTGCATTCCTATCAGCTTGGTCTTGAGCCCATAGCCAATCTCGGTGGCGGACAGGATGTCCGGTGCATCGACAAACTGGACGTTCTCTTTCGTTCTCTTGAGCTTGTAGCCCCATGAGGCGATCGAGTCAATCACCTGTTCGACTGTAGCAGAGTCGATTTTGTATTTTCTGGCAAGCGCTGCCACCGCGATCGGCTTACCTGATTTCCGAAGCTGCAGCAGCAGGTCATCGGGCAGGCTGAATCGGTCGGCGGGTGACGATGAGGCCACCGCTTTGCGCTCAACTTCAATTTCTTTAGTGCGTATGGGCATTGCATTACTCGAACCGAGTGTTCGCGTAATGTAAGAGGCAATTTGCCGTCGGCAAACGGCAAATATTTAGCGCCGCCATGGGAGAGATGGCGGCGCTTCACGAAGGACTCACACGAGAAGGAGAAGGGGCTTTGCCGTGAGGTGTTAGGCTGTGCCCTTTATTCTTCCTGGCGACTTCCCTGCTGCCCCTGGTCTGTCAGATGCTCCCGGCTGGCCACCACTTTGAGCTTCGGCAGGCCGATCTGGCGGCGGAGAACATCGATGTAGTCAGTAATCAGTCTATACTTGTTGCTCGGCGCGTTCGACTGCCGGATGGCATCGAACAGGCGCTGTTTGTCTTTGTAGATTTCCCAGGCCGACGAGTAGATCTCCTCATCGAGCTTCTCGAGTGTCGGCAAGTACTGGCCATGTGGCGCGGTGCTGTCGAGTACCAGCGCTTCTTTCTGCGTCCGTTCGTAGTACTGGCTGAATTGCATCAACGCCAGACGGGTCGAGTCGATATCTTCCTGCACCATGTTGACCATGGAGAGTTCATACCGGTCGGCATGGCCGTTGTCCCCTTTGAGGACGGCATCGTACCAGAGGTCGATCGAGTACGACAATTTCTCCGGAGCAAGGCCGGAGTAGTAATATTCTTTCAGGTTGTCCGGGACACTTCCCTGAGACGGATTTCCCCCCACCAGCGGCTGCGGGTCGGCAGCCTGGATCGAGGCGGCTAGTAGCAACAAGCGAGCAATTCCGCCCACTATCCTGAGGGCATGTTTCATTCCGTCTCCTTGAGTCTCGTTAACTCCAGACGTAGAGAGAGCAAAACGAGTGCCGCAGGACTAAACTCTTGCCCGGCAAGACGATGGCCCATGGACAGACCGGCTCAATTATTGGATTGTCCGGAGAGACTGAGGGATTCGGACTATAGCTTTCAGCTTACCTTCTTGAGCCGAAGAGGGCAGTCCCAAGACGGATCATGGTTGAGCCATGCATTATGGCCAACGTGAAGTCCGAGGACATCCCCATCGAGAGCGTGGCGAACTGGTCGCCGACTACTGCTTTTCCCTGTTTGAACAGGTCATGGCAGAGTTCGAATGAATCGCCGATTTGCGATGGATCATCGGTCAGAGGACCGACGGTCATGATTCCGCCGGTGACGATGTTCGGCAGAGTATGCATCTCCGTAATGAGCGCGAGTGCCTGGTCCGGACGGACGCCATATTTTTGTTCTTCGCCTGAGCTGTTGATCTCAATAAGGCATTCGATCGTCCGATTGAATTCGCCGGCGCGTCGACTGATCTCTTTGGCCAGTTCGATTGAGTCGACCGACTGGATGATATCGAACAGCTGTACCGCTTTCTTTACTTTGTTCGACTGCAAGTGGCCGATCAGGTGATAGCGGGCGATGTGGCCGAGTTCTTCGAACTTGGCTTCGGCTTCCTGCACTCTGCTTTCACCGATTTGGGTCAGACCGAGTTCGACCGAGTCGCGGATCAGCTGCGCCGGGAAGGTTTTGGTGACGGCGAGGATAGTGATCTCGTCGGCACTTCGACCTGCGTCCAAGGCAGCCGCAGCGATTTCCGATTTCAACACAGCCAGATTATGTTCGAGCGTACGGTTCATGATTGAAAGGAAGTAATGGAACCGAGCCGTCAGTCACAACCACAAACCGAAGCCCTTCGGGGACCGCGCCAATTGAACAAGACTCGTGCCCTACCCGGCTGGCGAAGGAAGCCAAACGAAGCCAATTCGGATTGAGTCCATTGCACGTGTCAGTGACTGTCGTGCATGTACTTACGGGCGATCGGGCGCTCTCCAAATTGGGTTCGTTTCAGACCAGACATTGTCTGGACTGGGACGCCCTGCGCATTTACGATACGATGGTTGCTGTACGTAAAGTGCATTTGTCCTATCCTCCTTTCAATTTCCCACTCTCCATTCCCGATCATACTTGTCGGGCATAGGTCCCCCTCGGAAACAGGGGTCCCTCCATATACACCGCTCAACTCAGCTTCTGGCGCTTTTCTGTACCGATTTTGTGCGTGGTTGTAGGTCGGGCCGAGATGAGCGATCAGCGAAGCGAGACCCACCTCGAAGAGGTGGGTCACCCATTTGCCAGTCCGTACACATCGAAGGGGCGAGCCGGCCTATCTCCGCTTGAGAACGATCTTCTCTCTGGACGCGGCAGTCATTTTGCCGATGGCGGCGCGATATTCGGGGTATTTCGCCACCGGGACATAAGGCTCGGTAATACTAGCATCTTCACTAATTTGAATGCGATGATCCAGGAGAACAGTGAAGACTTTGCGGTAATTGAAGAATTCGCTCGTAATGGTCGTATTTTCCGGGAGGCTCTTGATCTTGTAGGACGCGGGATAGGTGATCGTACGTTTGTAGCCAAACTCCAGTTTGAGGCCGAGATAGAGGTCGGTGTAGCGCGACTCCAGTCCTCGGGAAGCATCGAAGCGAATCTCTGAGGCTTTGGCATCGATGATCATCAAGTCTCCAGCCATGGAAACGAAAGTACTATCGATTCCCTCAAGCTCAATCGACAGCGACGAATCGGAACTTCCAAGTCCAGCGAGATGGATCTTGGACAGGTGAGTTGAAGGACCGGCAACCGATTCGACGAACTTATTGGCCTGCGGCCTGCTCATGCGCGCAAATTGCCCTTTGAGGATGGCTGCAATTATTCCGGAGAAGCTGGTCAAACCACTTTCGGTCGCGATCCCCCTGGAATCCACAGTCACAAAATAGGCGCCGAGCTGCAAATTTGGCCTTAGGGCGCTGAAGGGAATACGAGGCACTATTGTCGGAGCGGAAGTGAGGATTACCGCCATATGGTTAACGACCGCTGGGCTCAGTGTTCCAAAGGGGGCATAGTTCAGGGTCGGATCCAGCCACAATTCCTGATCATCGCATTTCGGCACGTACACGATCACATGGTTCATGAGTCGAATCGCGGCGAATTGATCGTCATTCTTGAGAGAGGTAGTCGAGACCATAGCCGGGTAGGCGGCTATACCGGAGGCGCGCAGGAACTTTACGAGCAGATTGCTCATGTCTTTGCAGTCACCGTACCGCTTCCGGCAAATCAGGGCAGAAGGATGCGGTTTGATGTTGTTGACTCCCATTTCGAGGCCGAGATACCGTATTTGCGACTGCACCCAGTTGTAAATGACTCGTACTCGTTCGGATTTCGGCAGATGCTCCAGGCGGAATTCGGCAAGAATCGCCTGCTCGGTGGAATCCAGGAGCGCACCAAGATCGGGTGCCCAGAGGGAGTCATGATACATGGCGGCAAATTCCTGCCACGAGGCATAATTGGACAACTCGACCCTGGTACCGATATCGAGAGGCGGGAGGGATCCAGGTTCCACAAGCAATTCACGGATATTATCCATGCGCCATACTTTGAGGTGACGCCCGTCGGTTGACGATTCACTGAAGGCGACCTTGTCTCCGTACACTTTGGAATAGAAAGGGAGTGAATCCGGAAATTGAACGGCCACCACGGCGAGACGACATGGAACCGCAGATTCAAAAATGTAGCCGATCGAGAAGCCATCGAAGGTCGGGCGATAGCGCTTGATCCGGTATTTCAATTCGCAGACGGAACCGATCCTCAGACCGTGGAAGTTGATTCGTACCTGTCGCTGATCGGTATAGAGATCGTTTTCCATTAAGTTGGATGGAACAATGCCGCGCATAATCTGGTCTTCAGGAACATCATAGGTCTGACCATCCGGATCGATCGAGCGGGCGGTGAGTATGAAAACCGAGTCGTTCCCTTCAACGTAGCTAATCACCGCCGTCCCCAGCATTTCCACGCCCTGCGAATTTCGGATCAACTCGATTTGGTGTATGGTTTGAGTATACGTACTCCGACCCACCAGATTCACTTCGACCTGGTCAAGAAGTTTGATACAGGGAAAGGAGGACGAATCGGGAGCCGAGGCCGACTGCTTAATAATCGAATCGCAGTTGGCGGGGACCAAATCGGGTTCGGTGGAATCAAGGGCGAAGGCCGCTGGGGCAGCCGCCAGCATCACAAGGACAATTGGAACCCATTTCCGAACTTGCACACATATCCCCTTTCCAGGACGCCCGCATTCCGGAGTCGACTGGCGACTCACTCTAATTGACGTAGGGCGAATGACTCCAATGTGCGCGGATACGGGCGAACAGACAAGCATTTTCGGGTGATGTGGGATTGGACAGATGTGCCGTCAGCCGTCTCCAGCTGGCGGCTCTTTCATTTTGGAGGGAAAGGGCGTCAGGCCGCTGGCATGCTCACTTCAATTTCAGGACCACTCACTGCTCATCCGTAACTCCACTCAACCATGCTCCGTACTGGTGGCAATGAAGGCGCTTGGGACTACTTCGTACCCATTGCCATCGCCGGGGAGCAGCCTTAATTAGAGACCCAAAGAGTTTTGAGGTAAGCTACGACGACTTTTCATGTACCGACCGGACGAGCAATGGTCCGGATCCAGCGAATCGCTGCGACCTTGTGTGGCGCCTTTGTCCTCTTGATTATCTGGGGATGTACATTCGCCTGGCGCCGACTGCCGTACTACACGGATTACGGTGAAGTGGTGCTTCGCGTGCCGGTGATGAGTGAGGCGGGCTATGATTCCGTTTTCGAAACGCACGCACGCCCGTATGTGTATGAGCTCGAGTTTGACTCCGGAGCGGTCCTGATCTATGGTGCGGAGCACACCAAGGATCCGGCCGATTCCCAGATTGCCGACATTGAGACCCGGTGGAGGCAATTCCAACCGACGATCGCCCTTTGCGAGAGTCGGCTCGGCATTCTGTTTCCGGGGATCATGAATCCAGTGCGAGAGATGGGGGAGGCGGGCTGGACACACTATCTCGCCCGACGCGACGGGGTACCGACTTTCAGTTGGGAGCCGACGCCAGCCGTCCTGATGGAGCAGATGTTGAGACTCCCATATTCCAGAGAGCAAATCGCCCTTCGTTTGAAACTTGGACCGTACTTTTCGAATCGTCGGAACGGCAGGCCGGACAGCCCTGAAGCATATATTGAGGATTATCTTGGAGCTTCAGACCGGTGGCCCGGTCTTGAGACCACCTTGATAAACATTCCAGAAATCGACGCTTGCTGGAAGAGAAACTTCCAGAACGGGCCTGACTGGCGGGAGGTCTCGGACGAACACGACCTTCCCGGGTTCCTCGATTCGATCTCGACCAACCCCGCACGCGATGAGCACTTTGTACGAGTGGTGATCGATTTAGTGAAACGAGGTGAGCGGGTGTTCGCAGTAGCCGGGTCCAGCCATGCATTCAAATTGGAGCCAGCACTTCGCGGAGCAAGATGAGCCCACAGCCACCGTGTCGGGTTTCTCTTCCCGCCTGAAGCGGGATTCGGAACCCGACCTACTTGCTTGTCAGAAAAGATGACCAAACGCACCCTTCGGGTGCGGCACCAAAATGTGCGAGACCAGCAGAGCTCGTCCCTCGGCTTCAATCTTTTCGGTCAGGTTGACTCTCCTTCAAGTGGCAGGAGCACAGGGCTCCTGCCCTACGACCAAGCTCGGGCTTCGACTCCGCTCAACCCAACCAGAAAGTGTCTGGACTGGTGCACTTGGCGATCATATATGAATGATTCTGCTTAAGTTGACCCGACGATAAGCGTCGTTTTGCCAACACCCGTTGGGTGGGCTACAGACTCAAATCCTTCTCCATTGACAATTTGGTCTATTTTTGTATCTTTGTAATAGGATGGGATGGGGCGTATTCGCCCGTCTGTCCGGACAATTCCGAAACCGGTCCAACCTACTGCAGAGGTCGTATGAAACGAGTCCTAATTACCCTCCTCCTGTTGTTGATCTTCGCAACCGCCACAACATTCGCCGGCGATCTGTATCGGGTCAAGGTCGGCAGCAAACATGACGCTATCAGCCTCAAGGCTACAGGCGCTCGTCCGGTCGCGCGACTCAACGATGGCTATCTGGTCATGCTGGAGTCAGCCAATAGCAGTCTGCTTACTGAAAGCGGGCTGAGCTATGAGTTGGTAGAATCATCAGTGCGGATTGAAAACCTGGTGCTGGATAACCGGCACGACCGATCCAATGCGACCAGGTTTCCGATGCTGTATGAGGAATCCGGATTCCGGCTGTATGAACTTCCGGGTGGACTGAAAGTTCGTCCCGATCTGGCCACGGAGTTTCGTCCTCTCCACGAAGATCAGATCAGTATAGACTATTTCGAACCTCGGGTTACATCGGAGCAGGTGCTATCGCAGTTGAGCAGGCTCGATGTTGGTCTCGATACGCTGATCCTTCGGATCAAGCAGGACTCCCTCCAGGCATATCTTCAGACACTGCAGGGGTTCCCCTATCGTTCGGCCGGAAGCACCGCCAACACCAATTCCAGAATCTGGTTATTCAACAAACTCAAGTCGTTTGGATATGACTCGGTGGTCCTTGATCCGTTTCTCCTCGGCGGGTCGGTTCAGTGCAACAATGTTCTGGCGTACAAGGTTGGGACGAGATATCCGAATCATCACGTGATAGTCGGGGCGCATCGGGACGCAGTGACGGCATCGCCGGGCGCGGACGACAACGGGACCGGTTCGGTTGCGGTGCTGGAAATTGCGCGCGCGTTAGTTGACGTGCCGACCGACATGACGATCATTTTTGCGCTTTTCGATGCCGAAGAGGATGGGTTGGTCGGGTCGACGCACTATGTGTCGGAAGCGTATGCACGCGGGGATTCAATTGTGTATATGCTCAATATGGATATGATCGGGCACTACGAGAATACGACGGCTGCCAATGTGTTTCATGGTTCGATCACGACCTTATCCAATGTCTGGATTCATCTGGCTGATTCGCTGGTGGGGATTACCGGCGTTTTGGCCGGGGCGAGTTCCGGATCAGATCACTATCCGTTTACCCAAAAAGGGTATGACGCGAGCTTTATCGCCGAATCAATTTTCTCGACAGTGTATCACACAAATAGAGATAGCACGACTTATGTCGGTTATCCCTACATGACCAAGTTGGTAAAGGCATCGCTGGCGGCGACATATGTGGTGAATGCCACGGCCGGACCGGCGCCGATGCTGGCGTTGAGTTATCCGGAGGGTTTACCGACGATGATACCATCGCAGGCGCCGAAGACGGTAAAAGTTGGGATCGCGGCGGCGTATGGCGGGGTGATCGCACCGGGCTCGGAGAAACTTCGGTATTCAATAAACGGCGGGGCCTATCAGAACGCGACATTGACGGAGATTTCCTCTGGGCTGTACCAGGGGACGATACCGGCGACCACGTGTGACGCGCGAATACGGGTGTATGCGACGGCGAATGAAGTCACTAATGGTCCTTTCTACCAGCCGGATTCGGCGCACGCGAAAGAAATCGTGGTGGCGACATCATCGGTATCTCTGTTCGCGGACAATTGCGAAACGAACAAAGGCTGGACCACAGCATCGAATGCGGCCGACGGTCAGTGGGATCGCGGCGTACCGGCAGGGTTGGGAGAGCGCGGGGATCCGCCGACTGATTTCGATCACTCCGGACAATGTTATCTGACGGACAACGTGTACGGCAATTCCGACGTCGACGGCGGGATGGTCTGGCTGATGACGCCGACGATTGACATGTCCAGCGGAAACGGGCGGGTTCACTTTGCCCTGTGGTATTCCAACAATTTCGGGGCGGCGCCGAATGAAGATGTCTTCAAGACCTACATCAGTAATGACAACGGCACCAACTGGTGGGAAGTGGAATCGGTTGGACCACTGCTGGAATCGGCGGGTGGATGGATCGAGCATAGTTTCTGGGTAGCCGATTACATCACGCCGACTGCGCTGATGAAGATGCGGTTTGAGGCATCGGATGTGGGCTCAGGGTCGGTGATTGAAGCAGGGATCGATGATTTCACGGTGACGCGGTTTACATGCGCGCCGCCATCGTGCTGTGTGGGGCTGACCGGAAACGTGAATGGATCGGGTGGAGTCGATCTGGCCGATCTCTCGGCGATTGTCAGTTACTTGACGGGAGGCGGATATCCGTTGCCGTGCGTGGATGAAGCAAATGTCAACGCATCGGGCACGGTCGACCTGGCCGATCTCTCGGCACTGGTGAGTTACCTGACAGGCGGCGGATTCCTGTTGCCGACGTGTCTCCATTAGTCAAACGCAATGAACAACAAAACGCCGTCAGCCTTGCGGGGCTGGCGGCGTTTTTGTGTCGGGGAGAGTACGCGCACCCGTCGGGTGCGGCACCTCAATTCTCTTAGAAGCTGACCAGGAATCCGACATGGAGACGGAGCATGTCGGTTTTGGATTTGCTTACATCGTAGGTGACCACACCTGAGTCATTACGGATGACCGCCCCTTTTTTCAGATACTCGGCCTTGCCGCCGACCAAATAGCGAAGGCCGGCATCGAGCATAACCTGGAACGGATGATCTTTGTCCGGCTTGCTGGTATAGACGGGGAACATCACGCCACCACCGCCGCCATAGACGAACACGCCGTCGTCCTTGTTAGTCGAGCTGGCGACATCTTCGCCGGTCGTGCCGTTCGATTTGATTTTGGTTTCGGTCCAGAGATAGTTGAAGCCAATGACGGCATCACCATACGGACGAATCGGACCTTTGGGGACCCGAATCCGACCGACCAGAAGACCCTGCACGATGTTGTTGCTGGTGGTGACATCGACCGTGACATCGGGAATGGTCAGCGAGAATCGTTCTTTCCGCGTTTCATTGCCATAGTTCATGAAACCGACTTCGACGCCGATTGCCAACGGGTTGGATTCGGGGGCGAAAAAGAATTGGCCGCCGATACCATAGGCGTTCTTGTTGATTTCTTTTTTGAAGTCTCCCTGCGGGAAGCCAGCGTTGAAATGAAGGCCGCCAAGGAAGTTTTGTTTGGCTGAAGCTCCGGTTGCGAGGGCCAGGGTGGCGACAGCTGCGACAAGCAGTGTTCTCGCTTTAAGGTTCCGATACATTGTGTACTCCCTTTATTCTGCCCAGTTGAACATTAATCTATACTTCTTAAGAATGATTTACGAAGGGACAACGGCTTTGTTGCACGCTCGCCGAACTTTTCAACCGGAAACTAATGCGGCGCCGAATATTCCCCGTTTGTATCAGTAGTTTGTTGAGTGGCAACGTTTTGCGGGGATGGGGGTCACTCGCCGCTGACACGGAACTCGTGCCAGATGACCCGTCCATCGCGAACGGCATCGCGAACCGAACGCTCGCGGGTGGTCAGTGTGGAGCCGGCGGATTTGACTTCCATGAAGATGATCTGGCGAACATTATCAGCCTCGAGACCATCGAATACCAAGAGATCGATCGGTGTACCGATGAAACGGGCATCGCGGGGATTGAAAGGAAACGTGCTCATGTAGGGGGCGAGGTGCTCGGTCACTTTGCCGAGGACCACGGCGGAACTTCGTTTGGCGGCGTCTTTGCGGATCTCTTCTTCTTTATCAACCTGCCACTTTTCCAGTTCAGTGCGGGCCTGGGCGAGGGCGTTAGCGGTAAGCTGGGCACGGAGGGAATCCAGTTCGCGGGTGCGCCAGTTTTCCAGTTCCAGTTGCAGGCGTTGATTCAGTTCGGTCTGGAAGGATTCGATCCGTTTCGTGAGTTCGGATCGAGATTGCGACAGACGGACCAGAAGAATGACAACAATGATGGCGGCGAAAATAAGGAGGACTATGAGTAACGGGGTCATGGGCAACTCCAGATAATGAACTAATCGAACATCAACATCGGATCACTAGATAACATGTTTAAGGAACAATAGGTGATAAGTAGTCGAAGTGGACGTCGGGCAGAATCACATTCGACGTGTTATTTGAGCAGGATCATTTTGCGGGAGAGGACAGTGGTGCCGGATTCAAGGCGGTAGAAGTAGATACCGGAGGCAACGGATTTGCCGCGGGAGTCGGTGCCATCCCAGGAGGTTTTGTAATTGCCTGCCGCCTGCTCGGTATTGACCAACTCGCGGATTGATTGGCCGAGGAGGTTGTAGATCGTCAGTGTCACTCGGGATCGTGTCGGGACAGCGTATTCGATCACGGTTGAGGGGTTAAAGGGGTTGGGGTAGTTCGGGGAGAGGGAGAAGGTGGCTGGAAGGGTGGCGAGATGATCGGAAACATCGGTAACTGCGCCGCTTCGATTGATCAAGACTGAAACGCTTGAGCAGATTGTACTCGCGGTTGCCAAGTCTATTCGTCCATCGTTGTCAAAGTCCGCACCGACAATGAACTGAGGAGCACCGCCACCACCGTAGCGTTCCGCTGCTGTAAACAATCCGTTCCCCTGATTCCGCAACACCGAAACAAAACTCTCATCGGCATTGGCCACCGCAAGATCCGGCACTCCGTCACCAGTAAGGTCGGCAACACAGACCGAGAATGGGTTTCGACCAACCGCATAGGAATAGGGCATATTGTACAGGCCATTGCCCGCGTTCAGCAGAATCGAAATACTATCTTCCCTGGTCGTCACCACGATATCAGGAAGCCCGTCCGAATTCAGGTCACCCATCACGATGGATGTGGGTCCCAACCCAACCGAATAACTTGACACTAAACTGAACTTGCCCCCACCGGTATTGCCAAGAACAGATATGGAGTTCGAACCAACATTGGCTACCGCCAGGTCCGGTTTTCCATCAAGGTTGAAGTCCAAAGCACATAAGGCGTAGGGGCGGTCCCCGACTGTGTAGTTGGTTGCGGCGCCAAATCCTCCGTGGCCGTTGTTTTCCAGAACGGAGACTGAAGCGGAATAGAGGTTCGTCAATACCAAATCCGGATCACCATCACCATTGAAGTCCGCTGCAATAATCGACCCAGGGCCGTTCTGAACCGGGTAATTGACGGTGTCACCGAAAGATCCGTCCCCATGATTCAGGAGGACCGAGCAGTTGTTTGAAAATTCATTAGCCGACGCTATATCAATAGACCCATCGCCATTGAAATCGGCGGCACACACACCGTGCGGCCGTTCCTTCACCTGGTAGGTAGTCAGAGCTGAGAATCCTCCATGTCCATCGTTTCTGAGGATGCCAAGCGAGCTTTCGTACCAGTTGGCTGCACAAATATCGACCAGGCCATCGTTATCAAAATCAGCGGCTGCAACTGCCTCCGGGCTGCCGCCTGCGTAGAAGTTAATATTGTCGCAAAGAGCACCTTCTCCCTTATTGAGGATAATTGAGAACGTCCCAAATCCGTCATTGGCGACAGCCAAATCCGGGAGACCATCGGAATTGAAATCAGCACTAACGAGTGCAAGGGTTGCGTTAGTGACAGCGTAACCCGGACTGCTGGAGAGAATGTGATTCCCATCATTGTGGAGAATGCAGATGGTTCCAGAATAGAAGTTGCTGGCGACAACGTCAATCCGCCCGTCGCGATCAAAATCTCCAAGGCCCAGGGCGCGTGGTCCATTGCTCGACGTGAAGAGCGTGTCCGGGTCAAAGGTCCCATCACCCCTATTTCGCAGCACGGTGACGGAGTTCGTATCGCTATTCCCCACAATCAGGTCCGGCGCGCCGTTGTTTTCCAAATCAGCCGCAATGATGGCCGATGGCACCCGTCCGACCGCGTAAGTGTCACTCGGAGTCAGTACGCCTGCACCGGTGTTCACCAAAATGGACATATTACCTGAATAGGTGTTGATAACGGCCACATCGGCCAAACCGTCATGGTTGAGGTCGGTCACAACGAGATCTGTCGGATGCTGACCAACTGGGTAGACGACAGGTGGCGGAATAGAATCAGGAGAAATGTTCAGGAAGACGCTGACCGATGCGTCATCGGCGTTTGACACGACCATATCCAATTGCGAGTTGGAATCCAGATATGCCGTCGCTACCCCCCACGGACCATTGTTTATTCTGAATCGGTGCGCTGGTGAGAAGGTGCCATCCCCCTTGTTCAGCAGAATTGATAATGAATCGTAGAAACTGTGTGTTGTAATCAGGTCAGGGTAGGAGTCGTTATTTATGTCACAGGCGATTACCTTCGTTGGGTATTTTGCCACCTGATAATACAGAGGCTCCTGAAAATTCCCGTCTACAGAGTTCAACCGAACAGTAACAATACCGTACGAGGTCAAGCTAGCTGTTGCGACATCCGGCGTGCCTTCACCGTCAAAGTCGGCACTGCAAATGGAGCGCGGATTGGAGTAGACAGGATAATCGATGCGGCTATCAAACAATGGAGCGGCTTCGAGCCCACTGGTCAAGAGAACTACAACAGCAGAAGTCAGGATCTTGCGGAAAATGCGACTATTTTGCAGGCGCGTGACCTTCGTGAATTGAAGAACAGAGGCACAAACCCCAACGTATTTCATAACATGCTCCGCCTTAGAGAGAATATAACATCTAAGAGCGCAGTGTCAACGATGGGACATACCAGCATTCTGGCATCACTCTCTATTTGAGCAGGAGCATTTTGCGGGAGAGAACCGTGGTCCCGGATTCAAGGCGGTAGAAGTAGATACCGGAGGCGACGGATTTGCCGCGGGAGTCGGTGCCATCCCAGGAGGTTTTGTAATTGCCTGCCGCCTGCTCGGTATTGACCAACTCGCGGATTGATTGGCCAAGGAGATTGAAGACCGTCAGTGTCACTCGGGCTCGAGTCGGGACAGCGTATTCGATCACGGTCGAAGGGTTGAAGGGGTTGGGGTAATTCGGGGAGAGGGAGAAGGTCTGTGGAAGATCCGCATCATTGCCATCGTCATCGGAGTTAGTCGGACTATCGGTCCATCTCGAAATGAAAGGGGCTAGCTGGGTACCAGTGTAGGAGAACAACCCTCCGACAACGATACTGCCTTCATAGGAAGTAATAGCATCTACAGCGTCATTTGGTCCGTCTGCAAACCCAGACCACGAGTTACCATTCCATCGGGTGACATAGTTCCCCGGTTGACTTTCGGATTGCGTGAACCAACCACCAACTATGAGGTAGTCACTCGCCGTATCCAGGGAATAGACGAAACCATCGACACCTTGCGCGAGGGAACTCCATGAGCTACCGTCCCAGGCCGCTATGCCGGGTGCAGTGGTTGTAGACGCAGAGTCAAAGGTGCCTCCGACTATTAGCTTGTCTTGAAACAAGGCAAGTGCATATACGCCAGCATAACCCCTATAATTAACACCCTGCTCTAACGGCTCCCAGACAGTACCATCCCATGCAGCGATGCGACGCGCAGTTGAATTCCCCGCCATCGTAAAATCGCCGCCCACGATCAATTTGTCCTGATACACGGCCAGTGTCCTTCCCCAGCCATTCAGTCCTGAACCCAGAGAAACCCAGCTGGAACCGTTCCACATCGCGATATGAGGAGTGGAATTTGTGCCGGAAGAGTCAAATATCCCGGTCGCGACAAGTTGACCTCTAAAGACACAAAGATCGAAAACGATGCCGTTAAAACCGTTACCAAGTTGAGACCAGTTCTGGCCATTCCATGAAGCAACACGTTTGGCTGGCTGTCCACCAGCGATAGAGAACGATCCACCTACTATCAATTGGTCTTCGAACCGGGTGAGAGCCTCCACATAACTATCTGGCCCCGATCCCAGTGCCTGCCATGAGTATCCGTCCCATCGAGCAATGAAATTTGCAGAGCTATTGCCGTTTGCTCGACGGAATACCCCACCCGCGACTAAATCACCGGCATATGTATCCAGGCAATAGACAGTTCCCGACATCCCGTCGATCACTGGTGACAACGCCGTATCGTCCCACATAGCAACGTTGAAAAGGCGGATTGGTCCCGACGAGTCAAACCAGCCACCAACGAAAAGTTTTCCACCGTATGGGCAGAATGTTGAAACTTGGCCGGGTAATCCGGAATCGATCGGGATCCAGGTGGTGTCGTTCCATTGAGCAATATTTCTTGTTAGCTTTCCATCCGCAGTCTGAAAATACCCGCCAGCGACCAGGTGTTTTCCATAAACAGCCAGTGCCAGGACAAAATTATCGAAGCCGCTCCCGAGCGTGGACCATGCTGAGCCATTCCATGCAGCGACAAAATTGGCACTGTCGCCACCGGCCTTTCGGAACCAGCCTCCCGCAATGAGCCGATTCTTGTAAACGGTGAGCGACTTGACCTGCCCGGGATCGGACAGTCCGGGATTGAGGTCCGTCCATGATGTGCCGTTCCAGCTGGCTATGCCAACATCACTGCCTGCCATCAATTGTCCGTGATAAACGGCGAATGCGCTGACTGACGGCCGGTCCCCGTTTCCCAACTGCGACCACGTATATCCATTCCAAGTTGCGAGTCCTTGATGATGGTTCCCGCCGGCAAGAACAAAATTCCCACCGACAATCAACTTGTTTTCGAAAGTGTCGAGTGCCAGCACCCAATCGCTGACCCCCACGGCAAGTGCGTTCCATTCGGAACCGTTCCACCGGGCAATGTTGTTGACTTGAATTCCTCCCGCTTGAGGGAACGAACCTCCGGCGTAGAGCTCACCGTGATAGACAGCCAAAGCCACAACATTGCCATTTAGGCCGGAACCAAGGGGGTACCACTTCTTTCCATCCCACATGGCGACACTGCTCGCGGATATTGTCTTGCCGACCTTTGTAAATGAGCCGCCGATAACCAGATGGCCATTGAAAGTAGTTGAGGCATAGACCGGACCGTTGGTGCCTGGTAGAGTTGACGAGAGCTGGTTGTCCCAACCTGGAGCCAGGATTGTCGGACCGTTTTGATTGGCCTCAACCAGATTACTGCAAAGAAGAACAATTGTGATTGAAAGGAGAACTATAACTAGTGTATGACCCCCAAGGAACTTCATATCATGCTCCGCCTTGGATGTAATATAGCATCCAAGAGCAGAGTGTCAATGATAGATAAATGCGCCGCCTTCTAGTACGCCCCTTTGTTCGGGACGATACAGATGAATTCGAACTCGGCATCGTACGGATTTTCGAACTGATGTTCCGTGTTTGCCGGAACAAAGGCAAAATCCTTTTCTTCGAGTTCGTACACCTGATCGCCGATCCGAAGCCGCCCCTCCCCTTTCACAACATGGTTGATATGTTCCCAATCGTGCTGATGGCGCGGAGTGAATCCGCCGGCGCCGAGGCGGAAGACGCGAAGAGTATGATTCTCCCAGCCCTGATCCGGGCCGACAACGTTGGCTTTGACGGCATCTTTGACGCCGGGCATGGTGACCGGGGCGAGTTTCATGTCGCGATATTTGATGACGGGCATAGGGTACCTCCGGGGGGAATATAGGGGGCGAGGTTTGAATGGACAAGTTGAACCCACGCTAAAGGGTGGAGCCCAAGGAGCCGTCGGTTCGAGCGGAGACGAGAACCAGACCACGTGTCGGGCGCCTCAACGGCGACCGACCTACAAGAACTGAGATTCCCACGTCGCTCCCCCGCTTGAAGCGGGGTCACTCCTCGGAATGACAATGGTGTCGGGTTTCTCTTCCCGCCTTTGGCGGGATTCGGAACGCCGACCTACGCAAGGGATAGCCATAAAAGAGGAGACCCGCGATCGGTGTGATCGGCGGGTCTCAAGGTGCGATTGAATCAGTCGATCCGTGAAGGATCAAACTAGAAGCGATTGCGACGAGCGGCCTTGCGCGGGCTGGCTTTGCGAGCCTGACGACGCGGGGTACGAGCCCAGCGGGTCTTCGGGGCGCTGGTCCAACGCTGCTGAGTCGGACGGTTGGTACGAGTGTTAGCTCTCCAAACGGACGGTTTCGCTTTCTTGATAGAAAGAGAAGAGGCTTTGTAACGCACTGAATAGGCGGTACGGCCGAGCTGACGAGCAACCCACTTGGTAGCGTTCGTGCGATAATTCTTGCGCAGGAAAGCGATTTCCTGGCGGCTCCACGGGCGTCCACCCTTGGCATGCTGGGTGCGCTTGGTGGCCGTGCGAGTAGTGGCACGACGCGTGGCGGTACGATTCTTCTTAAAAGCCATCTTGAACTCCTTAGTGTGAGTCGTTAATGATCGCGAACATCCACATGGCTGAGTGCTGCTCGCCCTTTTCAGTTCTGTCTACTGATAATGATCGACCCATACCGCAACAGACTTAACCCCAAGCGATTAGGTTTTTGCATATTTGTGGGGATTTTAGGTTGAGCTCTCGGTCTCCAATCGTGCGATTTCAGGCCTGCATTTCTGGGAGGAGGATGAACATGGAGATCATGGTTACACCAATCCGGGGAACATGGACAGCCTCCGAGCATCCAATCAACCCGTTGTGATATAATATGTTACGATTTCTTGAGAATTCGTCGTCTGACCCCTCAAGGAATTTGGCAGTTGCGACGAGAGGGGGGCGGGGCGGTATTTGACGATCGGTGTTTCAACCTTGCCACAGACTATCGGCGAGCGATACCTTCAGCCAATCAAAGGAGAGAGTCATCAGTGAAACGTGAATATTTCGCCATATCAGTATTCTTCGCCATAGCCGTCGCCATCTTCTATCTGTCCTATCGTTTGATCATGCCATTCCTGGTACCGATCTGCTGGGCGGCGGTGTTCGCTATTGTTTTCTACCCGATGTACCGGAAGCTCCTCAAGCGGGTGAAGCGGGAATCACTGGCATCGCTCATGATGGTGACGTTGATAATCGTGCTGATTATCGGGCCGATCACTTACCTCTCTCTCGCGCTGGTGGATGAAGCGGTCAGCGCCATCACCCGGGTCAATGAACTGTATTCCAGCGGCAATCCGCGGGCGTTCGTGCCGGTCGATCTCCCGTGGATGGAAACAGTCAAAAGCAAGCTCTCCCCGTATTTCGATGTTTCCCACATTAATGCCAATGAGATTATCAAGCAGACGATCGATAATGTCGGCGGGCTGATCGTGAACAAGACGGCATCGTTTGTGGGGAATGTCACCAAAGCGGTGTTGATGTTCTTGATGATGATTTTCACCACGTATTACTTTTTCAAGAGCGGTCCTGATATCGTAGCGAAAATGAAGCGGCTGGTACCGCTGACCGAGGAGCGGACCGATGAGACCTTTACCAAGCTGAGGGATGTCATTTACGCCACTATGTATAGTGGGGTGGCAATCGCCCTGGTCCAGGGACTTCTCGGCGGGCTCCTGTTCTATTTTGTGGGGATACCATCGGCCCTGTTCTGGGGATCGATCATGGCGTTTCTCTCCATCCTTCCGTTTATCGGGGCGTTCATTGTGTATGTCCCGGCCGGACTTTATTTCATCCTGGCGGGATCTCCTCTCAAGGGGCTGCTGGTCATATTGATCGGCGGCGTGATTGTAAGTCAGGTGGACAATTTTCTCAGACCGTATCTGGTGGCCGGGAGAACATCGATGCACCCCCTGGTCTTGTTCTTCTCGATGACCGGCGGCGTGACCTTATTCGGTCTGGTTGGGTTGGTGGTCGGGCCGCTTCTGGCGGCGGCGTTGCAGACGCTGCTTGATGTCTTCGACAAACATCTCAATAGCGATGTGACCACGGCCGAGCTGTAGTCGTCGCTGTTGCAACCTGGACAGATCAGTCGTATATTCCTCCCACGTAACATTCGGGCCTGACCGGGAGGTTCTCCGTGAAATGCTATGTCGCCTTGGTTATTGCTACATTATTCTGTGCACCCCTGACTTTTTCTCAAGATTCACCCCCACCACCGCCGCCACCATTTGATTCGATCATGCCTGGCGCGGTGACGATCTATGTAGATTGCCAGGATTGCCCGGATACTTATTTTGATTTCTTCAAATCGGAAATTGGGTTTGTGAATTTTGTGCGGGATCGGCACCTGGCGGATGTTCATGTGCTCATATCGCGGCAGGAAACGGGTTCATCGGGGCGGGAATGGCTTCTGGAGTTTATCGGGCTTGATAGGTTTCCGGGGATGACTGATACGCTGAAATTCGTCACGCCGCCCAATGAGACCGATGACGCGACTCGCAGCGGTCTGGCAAAGACTATAAAGATGGGGCTCATGCGGTTTGTGAGCAAGACGCCCCAGGCGAAGGACGTCCGAATCGGGTACGATCAGCCATCCCAGCAGGCGGAGGTTCGAGACAAGTGGAATTACTGGGTGTTCAATATCAGCAGCCAGGCAAACGCCAGCGGCCAGGAGGGGTACCATTACTTATCTCTCAATAACTCGATTGAAGCTAACCGAGTAACAGAAGCGCTCAAGATCAAGACGCAGATTTGGTCCAACTATAATGAACAGAAGTTCACCGACGACATGTATCTCACCCGGGGGTATGGTGTCTATGGTGCAGTGGCGCCAAGCCTGACCGAGCACTGGTCGCTCGGGTTTCAGGGTGAATGGTATTCCAGTACGTACAGTAATATTGATGCAGGCGCGTTGGCGGGGCCGCTGATCGAGTTCAGTGTCTTCCCGTACAAGGAATCCAGTCGGCGCCTGGTAACTTTCAATTACAGCATTAACGTCCGCTATTATGACTATATCAGCCGTACCATCTATGATAGAGAGAACGAATGGAAGATGAAGCATGGGGTGGAATGTTACATTGAGACCACCCAGCCGTGGGGGACATTGAATTCTTCGCTCTCGTTCAGCACTTTTCTCCATGACTTTTCCAAGAACCGGGTTTCGGTTTCCGGCAGTTTCTCATTGAACCTGGTCGCAGGATTGCAGCTGACCGGGGACCTCTATTATTCTCTCTTGAATGACCAGATCGGGCTTCGGGCAGAGGGGCCGACCGATCAGCAGTCTCTGTTGCGGCAGCAGGAAGAGGCAACCAGTTACAGTTATAGCGGGTCATTTGGGCTGCAATATACGTTTGGGTCAAAATACAATAATGTGGTGAACCGACGATTCAACTGGTAGACTGGCCTAAAGGGCATAACTTTCCGAACCGAATTCCGGCAGTTCGGTATTATATTTACCCGAACCTTAGATTCGAAAGAAGCGATGAAAAACAAACGAGTTCTTGTGACCGGCGGCGCCGGCTTTTTGGGATATCACCTGGCCCAGGATTTGCAGAACCGCGGGATCGCGTTTCTGGCCTTCAATGATATAGCACCATTCTTCAAAGACGAATATCCGGCGGGCGCTTTGTTGGCCAAAGTCGACGTTCGCGATGAAGAGGCGATGTATCGCCTGATCAAAGACAACAAGATTGAGATCATTGTCCATTGCGCCGCGGCTCTTCCGCTCTGGCCCAAAGAAGAGATCATGACCACCAATGTCGCCGGGGTGCGCAATACCTTGAAGCAGGCGCAGAAGTGCGGCGTGGAGCGAGTGGTGTTTATCAGTTCGACCGCGGTCTATGGCGTGCCGGAGAAACATCCGCTTATCGAAACCGACCCAGTGGATGGTGTCGGGGCCTATGGCACGAGCAAGATACTCGGCGAAGAAGTCTGTCGCGAATTCCGCGATCAGGGGATGTGTGTGCCGGTGATTCGTCCCAAGACGTTTATCGGGACGGCGAGACTTGGCGTGTTCCAGATTCTGTACGATTGGGTTGATTCCGGCAAGCGGATCCCGATTATCGGTAAGGGGGATAACCTCTATCAGCTCCTCGAAGTGACCGACCTGATTGAAGCGATCTGGCTGGCAACATCGGCACCGCCGGAGATTGCCAATGACGTGTTCAATGTCGGCGCTCAGCGGTTCGAAAAGGTGAAACTCGATGTCGGCGCATTGTGTGATTACGCCGGGAATGGTTCGAAAGTTCTCCCCACTCCTGCGCCACTCGTGAAGGGTGCGCTGGCGGTGTTTGAATTCATGAAGATCTCCCCGCTTTATAAGTGGGTGTATGGAACAGCCGACAAAGACTCGTTTGTGTCGACTGAGAAGATCGAGCAGAAGCTTGGGTGGAAATCAAAGTATTCCAACCAGGATGCATTGATCGGGTCGCACAAATGGTATCTGGAGCACAAGGATGAGCTGAAGACCCAGAAAGCGGGCGTGACGCACCGCGTGGGCTGGGATCAGGGTGTGTTGAAGCTGTTTAAGCGGTGGATGTAAGCGACGGTGTCTGCACCGAAACACCCTGCGCATTTACAATGAGGGTAGAGCGGTAGTCGGAAAGGCAGAGATGCTTAGTCGGGTTGGCCGGCCCGCAACCAGGAGGGTATAGATGAAGATTTCAAGAGTTCTACTCATGGGCAGTGTTCTGCTGCTCGGAATCATGTTTGTCACGCCAAAGCTTCAAACGCAAGATGCAACTCCCAAGCCAACAACGCTTGTCGTCGACTGGGGAAAGCACGGAAAACCGGTGTACACAATCGATGGTCATTTGGTCGGACATGAGGCTCTAGATGACCTTCTCTATGATCTCGCACAAGTATACAACAAATTTGGCCGGGCTCACCCGATAAATGTATTCATTGACAATCGACTTCCTTTCAGTACGATCGGTAATGTTGAAGGAACTGCAGGCAAGGCACAATTAGACAGCCTTCGATACTTCGTATTCAATAAAGAGAGTGGATATATGTGTGAGCCGGTCATGGAACACTGTGTCAAGTATTCGACGACCGATGTTCCGAGCAGGTCAGAGGCATCGCGATAGGTAATGTAGCGCGAGGTCGCATCAAGGGAGTGTCGGGTTACCGACGACGGTGCTGTACTTCAGGCGGGTTTCTGAAGTTCGTTTGATTCCGACACCGGGCCAGTTCTTTCAGCAATATAAAGTCCCCGTCGATGAGGGCACTCTTCTTTCGGTGAGTCCAGCCCTCAATTTGTTGCTCAGCTTCGACGGCCGATCGCTCATCTGGGAGCATTTCGGAGAATACCAGGATTACAGGCCGCCGACTCAAAGTATACCCGCGAAAGACCCCTTCTTGGTGTTGCGATAGGCGCTTGTTCAAATCAGAGGTTGAACCGGTGTAGTAGCTGCCATCGGAACACCTCAGGATATAAACCCACATTGACGACATGGTGGCTTGCCTCGGTCATGGTTCGACTACGCTCACCATGACATACTTGCCTCATTGAATAATAACATCGCTCTCGGCAGTCCTAACTGTCATCCTGAGCGTAGTCGAAGGATGACAACCATCACCTTGTTGGGCATGATTCCATGCACCGTTTCTATTCGAAAGGAAAGCCCTGAATTGGAAAAGGAAATCACATTTGGAACGGACTGGGGTGGAAGGTCATGGTTCGACTACGTTCACCATGACAGACTGACGCCGCTGGGAACTCTCAATCTCTCCGAAGACCCAACTGTCATCCTGAGCGTAGTCGAAGGATGACAACTGCCACACGTCGCAGTGGGGAGAAATAAAAGCCGTCAGCCAGAGACGGCTGACGGCACATTGAATTGATGTCTTGTCGTCCCCTCACACTTCCGGGGGGTTCATTTTGTAGGCGCCCCATTCGTCGCGCGAAGGACCATACACTCCCGGCACAGTCAATCCGGCCTGACGCATCAGCACAGTCATCTGACCGCGATGATGTATCTCATGCCGAATCAGAACTTCAAGCATGAATCCCTTCTTCCAGTTCTCACCATAGAAATTCTTCTCAACCATCAGATCGGCATCGGTCCACTTGCCGATCTTGTCCAACAACTGCGATGAAACCGCCTGGTATGCGTTGACGATATCTGCGGCTTTGGTTGGAAGCGGAGAATCCTTGGCGACACCATCGAAAGTGAAATCGACATGTTCGGTCATTTCCGGATAGGTGGTGACAATGTGCCAGGCCATCCGTCCGATCGTGCGGTGATCTTTGGCGACCGACTGCACGAGCGATGCATCGGTGAGCGCTTTGAGAATCTTGAGAGTGTTCTCGGACTCGTTTTTGAATTCAGTGGTGAATTCGTTAATGGTGCTAATCATACAGGACTCCTGATGTGCCGCTCTGCAAACAATGCGGCTGGTACTTCTGTTTATCCCCAGGGATTTGAAGGTGTCAGGCAGAGGCGCCCTTCGTCTCCGCTCAGGGCAGGTCCGACACCACATCCCAAATACGATAGTCTATACGGCCAAATGTCAGGTTTTGTCACCGGTATCGGAATCACATTTCGGGGGCGTTATCCAGAATTTGTTCGATTCGGTCCAGGGTTTCTTCAGAAAGTGAAATCTCCGCCGCTTTGACATTCTCCATTACCTGCGGAACAGCCGTCGCCCCGGTAATTGCGCAGCTGATCTGTGGGAGGCGCAAGATCCAGGCGAGGGCCAGTTGTCCGACCGTGATTTTCAGGTCGGCGGCAACTTTAGCCAGCTCTTTGACTTTGGCCAGATTCTCCGGAATCATGTCCCGCTTGAGCCATTCGGTGGTGGCGCCCCGTCCAGTCGACGGCATACCGTCATTATATTTGCCGGACAGAAGTCCCTGCGCCAGCGGCGACCAGACAGTCAGTCCCAGCCCATACTTCTCGCAGGCCGGGATGATTTCGTTTTCGATATGGCGGTCGAGCATATTGTAGCGGGGCTGCTCGACAGTCGGGAGATAGCCGTGCCACTCGCGGGCACGACCGACAGCTTCTTCGATCATGTCGGAACTCCAGAGCGATGTTCCCCAGTAAAGGATCTTTCCCTGCCGCACCAGATCTTCCATAGCGCGGACGGTTTCTTCGATTTCCGTTTCCGGATCAGGACGGTGGCAGAAGTAGATGTCGAGATAATCGGTGCCGATCCGTTTGAGGGATTTGTCGATTGATTCCATGATGTGTTTGCGGCTGAGGCCCCGGTCGTTGATGTTGTCCGTCATCGGCCAGAACAGCTTGGAAGAGATCACCAGATCGGAGCGTTTGAGTCCTTTGATCGCCATGCCAACTGCTTCTTCGGCTTTGCCACGGGCATAGATATCGGCGATATCGATAAAATTGATGCCGGCCTCGAGGGCGGCTTTGATGACCGGTTCAGCAGCTTTAGCTTCGACCGACCCGCCATAGGTGAGCCATGCTCCGATAGAGATGGCGGAGATTTTGAGACCGGATTTTCCGACGCGACGATAGACCACAGGAACTCCTTGGAATCAGTTTTGCGAAAGAGCGATGAAAGTTATACGACGCAACCGGGAAATTCAAATCGAATCTCCCGGTTGGCATCTTTAGTTTTTCAGAACCCCATAATCGCCGCGATCCGGATCATGCGGGGACGGGAGAAATGGTTCGGGTCGTTCATGGCGAGGCGGTACTTCTGCTCGCCGGTGAGGCCGGAATTGTCCGACGGGGTCTGATGGGCCAGCACATAATCCCGACCATCAGGGGTTCCGAGCCATCCGTCGTCATCAGCCAGACCGCTACCATTGTAGACCGCGAGTACATTGGACCGATTGAGCAGATTCAGGATTTCGAAGCGTATCCCCAAGTGCCATGATTTAGTATTCATAATCCGAGCGGCCAACTGAAGGTTGAACTCCAGATAGGGCTTTGCGTGCTCAGGAAGTGTGTCTGTGAAGTGATAGAATGGAGAGTAGTTCGCAAACACTTCGCCAACGGGCAGCGACGGTCGGTAAAGAACGCCTGTCCGATACGAGCAGGAAACGAGGGCTGAGCAGTGTTGCCCTATTCTGCCAATTTTTGTGGTCGAGAGCGCCTTCAGTTTTGATAGATCGATACTGACGGCAGCAGAACTACTGAGTGTAGTGTAGACCGAAGGAGATATATAGAGAATTCCTGGTTGTTGATATTGCAGTTCACTGAGATAGTCTGCGTCTGCCTCGTGAGTTCCGCTAGTGAGAACGGCCGAGAAGTAGGCCGACAGCCCATCGGACAATTGACCTTGAGCCGAGGCAATGACTCCTTTAAGGCTGGCAGTATTGTAGTCAGCTCTTGGGCTGTTCATATACATGCCAAACGAATGTGGAGCAGCCGACAAAAAATAGGCGACGGGGTTCTTCTCACTCCTTCGATAAAATAGGGCAATTGACAAAGAGTTCCGGTCGCGGTGATTTGTCACTCCCATCATCCATTCCTGCCTCTGAATCGGCTTCAATTCCGGATTGCCGAATGTTGCAACGTACCTGAACCTGGTGTTCGTTTGTATCCAGTCTAGTCCGCTATATAAGTAGTAGTAAACTGGAATTTCATACCTAAGAGAACCGTTGATGAACAGATCCCAATCCTTTGCCACGCGATCGCCAAGAGCTATGCGATAACCCAATCTGGACCAAGCGCGCGCAGCGGACACGTGTGCAGGATCGAATCTGACTCCCTGTGCTGCCAGAGCGGATTCATCGACAGGTACCCGGAGATCTGAGAATATGGAATAGCCTGGGTCGAAGCGCATGTAATCAAGAGAAGCTTTCACAAAGAAGCCTTTCTCAAAGTGACGTGCGACGAGTGACGAGCGAATAGTCTTAGGCGCCGGGGATCTGAGGCCGCGCGAGTCAGAGTCAGAAGTATGATCGAGAGTGTCCATGCCGAAAGCATCGCTTTCGAACACAGAGTAGCTTCCGAACGTCGGATACAAGAGGTGATAGCGTCGAAGGCTCGCCTTGGAGAATTCGATATCAGCTAACAGACTAGTCTGTGAACCGAGCGATTTCTGAACGGAGAGAGAACCCTGCCATGATTTGAGACGGTCATGCTGATAATTTTCGAAATAATGGTCCTCATTAGTCCTAGTTGCTGAATCCGACGGATTGACAACAAACAGGTCATTCCAGCTATAGAAAAGACGGCTCTCTTCAGTCAGAGGGTTAGGAAGAATATATCCGTCACTATCTAAGCGAACATATCCTTTCAGATTGTCAAAGGCTACCCCATCCCCGTACTTACGGTCATCGAGTGACCAGCCGGCGCCCGCGGTGAAAATCAGATCAGGAATGGGGGTGTACTGATAATTGGCCTGGCCGCGGAGAGAGACAGTCTTTTCTTTAGGGGCGTGGATGTAGTCAAAGTGATAGGGCTGCAAATAATATAGGCGTTCATTGTGTTTTTCCAGGAAGAGCAGGTCGAATCGGGATTTGGACTTATCGTCGTAGCGGAATTTGATCGTCATCTCGCCGTTCTTGGTGTTGTTGTGCGGAAGGATGGAATCGACATTCCATCGCGGGGAAGCATCGGCCGAGTTCTCACCGGCGAATGACACAGCCAGCAGACCCTTGCCATGCATGAGGGGTGTGTTGGAATTCTCGCGGAAACGGCGCTGGTCGCGGGTGGCGTAGGTGAACTGGATATCGCCAAAGCGAACGGAATCAGCTTCGGATAACATACTGATGTCGGCGTTATCATATCCGGCGAAGGGATCGCCGAGATTCACCAGGGCAGAAAACGGCGCACCTTTGAGGGTTGGACTCTGGTCCCAGCTCCAACCGCTGGAGCGATAGGCAAGTCCTTCCCAACTATAGCGGCTGGTATTCGGCTGGCCCCCGGCAAAGATGCCGGCACCATCGGTGAATTCCCCCGGCAAATTATTGAGGGTCCTGGAATCAAATGTGAGTATTGGCGCGCTCTGATCGGCGAAACCGTCATCGGCCAGTTGCAGGCCGCCGGCCGCTTTGACCAGAGTAAGGCGATTGGTCAGCCCAGGATAGATCGTGAACGAGCAGGAACTGCCGGCTGTATCCCCCGTCAATTTGACGGTAAGCGTATGCTTGCCGGTTGCCAATGACCAGAAGACAAGGGTGTTATGGGATGATTTCGCCGTTGTCAGCGGGGCGTGATCGAGTTCAATGGTGATGTTATCGAGATGAAGAGCCGAAGGTTCTGAAATGACTATCTGGATATTGCCGGTTTGGGTTGCGCCTGCGAAGGACATACATATAAATATGAGAACCGTAAGCGTGATCAGGAATCTCATGGACTTCTCCCCTGCGAGTTGAGCTGCTATTTCCCGGTTTTCAGTTTGGTGATGCGGGCACAGATGGCGTTATAGATTTCCGGAATGCGATCCGGGGCGCCATCGATTTCGTATTCATCTTTGGCTCGTTCGAGCAGTTCCAGGCCGCGCGCCTGATTTCCCTGCGCGATATCGCACTCTCCGAGATCTTCGAGTGACTGCGCGATAATATTGTGATTGTCGATTCGTTCGGCCCAGGCGAGCACCGGGCGAAGCCACTTGCGGGCGGTGTCATAGTCGCGGAGAAACCGATGCGTCATACCAATGTGGTAGTCGGCGACCAGTTTGGCAGCTTCGCCGGAGAAGCGCCAGTGGTAGTCACGGGCTTTGACGAACGCCTCAAGGGCATCTTCGAAATTCTTCTGATCGAAAAGAGTGGTACCGAGATTATTCCAGAGCGGGCCGAGCCAGCTTTCCACGCCGTTGAATTCGGCCAGATCGATACCGCGGCGGCTCCATTCGAGTTGTACGTTAGGATCATCGGCGACAATTGCCATCATGTTGGCGGCATCGATACCGCGTGACCAGAGTTCATGTGAGGTGCAGTATTCAAACATTTCGGAAAACGTAAAGCGGGCCTGTTGGAGCTGAGCCGATTTCCACTCATAGCGTCCTTTGACGCCGAGGAAACGTGAGTATCCCATGCTGTCTTCGGAGTTGGCGCGGGCAGCGGCTTCATCGAGGAATTTTTGACCATCGTCCATTTTCCCGAGGATCAGAAGCATCCGGGCGATTTGCGCAAGAGCCTCGACTTCAACCGGTCGATTGAACTCAGATCGAGCCGATTCCAGAGCAGTCTGATATTCGAGAAGGGCCTGCTCAATATTGCGGTCCTGGAAGGACTGATCGGCGGTCTGGAGAAGTTCGTCGGGGGAGCGATCAGTAGTATCCAAAACGGGACCTCCGGTAACATGGGGATTGGCAAGGGGGCGGAAAAGCGCCTTGGGTGCATCGATTGCTCATCAATCCCAGTATAAGGGGTATGCTTCGCCAATTCAACCTCTCCGAGGGCGCCAATCGGGACGGCCGACAATCCATTTGTGTCTGTCCCGTCCGCGATCTATATTCAGCCCCGACATATAGTTAGGGCTACGGCTCGGGCGCCGATCGGCCGATAGAATGATCAGAGATAATTCTTTGCATATGGAAAGAAACTAATGCGCGCACTTATAACCGGGATTACTGGTCAGGACGGCTCCTACCTTGCCGAACTGCTGCTGGAAAAGGGATACGAAGTTGTCGGAATGGTCAGGCGGGCCTCGACCGAATCGTTCGAGCGGATCAACCACATTAAAGAGAAAATCACGCTGGTTCAGGCGGACCTGTTGGATCAGCTATCGATCATAACGGTGATAGAGCAGCATCGACCGAACGAAGTATACAATCTCGCGGCACAGTCGTTTGTGCCGACCAGCTGGGTGCAGCCGGTATTGACCGGGGAATTCGATGCCCTGGGTGTTACCAAGATGCTCGAAGCGATCAGACTTGTGGATAAGAAGATCAAATTCTACCAGGCGTCATCATCGGAGATGTTCGGCAAGGTGCGCGAGGTTCCGCAGAAGGAAAGCACGCCGTTCTATCCCCGTTCTCCTTATGGTGTGGCGAAAGTGTACGGGCATTTCATCACTGTCAATTATCGCGAAAGCTACGGCATGTTCGCCTGCTCGGGCATTCTGTTCAATCATGAATCGCCGCGCCGGGGGCTGGAATTCGTGACGCGCAAGATCACCGATGGTGCTGTACGGATCAAACTCGGCCTTTCCGACAAGCTGGCGCTGGGGAATCTTGATGCCAAGCGGGATTGGGGTTTTGCCGGAGATTACGTCCGCGCCATGTGGATGATGCTCCAGCAGGATCATCCGGATGACTATGTCATTTCCACGGGACAGACGCACTCGGTGGAAGATTTCGTGCGAGTGGCGTTTGAATATCTCAAGCTCGATTACAAGAAGCATGTCGTGACCGATCCGCGCTTTGTGCGGCCGGCCGAAGTTGACATTCTGCTCGGAGATGCCGCGCACGCCCGCAAACAGCTGGGCTGGATACCGACAGTCAGTTTCGAAGGTCTGGTTCGGATGATGGTGGACGCCGATATGGAGCGCCTGTCGGCCCAGTAATGACAATGAAACGCCGCTCCGCACTGATCACCGGTATCGCCGGTTTTGTCGGCTCATGGTTGGCTGAGGAACTACTCGCGCACGGCTACGTTGTGACTGGGACAGTGATGAAGGGAGAACCGCTCGACAATCTGGGTTCGATCCGGAAGAGCGTGAAACTTCATGAACTGGACATCACCGATGCACCGGCGACGATTCGTCTGGTGACCAAACTGGCGCCGCAGCATCTCTTTCACCTGGCAGCGATGGCATCGGTAGGCCAGTCGTTTGGCGCGGTCCGGAAGACGTTTGACGTCAATGTCGGCGGGACGCTCAATATACTCGACGCAGTTGTAGGACAGAATAAACTGAGCAATATCATCCTGATTAGTTCGGCTGATGCTTACGGGCCGGCCAAACCGGCGGGAAAGCTGCTGACCGAAAATGATCCGCTCAATCCGATCTCTCCCTACGGCATCTCCAAAGCTTCGGCCGAACAATGTGCGCGATTCTATGGTCGGGTACATAATGTCCCGGTGCTTGTTGCACGTTCTTTCAATCACAGCGGGCCGAGACAGACGGACAATTTCGTCATTCCGAGCTTTTGCAAACAGATCGCGATGATTGAATCCGGGCAGCAGAAGCCGATTATCAAGGTGGGTGACCTGAGCGCGAAGCGAGACATTTCCGATGTTCGGGATATTGTCCGTGGCTACCGGCTGCTGGCCGAAAAGGGACGAAATTCAGAGACATACCAATTTTGCTCTGGAAAAGTAGTAAGTATTGACAAACTACTCCAAATACTATTGTCTCTCTCTGATAGAAAGATAAGCGTGGAGACGGATAAGCGCCGTCTCAGAAAAGCCGATATATCGATGCTAAGAGGCAGTTGTCGCAAAGCGACACGGGAATTGGGATTTTCGCCGACTATTCCGCTTCGGGAGACACTCGGCGCAACCCTTGATTATTGGCGCGAGCGGGTTTCGGATTCGCGCACTGCCTGATACTGAGCGTTGAAACAGGAGATTGGGTTTATGAAGAAGGTCGCAGCAAAAAAGATGTCCGAAGCTGACAAGCTGATAGCCAAGATTCGGAATCGCACGGCGGTGCCGGGGATCATTGGACTCGGGTATGTTGGACTTCCGCTGGCCATGGTCCTGACGGAAAAGGGATTCAAGGTTGTCGGTCTGGACATTTCCAGAGAAAAAGTAAAGCTGTTGAATGCCGGGAAATCTGATATCGACGACATTCCGGATTCAGTAGTGCGCAAGGCGGTCAAGGCCAAGCAGTTTGTGGCGTACGATGATCCGAAGTTCATCGGCCACGTGGACACGATTTCAATTTGCGTCCCCACTCCCCTGTCCAAGACCAAGGATCCTGATGTCAGCTATATTCTGGCGGCGATGGACTGGGTCAAGAAGTACATCAAGAAAGGGACTCTGGTCGTTCTGGAATCGACCACCTATCCCGGTACTACGGTGGAGCTGATTCTTCCGCTTCTGGAGAGCACCGGAATGAAAGTCGGCAAGGATTTCTTCCTGGCGTTTTCACCGGAGCGAGTCGACCCGGGTAACCCGGTTTATAACACGCACAACACTCCGCGTGTTGTCGGCGGCGTGACGGCGGCCTGCACTAAAGTAGCCAAAGTGTTTTATGAACAGACCATCTCCAACGTTTATCCGGTCTCATCGACTCAGGCTGCTGAAATGGTCAAGTTGTTGGAAAACACTTTCCGCTCGGTCAATATCGGACTGGTGAATGAAACGGCGCTGATGTGCCGCAAACTGGGAATCGATGTCTGGGAAATTATCGACGCAGCTTCGACCAAGCCGTTCGGCTTCATGCCGTTCTACCCCGGCCCTGGTCTGGGAGGACACTGCATTCCGATCGACCCGCATTATCTGTCATGGAAATTGAAATCGTTGAACTACTCGGCCCGGTTTATTGAACTGGCCGGGGATGTCAACAGCCACATGCCGGAGTTTGTGGTCGAACGGACGATCGAGCTGCTCAGCGACAAATCCGGAATCGCGATCAGCAAGGCTAATATTCTGGTGCTGGGATTGGCGTATAAGCGGGATATCAAAGATGTCCGGGAATCGCCGGCGCTTGATGTGATCAAGCTGCTTCAATCCAAGGGAGCGAAGGTCCAGTACAATGATCCGCATGTGGCGAAATTCTATCTGGAGCACGGCGAGAAAGGGGAACCGAGTCGCGGTTTGATTCGGTCAGTCCCGCTCACCGCTCAGCTGTTGAAGCAGATGGATGTGGTGATCATTGTCACCGACCACAAGGCGTATGATTATCAGTGGGTAGTGGACAATGCCAAGCTGGTATTTGATACCCGCAACGCCACCAAGAAGGTGACCAAGAATCGGAGCAAGATCGTTCTGCTCTAATTCTACGAATGATATCGACTTAAATAGCCGGCCACGTGGCCGGCTATTTTGTTATATGCCAATCAGTTAAGGATTGCGACGGAGTTGCCGATATAGTGTCAACAGGCAAACTATGACCAGTCCAACCAACCGGGTAGAACAGCGACTCAAAGAAGTCCAGGTGATCACCAGAGATTTGCTCAAGGTGATCAAGGTTGTCTCCATGTATCCGGAGAACAACCCGCTGCCGCAATCGCTCAAGCGGACTTTTGCGGAGCGATTGGTGCATTTTGTGGAAACGTATGGCGACCTGCGCCTGAGCGTCAATCGTGATACGCTGATGCTCGATGATGAGACGGTCTTCGCCGACGGAGCCAAAGAAGAATCACTGGCCGGCATTTTCTTTGGGGCCGGAATCACCTGTTTGTCGATCATCGAAGGGATTGACGTCAATCAAGTTTACAAATTCCTCGATATCGTCAAAAGCTATCTCAACAGCCGGAGTCAGGCGGGGGATCTGGTCACTCAGATCTGGGAGGCGAGCCTCTCCTGCATTACGGTGCTGACGGTAGAGGACATTTCTCTTTCGGAATACGAAGGGGATTTCAAGGTACAGGAAATCCTTCGTGCTCCGCGCGGTGGTGTTATCGGTCAGAGTACTGTGACGAACGAAGCCGAAGGGTATGAATCGATATTCCAGGGTGAAATCGAACTCAGTGACAATGACTCCGGAGGAATTGATCCGGAACCATCGACCGGCAGACACATTCGTCCGGGTCAGCTGGAACAGGCGAGCGTCTTTCTTTCCGATTCCACCGGTGATCTCGATGGGCCGGGTCCGCGGATGCGCCCCGGTTACGAGGTAATGTCGCGCAAGCAGGAAAACACAGGGGAGTCTGCGCAGCAGGCGCCGCGAACGTCGGCACACACCGGACTGATTCTCAATGACGAATTCAAGTTGTCGGAAGAAGAGGAAGATGAGATTCGCCGAGTGCTGGCTCAGGATGCCAATTTTGACTATTTCGAATCCAGTATAGAACTGCTCAAGGAACTACTTCATCAGGAAGCGGAAATGGAGCAGTTTTTCGAGACGGTCACGATCTGCGAGAAGATCCACGCCGATTTCGTTGAGATGGGACGGCTAATCGAAGCAGCCCATCTGCTTGAATACTATCGCATGCTCGGAGAGCAGATCGCGCACGAGCGGCCGCTTTGGGCGGAACGGTTGCGGGATGCCCGCACTACGGCGGGGAGTCGCCAGCGACTCAAGGCGCTGACTGAAACGGCCAATACACACCCTGATCTGGGGGGTGCGGATCTGAGACGGTACCTGGATCATTTCGGCTGGGAAGCGCTCAACGCGGTGGCCGATATGCTCGGAGAGCTGGAACACCGTGCACATCGCATGGCGCTGTGTGACTATCTGGCGGACCGCGGCAAAGAGAATCTGGATTTCGTTTCCAAGGGAATGTTCGACAAGCGCTGGTTTGTTGTGCGCAATACGGTGGTCATTCTTGCGAAGATCGGAGATGACCGGGCGCTCGGGTATCTGTCAAAAGCGGTGACGCACGAGGAGTTCCGGGTGCGGATGGAACTGGCAACAGCAGTACGAGACGCCAAGAGCGATCGAGCGCTGGATATTCTGGCCAAGCTGGCGCTTGATTCGGAGCGGAAGGTTCGGGACAGCGCCATCCATTCGATAGTCGCCCGGCGCGGGCCGAAAGCGTATAGCGCCGTCACTGATATCGTCAACAGCGAACGATTTGTCTCACTGGATCGGAGCGAACAGGAACTCCTCCTCAACGCCTATTCGACGCTGGGCGGGGAGCATGCGGTGGAATATCTCCACCGGCTGATCACCCAGTTGAATCCGTTCAACGATCCGATCAAGACCTTCTTCCGCAAGGCGGCGTTCGATGCGCTGTCTATCAATCGCAGCGAAAAGGCGGAGAAGCTGCTCATTGAGTTGTCCAAGAGCTGGCTGCTGGAAGTCAAGAAATATGCCCAGGCGAGTTTGAAGAAACGTCGTGAACTGATTTTCGGAGGACAAGATGTCAGCGACCAGCGCGCCTGAAGTATCATCGCGAGTGCTCGGCGGTAAGGAAGAGGAGAAATTCCTCAACGCCTTCTTTGTCCTCTACAAGACGGCCCGCATTCTGGAGCAGAACAACTCCGTCTTCAAGAAGCAAAGCGAACACCTGTTCGAACAGATCGAACTTCTGGCACGCGAGCACGGCGATGTCAGCCTGAAGGTTCTGACCGGCCGGTATTTCGTCAATGACCTGATGGTCCGGTTCGACGACAAAGGTCAGTCCGGCGCTGCCACGGTAATCAATGAATGGCGCATGCTCGGTGTCGGCGGTCTGGTGTTCACCACCGGAATCGATCTGGAAGGGATTCGAAAGTTCATCAGCTTTGTGGCGTCGCAGAAGCCGCAAGGGGACAATGTTGAGAGCGTTGCGACTCATGTTGCCCATCATGGTGTTCCCCATGTGCGGTTGCTCTCCTTGAAGGAAGTAGGAGCATCGGCTGCGACGGCGACCGAGGAAGTCCGCAAGCATTTCCGGCAGGTGGCCCGCTCTTCGTTCTTTCAGGCGATGACGGTAGTTGAAGAACTGGTCGTCTCCGCCACGCAGGAGAAAGAGCTCAACCTGGCCAAGACCAAGCGCGTGGTACACGCCTTGATCGATCACATATTCAAAGATGAATCCTCCCTGATCGAGCTGGCCGCTATCAAAGACTTTGACGATTACACCTACGCCCACTCGACCAACGTCTGCATCTATGCGCTGACGCTGGGTGTTCGGCTCGGCATGGATCGTTCGCGCTTGTCGCAACTGGGGTTCACGGCGTTGTTCCACGATATAGGGAAGGTTCGCCTGCCGAAGGACCTGATTCGCAAGCCGGATGCGTTCGATGAAAACGACTGGATTCAGATGCAGCGGCACCCGATGCTGGGCGCCAAGACGATCTTCCACAATATGAAGCTGGATCCGTACACCGCCCGCGCGGCGCGCGGTGCGTTTGAGCATCATATCAACAATGACTTCACCGGCTACCCGACGCTGCATTACCGCAAATCGCAGCCGAATCTGTTTTCGAAGATCATTGCGGTGGTGGATACGTTTGATGCGCTGACGTCGGGACGAATCTATTTGAAGAAGTCGATTCCGCCGGACGAAGTGATGCGGAAGATGCGCTACCAGATGACCATCAAGTTCGATCCGTTCCTGTTGAAGTTATTCAACGACGTGATCGGCATTTATCCGGCCGGGTCACTGGTACTCTTGACCTCGGATGAAGTCGCCCTCGTGCTCACCAATAACGACCGCAATATGGCCAAGCCGTATGTCAAGGTAGTCGGTAACAAAGAGGGATTGCTCGAAGAACCGCTCTGGGTTGACCTGGCCTCGGAAGAAAACCTCAATCGCCGAATCATCCGCATGGTGGATCCCGCCCGCTACGGACTCGATCTGCGCGATTTCGTTCTCAACGATTAGAAAGACAGCGAAAGTGTCAGTCCCGGGCCACTCGGTGTGGACGGGATCAGAGTAACGCGGCGAGAGCGCTCGTTGCGTTCCGCCTGTTCCCCTGACAGGTGCGCATCGACATACGCATCGAAGATCGAAATGAAGGTCGTGATCCCGGCATACCAGATGAACTTGCTTCGGCGTGTGTACCGATCCTTGTACAGGCCGTGGTAGTGGTTGCGGTAAAACGGATCGACAGCGGCGTCATATTGTTTTCGATAATCGCTCGCCTGTCCGGCGTAGTGGATTGCCTCCCCAACAAACCAGATCTCCAGACCGGCAAAGAGGGCGGCTTTGAAGTACCGCTTGTTTCCCACTTGTCCCCATCCGGGGATCGCGAGCGATTTGAACAGGGCGGTTGTGGGGTTCTGGACAAGATGCTGTTCCAGATCAACGGTGTCGGAGACACTCAGATCACGGGTCGAGTCGAGCGATGGAATGTACATGATGGTGTCAGGCGGAACAATTTTGGACGTATCGGTCGTGGGCGCAGGTGCGCTGCCCTGTGCCCAGAGCGTTACGGGCGCAATAATGAAGAGTATTGCCAACAGCCTTAGCATAAGTAACAGCAATCAACAGAAGGCTTTGATCTGTTTTTCACCGGTCTTGATGGAGAGCGTGTTGGTCGGCAGCGGAATCAGCTCACCATCGAGATAGATCACTCGGCCGCGGACCGGGTGGACAGATATGCTCTTTCCGCGGTACATCCGAACATCGGAGCCGTACAGGAACTTGTTCTTCTGGATCATACGGGTGATCGTGGAGAATTCCCCCATCTTGTTGCCGAGATCGAAAATGACTTCAGCTTCGCCGTCATCGGTGAGGGAAGCGGTCGAGAACGGCAGAGTAGCGGCGAACGGCATCAAGTGAACACTGAACATGATCGGTTCGGCTTCGAACTTGAAGGCATCGATCTTAATGACCGATTTGACCATCTTGACGCGGGCGGCGGCTTTGCCGCCGAGTTGTGACCATCCAAACCCAAATCGGGGCAGGCTGGATTCTCTGATTTCTTCGACCAATTCCGGGACAAAGCCGAGTCCGATGGAGACAAAGAAGGGTTGATCGGCAGCCTGACCGACATCGATCTTCTTGTAATTCCCGCTGACAACTTTGGCGATCGCCGTATCGACATTGACCGACCCGTACAACGATCGGGCGGCGTTGTTCATCTTTCCCATTGGGATAATGCCGACAGGGATATCAGTGTCAATAACGGAGCGAGCCGCCAGATTGAACGTACCATCGCCGCCACAGGCGACCAGTGCGGTAACTTCGCCGCGTCGGGCGATGTTCTGGTCCGGGGACGGTTTGTCTTTGTTCAGTAGGGCCGCCGCCTGAGCCACGCGGGCAAAGTCCATGGCACTGGCCGGTTCGAACATGGTGTAGTTGGCATTGCCCTTCTTGATGGCGGCAATCAGCTTCTGCACCGCTTTGGGATCGTATTTCCCTGCGGACCTATTGACCAGAATGGCGAAATGCCGATTCTTTTCTCTCACATGGCGACGTCTAAACATATGACAATTATACACCCTTGAGGGCCCGAGACCAAGCCTTTTGCTGGGAAGCTAAATACTTGAAACGGCACGTCGATCCCGCTATACTGGCGCATGCCTTTGGAATTACTGAGACTGGCCCGGCCTTCACAATGGGTAAAGAACGGCATAGTCATGGCTGCGGTCGTCTTTGCGGGCGACATCAACAATCCGGCCAAAGTGGAGCTGGCGCTGGCGGCGATGGGAGTCTTCTGCCTGTTATCGTCGGCGGTCTATGTCCTGAATGATATCGTTGACCGGGACAAGGACAAAATACATCCGCTCAAGAAGGATCGTCCGATCGCATCGGGCAAAGTACCGGTGCCGCTGGCGTTTGTCTTTTTGGCCATTCTGGCAGTCGCCGGCTTTGGCGGGGCATTTCTTATCAATAAGACGCTCTTGTCCTTTGCCGTTGCCTTTGTTGCGGTGAATCTGGCGTACTCGCTGGTGCTTAAGAACATCGTCATACTCGACGTGATGGCGCTGGCATTCAGCTTTGTAATCCGGGCGTATGCCGGCGCGGCTGCGGTGGATGTTGAGGCTTCGAAGTGGCTCTTGATCAACACGCTTCTTCTGGCGCTGTTCCTCGGGTTGGGGAAACGCCGCCACGAACTGGTGCTGCTCGATGAATCAGCGGTGGCGCACCGCAAGAGCCTCAGCAACTATTCTCCCTACCTGCTGGATCAATTGATCGGTGTGACCACAGCCTCGGTGGTCGTGATGTATATGTTGTATTCGTTTTCGGATGAAGTGTCCGCCAAGATCGGCACTCAGAACCTGTATGTGACGATACCGTTCGTGGTGTATGGCATCTTCAGATACCTGTATCTGATTCACCGGAAGTCCGAAGGAGGCTCTCCGACCCGCGTACTGTACACCGATATTCCCATTATGGTCACCGTCATTCTCTGGCTGGCGACCGTGATGGTAGTATTGTACCATATCAACTGGCGCCTATAACGGCAGGATTGCCGATGCGACGAATCAGGATTGAATCGGCTCTCACGCTCCCTTTCGCACTCTATCTCGCGACACTGACCGCGATTCTGACAGCATCATTCTTTCCAGATTTACGGCTCTGGGGAGTTGCCGTGTGGGCATTTCTTCCGTGGCCGGTCCGCTGCCTTCTGTTCGTGGCAGGGGCTGCCGCAGGCTGGGTCGTTTGTCGATCCTCGGCAGGAACCGGTCGATCGCAGAAACGCACCGGCTCGGGGAGATTCGTTCTCTCCCCGCTGACACTAACACTGATCGCCGCCGTATCAGCGCTGCTCTTCTTTCTCCTGAGAGCCAGCACCTTCTTTCTGGGAGACGGGGTACTTCAACTCAACTGGCTGGCCGGTGCCACGCAGTATTTTAAGAGCCGTGAGTTTGGGGCTGAGTTTGTCCTGGTCGAAGTGAAACATCTCGTCAGCGGGCTGGTGACACGCCCGGAGCTGGCCGCCTACCAGATCGTATCGATCGGCGCCGGCGTTATTGGCATCGTCGTGCTGTTACTGCTTTCCAATCGAATAAAATCCGAGTCTCACGGTTCGGTCGGGCAGGCGGCTATGCTGCTCACCGGCGGATACATGCTGCTGTTCTTCGGATATGTCGAGAATTATGCTCTCCTGGCACTGTCGGTGATGCTCTTTGCCTACGTTGGGCAGCTGGTGGCGTCCGGTCGACTCCCCTTCTGGTGGATACTGGTTATCGTCATTTTTCCGCCGGTCATCCATCTGCTTGGATTGGCTGTTGTTCCGGCTGCACTGCTGTTGGGGCTGATGCGGATCGCACCAAAGCTGTCGGTCAAAATCTCACCCGCCGCCCTCTGCGCTGTTCTGGGGGGAGTCGGTCTGATCGGCATGATCGGTGCCTACGATTTGTCTTCCGAAGACTACGGAATTCGTTTTCTGCTTCTGCCGGTCTTTCAGGACCGCTTCACGATGGACGGATACACGCTCTTTTCGTGGCAGCACCTGCTTGATATCGTGAACCTGGCCGTACTGCTGGTACCGGGAATCGCGGTACTGCTGGCGACCACATCCCGGGCGGTCTGGCGAACCATATTCACATCACCCGAGGGGCTCTTTCACCTGACGTTTACCGCGACCTGTCTGGCAATTGTCCTGTGTGTCGACCCAAAACTGGGAATGCCGAGAGATTGGGATGCACTATCGTTCCTGGGGCCGGCTCTCGTCGGGTTGGTGCTGTTTCTCGCTCGAGCAACTGAGCAGAAGTACTTTCCGAAAGTTGTCGGTCTGGCCTGTTTGCTGGGAGTGTTATCGCTTCTCCCCCGTGCCTGGACTCTTTCCAATGTAGATGCCGGGATTGCACAGGCACGAACCTATGCGGCGCTTGATCCGGTCAGGAACAGGACCGGACTGGGAAATGTGGTGGACTACGTCAAGCAGAACGGAACACAAAGTGCTCACAGGGAGATCTTGTCGGTCTATAAGGCAACCTATCCTGTGGAGGGGATATTCATGGAAGCCAAATCCGTCAGAGGGAATGGGGATATGGCGAAGGCGAAGGAGCTGTGCTATCGCGCTCTTGAGTTGAGTCCCCAGTACTCGTACGGATGGTTCTTTCTGGGGGAGATCTACCACAATACAGCGAGAGTGGACAGTACGGTCATCTGCTACAGCATCGCGAACGCGATCAATCCAGGAAATGACCAGATTCTCAACAACCTTGCCGTTGCCCTGATTCAACACGGAGATATTGAGAAGGGGAAACAGGCGTTGCTTGAGGCGTTTGAGATCCATCCGGCCTCTGAATATGCTCCCGGCAATCTCGCGCTGCTTTATGGCCAGATCGGAGATACTGCCAACTATGAAAAGTATTTCGAAATGGCGGCGGTTCGATCAAAGGACGCTCCCGAACGGCTCAAGAAGCTCGGAGATTTCCGGCTGGCTCGCGGCCGGGCGCAGTATGCTGCCCTGACCTATCAACAGGCGCTCAAGTACGGACTTGATTCATCGAAACTCGATTCGGTGGTCAGCGAACACAACGACCTCAGGCGGTTCCTCGATTGGCGCCGCGGCACGCGGTAGCAGCCGCGATTATTTCTTCGCGAGAAAAGCCTTTAGCTCTTTCAAGTGCACGTCATCTTTGACGGAATAGTCATAGTTGATAAACTGGATTTTGCCGTCCGGGCCGACTACGAATACCGAGCGCTTGAACCAGCCCTTTTCCGGCACATAGACTCCCATCGCTTTTCCGAAATCACGCCATTGATCAGCGAGCAGCTTAAACGGAAGATTGAGATTCTTTGCCCACTCGTGGTGACTGTAGACCAGATCAGCTGAGACCGGGTAGACTTCGATATTCAATCCTTCAAGTTCCTTGATTTCATCGCGGAAGGTGCACATCTCCTTGGTGCAGCCGCCGGACCAGTCGGCCGGATAGAAGGCGATCAGGTAGCGATGCCCGAGCAGATCCTGTGATCCAATGCCGTCGGTGACGATGGTATCCCTGGTGGCATAGGGTAGTTTGAATTGGGGGATCTGGTCGCCGACTTTGAGTAGGGCCGGTGCGGCGCTTTGGGTCTGGGACATGAGGGTTCCTCCTGCGAGCAGTGTGAGTACTGCCAGAATAGTTGCGATGCGATGCATCCTGGGCTCCTTGTTTATGGACGTACCAAGTCTATAACCAAAAACCGGGGCAGGAGTTCTGTCAGCTTACGGTTTGGAGTCGGGAGATTTGGCAAACGATCGGGAAATTATCCAGGCGACAAACCCCAGGATGAGCCCCATCATGGCCGCCACCAGCGGCGCGGTGATGAGCATGAAGATTCTGGCTTTGCCTATCCCGCCGGATACATTCGCGTATGTCGCAACAAAGTCCGGGTTGAACCGGATGTAGGTGTCGTAGAAAATGACTTTGATGAGAGTCGATATAATCCAGAAACAGCCGGTTACCAGACCATGCTGGAACGGCTTTTCCGGGACGATGCGACCGATAGCGTAGGCGGTGAACAGACCGGACGCGACCCAGTAGAGCCATTCAATTTTTCCGGTCAGTCCGAACAGGCCGAGAATTCCCATTAGTACGCCGATCAGGGTCAGCGCAAGAATCAGTCTCCAGAACATGGGAAACACTCCTTTCACATTGAATTGGGCAAGACGGTGCGACAGAGAAATCTATACGGCTCTAAATAGTGTTGCAAGACTCAACTGAGATGGCGGCGAGGTCAGTTATCGCAGAGCCAGGGCGGCGAGGCCCGCAAGGATAAGAATGTAGACGACAACAAGGGCGATCCCGAGGCGTTGGCGATAACCGGATTTGGGCAGACCGTTTGGTCCCAACAGAAAACTGTGCGGAAAGATATTCCAGACGCGCGGGCTCCAGTTAAGAATCCGGAGCATGATCTGGAGCGCCATGATCAGGAAGAACGCCGCCACGATGGCAACGAAATAGATGAGTGAATTGATGAATACGTCAAACGCCATCCTGGCATTTCCCTCATGTTCGGGCTAATCTTTGTCGTTGAACAGGTCGTCGAAACTCTTCTTGCGGGTGTCTTTGGAGTCTTTCTGCGATGAAATCCCGCCGGCGGTCTTGATCATGTTGCGGAATTGATAAAAGTCGCAGAAGTTGGCCTTCTCTTTGTCGAGAACATTGAATTCAACCGTTTCGCGGCACTGAAACCGCCGGGTCGGGTCAAAATGCCGGCAACCACGGCAGCACCGGAGTGCAGCCAGACAATTGGGGCATTCGTCACTCCGGCCGACTTTGGTCAGGCCGGTCGGCTTGCCACAACTCCAGCAGAGGAGTCCGTCATTTCTCATAGTCTGTTCCCTCGTGTGTCACGAACTGCAATGTATACAATCGAAGTGGGTTCGTAAAGGGGGCCACCAAACTGGAAAGCCCCGGCGTACAAATTAGGACAATATCTTTTCGTCAAAGCTGAATCGCTGAAACTCCGATCGCATATAATTCGTTACAACAGCACATTAAACTCCCGGGATGGAATAGGAAGCTGATGCCCTTATCGGAAGTTACCCGGCACAAGCCGGGCAAAGGCAAGCAGTACAACGTACTTGGGGACCTTGTATCGCTCAAAATGTCCGGCGCCCAAAATGGCGAAGCGGTGTCGGTCTTTGAAATTCTCGTCCGTCCGCAGGGCGGACCTCCCCCTCATAGTCACTTGCGAGAAGACGAGGCGTATTACGTGCTCGATGGAGAATTTGCGTTTACTGTTGGCGAGACGCGCACCGAAGTCGAAGCCGGGACTTTTATTCACTTTCCTCGCGGTGTCATGCATGGATACCAAAACACCGGCGAACGGGACGGAAAACTTCTGGCGATCTACTGGCCGGCCGGGATCGAACATTATTTTGAAGAGATGGATAGACTGTCGAAAAGCGATGATCTCGAATCGGACCAGATTCTGGCGGTGTCAAGGCAACACAGTATCGTGACTCCGCTCATTGTAGAAAATTAGATTTGGTTACGCATACACAAAAGAGGCCGGCTGCGAGTGCAGTCGGCCTTTTCATTTGAGTCATTCAGACTGGATTACTTGCGACGAATGTCTTTGACCAGTTCATCGGTGAACTCGCTGGTTGAGTTCGTCCCGCCAAGGTCCTTGGTCGTGTGACGACCCATCGCCAGATTGAGAATGAGCGCTTTCCAGATTCGGTCGGCGGCATCATGTTCCCCCAGATGCTGAAGCATCAGAAGCGATGACAGCATAAGCGCGGTCGGATTGGCCAGATTTTTTCCGGCGATATCCGGCGCGGTACCGTGGACCGCTTCAAATACGGCGTAATCATCCCCGATATTCGCGCCCGGGACAACACCCAGTCCCCCAACCAATCCGGCGGCGAGATCGGAGATGATATCTCCGAACAGATTTCCCAAGAGAAGCATGTCGAATTTGGTTGGGTCCATCACCAGATGCATGCAGAGGGCATCGACAATTTTATCTTCGGCGATAATATCCGGATACTCCTGTGCCACTCGTTCGAATGTCTGCAGGAAGAGACCATCGGAGATTTTCATGATATTGGCTTTATGCACCAGGGTGATCTTCTTGCGGCCATGTTCCCGGGCATACTTGAAAGCGAAGTGAGAAATCTTCTCGGACGCCTTTTCGGTTACCACTTTGATCGCGTTCACCACGCCGGGTGAAACCATGCTCTCGATTCCAGTGTAGAGATCTTCGGTGTTCTCACGGACAATGACCAGGTCGACCTTGTCGTATCGGGTACGGACGCCGCCGATTGATTTCACCGGTCTGAGGTTGGCGTAGAGATCAAGCTTCTGGCGAAGCGTTACGTTAGCCGAACGAAATCCCTTACCGACAAAAGTAGTTAACGGCCCCTTGAGGGCGACTTTGTTCTTCTTGATGGAGTCCATGAGACCATCGGGGATAGTCTGTCCGTATTTCGTGATGGCGGCCGCGCCGGCATCAAACCGCTCCCATTCAATATCCACTCCGGCAGCTTCGATCACCCGGACGGTGGCCTCGGAAACTTCAGGACCGATCCCGTCGCCGGGAATAAGAGTAACTGTATGTTTAGCCATAGTATCCTTTCAGGGGAGCCAGATACGGAGAAATAATCGACCTGTCAAGTCCTGATATGGGCTGCGGACTGAGCCACTGCTCAGATACTGGGTGCTGAACCCCTTTGTACTTGAGTTCCCGCACGGTCAAATAGCTCTTTGACGCCCGGTGCAAGGGTCGTTTGTGGGCCTAACAGCAAGCATTGGCCACCGAATGGAGCTAGCATCCTTGCGGTTGATAGGTCTATGGATGTAAGTCCAGATAGAGTGAGCGCCTTGCCACCGAAGGTAGCCAAGGCTGTTGCTTCTCTGATAGTAATTTCCCTCAGACCATCCATATTGAGAATTTGGACATTGGTTGAGGCCAACATTTGGGCGACAGAGTCACCCAACCGAGTGAGCCCCTTGAGAGACAAGAAGGTGTAGATACAGTCGCGACAAATGATGTGTCGGGTTGCAGACACAGGACCAGCTTTGCACTGAAGTCTGGAGAGATAGCTCGCTTCGCCGGCTGTCAACGATGAAACAGAGTTGAGCGACAGCCCCAGAAGCTTGCTCGATCCCAACAGACGCGCAGATTCAGATAAAATCTGTGCCGCGCTATCTAGATAAAGTAAAGAAGCAAGCGCTTCCGAAAGGATGAGAGCTTGAGTGCTGTCAATTGTCTTAAGCCCCAAATTGAGTTCAATTCCGTCAAATCTCGAGACAGCCGTAAGTATGTCATTGTCACACTCTGAGACGCTTGGCAGGGATAGCACTTCCAAGTATTGAACAGCTTGGCACGGATTTGTGAATTGCTTATATGGCACATAGGCGATCCCGGAATCATACATCTTACGAACACCTTCGGCTGAAGGTACAAAACAACCTGGAGGGGCTACTTCTTTGCAGCCGCCAGAGCCAAGGCACTGTGCCTGTGTGATCGTCAAGTTCCGAACAGAGGAAAACCCTGCATTGAAATTAAGTAGAGAATCAAAAGCTTGCTGTGAAAGTGGCGCCGCGAGATTGCGCCCAGAGACGCTAGTACCTAGAATGACGAATAATATAAGATGACCCACCGCGCAGGCTGAGCACACCTTCATAATAGAGCGTGTATTCCTAAACAAAGAAACCTCCCACTTCCGAGTCAATTGACAATGATACGACGTTACACCGTCTCATGTGTGCAATGCTTCGGTACCCTCCTCGGCCTCAGACCATAATAGTTTCTTCCCGCTTGGCGCCGGTGGAAACCAGACAGATCGACACGCCCAGATCTTTGGCGATATAATTCAAATACTTCTGCGCCTTCTCCGGGAGATTACCAAACTTGGTCATGCCGGTCGTATCGCTGCACCAACCGGGGACAGTCTCATACACCGGTTTGGCGATAGCGAGTTCTGCCAGATCCAGAGGGACCTCAGAACTGACCACGCCATGAACTTCGTAATGCGTGCAGATTTTCAGTTCAGGAATATTATCGAGTACATCGAGTTTCGTGATCGCGATGGAATCAACGCCATTAATGCGAATCGCATGTCTCAAGGCAACTAGATCGAGCCAGCCGGTGCGGCGCGGCCGACCGGTAGTGGCGCCATATTCATCCCCTTGTGTGCGAATCTGTTCACCCATGGCATCGACCAATTCCGTCGGAAACGGTCCGGCGCCGACGCGTGTGGAATACGCTTTCACCACGCCGACAACTTCGCCGACAACCTTGGGACCAATCCCGAGTCCGGTCAATGCGCCGCCGACGGTGGTGTTGGACGAAGTCGCAAACGGGTAGGTGCCGAGATCAACATCGAGCATACTTCCCTGCGCGCCTTCGAACAGAATCGACTTGCCTTCTTTGGACGCCTTGTTCAACAACAGAGAGATATCAACCACCATCGGCTTGAACAGCTCGGTCATGGCGATGAGTTCATTATAGGTGCGGTCGAGATCGGCACGCTGGTCGGTGGAACCATCGAGATATTTCGCTTTGACCACGCGCTGGAATTCGAGCCTGTGTTTCAGGCGATCAGGATTGAACAGGTCGATCAGGCGGATGCCGTGGCGGGCGACTTTGTCGACATACGCCGGGCCAATGCCGCGCATGGTGGTGCCGATCGAACCGGTGCCGCGATTTTCTTCTTCGACAGCGTCGATCAATTTGTGATACGGCAGGACAAGGTTGGTAGCAGGCGAGATGAAGAGTCTTCCCTTGTAACTGATGCCGTGCTGGGTGAGGAAATCGAGTTCCTCTTTGAAGGCGAACGGGTCGAGCACGACACCGTTACCAACCACACATACTTTTCCCGGCTGAATAATGCCGGACGGAATCAGATGGAGAACGTATTTCTTCCCTTCGACCACCAGGGTATGGCCGGCATTGGCTCCTCCCTGGAAGCGAGCAATGATGTCAGCATCGGCCGCCAGCAGGTCGACGATCTTTCCCTTACCTTCGTCCCCCCACTGACATCCCACGACCACTCGGTTCTTTGCCATATTGTTATCGCCTTTCAGCGCTGAGAGTATTCGTTTACAAGCGCGACAATTGCCGCGGCCAGTTCATTGCGACCGGCGCCGGTGTGCGCGGAAAACGGCATCGACGACACACCAAGCTGGGTCTCCACCTGTTTCACTTTGCGGCGCACCTGATCGTTATTCACTTTGTCCGATTTGGTGACGACCGCGAGACAGTGCGTCTTTCTTGCGGCCAGCCATTCCAGCATCTGCATATCTTCGGGTGTTGGATCGCGACGCGAATCGATCAGAAGCGCGAGTCCGGCCAGATGTTCTGCTTTGGTCAGAAACGTCTCTATCATCTCTCCCCAGGTTGATTTGATTGATTTGGAAACCTGGGCATAGCCATAGCCGGGTAAATCTACGAGGTAAAACTTATCGTTCACCAGAAAGAAATTCAGGGAGCGGGTTTTGCCGGGAGTCGATGATACCTTGGCCATGTTCTTCTGACCGACCAGGACATTTAAGAGAGATGATTTTCCGACATTGGAGCGACCGGCGAACGCCACACAGGGGCGCGGATCGTTCGGAAGTTGCTCTAATTTGTAGAAGGACCCGACGAACGTGCAGTTGAACTGGTGCCTTTTGGTTGTTTTTCTCCGAGGGTAGGTAACAGGACCAGTTGTTCGCACCCTCGGCTTGGCTATCATGCGGGTCGAGCTCCGGGACGATGCGCGGTGCGGTGCTTGGTTACAATTTTCGGTGAGCGGGTCATGGCCAGATTGAGCACCTGATCGACATGTGAGACAAATTCAAGTTTGAGACCCTCGAGCAATTCCGGCGGCAATTCGCTTAGATCTTTCTTGTTCTGATCCGGCAGGATGATATGCGTAATGCCATTTCGCTTGGCGGCGAGGAGCTTTTCGTTCAGTCCGCCGATCGGAAGCACATCGCCGGTCAGCGTGACTTCGCCGGTCATGGCGATATTAGTCTTCACCGGGATATTGGTAAGCGCCGAGAGGATGGCGGTTACCAGGGTGACGCCGGCCGATGGTCCTTCTTTGGGGACGGCACCCTCGGGGATATGCACATGCAGTTCGAGATTCTCGAAGAAATCTTCCTTGAGACCGTAGACATGAGCCTGACGACGGATAAATGCCAATCCAGCTGTTGCGGATTCCCGCATGATTTCACCAAGCGACCCGGTCAGGGTCAATTTGGCTTTGCCGTGCATCAGAGCAACTTCGACCGGGAGTACTTCCCCGCCAACTTCGGTCCAGGCCAGACCAACCGCATAGCCGACAGTCGGCTTGGTCTTGATGCTGGTATGAACGTACTTCCGTGGGCCAAGATAGGTACTGATGCTTGAACCCGTAATCGTCTTGGCTTTGGATTTTCCTTCAGCGTGGAACACCGCAATTTTTCGCAAGACGCTTGAGATTTGCCGTTCAAGCTCGCGCACGCCGGATTCGCGGGTGTAGAAGCGGATGATTTCAAAGAAGGCTTCTTCCTTGAACGACACCTGCGATTTCTTGAGACCAATTTCAGCCAGCTGTTTGGGAAGCAGATAGTCTTTGCCGATCATCGCCTTCTCAAAATCGAGATAACCGGGGAGATGGATAATCTCCATGCGGTCCCGAAGGGGCGATGGTATGGTCGACAGGGAGTTGGCGGTGGTGATAAAGAGCGCCTTGGACAGATCGAATTCCACTTCGAGGTAGTTGTCATAGAACGCGTTGTTCTGTTCCGGGTCGAGCACTTCCAAGAGCGCCGCCGCCGGATCACCGCGAAAATCCTTGCCGATCTTGTCGACTTCATCGAGCAGTATCACCGGATTGGCCGCTTCCGCCTTCTTGAGGGACTGGATTATTCGTCCCGGCATGGCACCGATATAGGTGCGGCGATGGCCGCGGATTTCCGCTTCATCATGAATGCCGCCCAGCGACATCCGCACAAACTTGCGATCCAGCGCGCGGGCAATAGAGCGGCCGATCGAGGTCTTCCCTACTCCGGGAGGGCCGACCAGACAGAGGATCGGGCCTTTCACTTTACCGGAGAGTTTGATCACCGCGAGGTGTTCCAGTATCCGCTGCTTGGGCTTGGTCAGGCCGTAGTGATCGTTGTCGAGAATCGTTTTGACTTTGGCGAATTCAGTCTGATCGGTAGTGAAGGCATTCCACGGAAGCGAAAGGAGCCAGTCAACATATGACCGCACCACGCCCGCTTCGGCCGAGAACGGATGCATCTTGGAAAGCTTCTTGATTTCTTCTTCGGCCTTGATTCGCACCCGGTCAGGATACTTGCCCCGTTCGAGTCGCTCAAGCAGGTCTTCGACTTCCGCGCTGCCGTCTTCGATCTGACCCAGTTCGTCTTTGATCGCTCTCAGTTTCTGCTGGAGATAGGCTTCGCGATGCCCCTTGGAGATGGAATCCCGCACAGAGCCATCGATCTTCTCTTCGATCCTGAGTATCTCGATCTCTTCCTTGAGCAGGTCATGGATGATCTTCAAACGATCGGCGACAGAGTATGCTTCGAGAATCCGCTGTTTGACGTCGATCTTATGCATCACCTGCGCGGCGATAGTGTCGGCAAGCTGGTCGTACTTATCGATCGCGGCAACCGACACGAGAACTTCGTCCGGAATGCGGCGGTTCAGACGGACGTATTCGGTGAACAGTTCCGATGTCGCCCGGGAAAGCGCCTCGGTCTCAATATCTTTGCGCGAATCATCCGGTGCAATCAGATGGAGTTTGGCGCTCAGGAATGAACCGGTCTTGGAAATGTTGACCACTTCCCCCCGCACCAATCCTTCGACCAGCACTTTGAGCGTCCCGTTCGGCATCTTCATGACCTGCAGAACGCGTGCGGCGACACCGATTTCGTACAGGTCGGCCTGTTTGGGATTGTCGGTCGATGGTGATTTCTGGGTGACCAGGAATAGCTGTTTGTCCTGGACCATTGCTTCCTGCAGTGCGTTGATAGTCATTTTCCGCCCGATCAAGAGCGGGTAAATCATATGCGGAAAGATGACAACATCGCGCAGGGGGATAACCGGCAAAACCGACCGGACATCTATATCTTCAGTATTGTGTTTCAGTTTCATAGGCGCGCATTCAAGATACGCAATCCCGAGGGGCAGGTAAATGGCAATTGCAAAAACGTCGTAACCGGCGTTGCAGACAGCGGTTAGGCGAATGAAAGGCTACTTATGATAGGTGGTGACGTACCACCAGAGGATGATCAGGGCAAAGGCGATCGCCGAAATGATAACATAGGGGCGGGTCGAGGGCATTTTTTCGTCGATCTGTTCCGGTCTGAGTTCCGCGAACCGCTTCATTTCCACCAGCGTGACCAACAGCTCGTTGGCATCTATGAACTGTTCGTCCCGCTCCGAACTGAGCAATTTTTCTACCAGGAGACGCACTTCGGGAGGCATGACCGAAAGTCCGGTAGTGGTCTGACTGCCGCTGTCGTCGTACGGCGGACGCCCGGTCAGCATTTCGTAGAAGAGTCCACCCAGGGCAAAGAAGTCACCATCGGCTTCGGCCGGCGGCGCGTTCTCTTCGGCGACAAAGACCGATACTCGCTCGGTGGCGGGGGGTGTTTCATGCAGGTAACCGGGGCCGAGGGCGGGAAGGCCAAAATCGAGCAGCTTGATATTTCCCTTCGCATCGACCATGACGTTGTCAGTGCTGATATGGCCATGGATCAGTCCGTGAGTGTGGAGTTCTTTTATGCCACGGGCTATCTGGATGGCGAAATCGAGCACGCGAGTGTAGGGGATTGCTTCGGATTCCACCAGTGCGCCGATACTGGTCCCTTCGACGTATTCATGCGCGAGACAGACTGCATTTTCAGTCAACTCCGCACCATAGATGGTGGCCAGGTTGGGATGATTGACCTCCGTCAACCGCCTGGCTGAATCCAGAAACTGGAAGACTTCGGGTGGAGCATTGAACAGGTCGCGGCGAATGAGCTTGACGACTACGGTGCGAGGGGTGACGGTATCGCGGGCCCTATAGGATTCGCCATGGGGACCTTCCCCCAGCTTTTCTTCAAGTTCGTACGGACCTATGCGCTCTGGTGACATGGGTGCCTAACAAACGGACAGTCATAGCTTTAATCAACTAAAAGCCGGGCCGGGGGATAAAAGGTTCCGGAGTTCCTGGTTGACCTTCGACCGCCCATGCGATTCCTTCGGGAAGACAGGTATCAAGGGCCGTGTTAGTCCACTGAACCAGGGCAAAGGACATCCGATGGTGAGAAAAAAGCTGGCCGATCATGGAGTTGGAAAGAGCGACGGTTTCCGCTGGCGGGGCGGGAGTGAGATATCCCGATTCGAGGGATTCAGCGACGCGGTTTTCGCGTTCGCCGTCACGCTGCTCGTGGTGTCGCTCGAAGTTCCCCGGACCTTTGGCGAACTGATGGAGATCATGCACGGATTCGCTGCGTTCGGCATCTGTTTCGCGCTGCTGGTAGTCATCTGGTACAAGCAGTACATCTATTTTCGCCGCTATGGTCTTCAGGATATAACAACGATCGTGCTGAACGCGGTGCTGATCTTTGTCGTACTGTTTTACGTCTACCCGCTCAAATTCCTGTTCAGCCTCTTAATCAAGCAGTTTACGGGCGGGGAAATGAGGGTGCACCTTCCGGGAGGAGTGTCGGCTCCCATTATCGAATTCGGCGATGTAGGCACCCTCATGGCGATTTACAGTGCCGGGTATATTGCAGTGTACCTGATCTTTGCATTTCTGTTTATCCATGCGAGGCGCAAACGGCGCGAGCTGGAGCTGAATGCAATTGAGCTGTACGACACGAACTCGAGTATCCAGGGGGAATTAGTGAGTGTAGGGATCGGTTGCCTTTCGCTCTTGATGCTTGTCGTGGGGGGACGATACGGCGCTTCGCTTGCCGGCTGGGTGTATATCCTGATTGGCCCGGCGCTTGCGGTCCATGGTATAGTCCGGGGCCGAGGGCGGCGGAAGCTGGGGTAGGGGGGCGGCTTCACGTTCGTAGGTGCCTGTGTTTGCCGGGCCCTTCTTGACCCTTCGCCGACCACTGACAGGCTTCCATCACCCCGGTCTGCATTAACTCCGGGCGCACGCTATCATAGGTCCATTTAGTCCTTGACAGAAATTCGGGTCTCGGCGTATACTTTGGTGGGTCCCAAAAAGGGGAAAAATCACAATTAAATCTTAACACAGGGGAGGTTACCTGTGCGAATCCGTTATCTGCATTCAGCGGTTGCGGCTGCTGTCGTATTGTTATCCGGCTTGGCTACTGCTACCAACCCACCCACTCCCAAAGAGATTCTGGCGTCAATGTCGCCGGAAATTGCGATTTCCGCGGATGGATTGAAAGAGGAGAGGAAGGAGCGGCGGGAACGGCCATCGGCAATCCACCTTGAAGGAAAGGTGCAGCAGCTTTCTCCTGATTCGCTTTCATTTGATGGAGCGGTTCGCGTGATACCCCCCGATGACACAATCATCCATAATGTGCCATCAAAGCGCGATACCGTTGAGCACATCGCCTTCATGGATTGGAATCACCCAAAGAACTACATCAATCTATACGAAGTAACTAAAGACTATGACACGTTGCCTATTTACATCGCGAAGGAATACCGCGACTCAGGTTTAGATCGATCTGTCAACCGAGACGTCGATGTGGACAGCAAGATTATTATCACTTTTGACAGAAAGTGGCTTCTTAAATGCTTCGATCATATAAGTACCGAAATCACCATGACCGGGCACATAAATGATCGACAGATTGAAATTCCGGGATATTCGCAGATCGGTCTGCCGCTGCGTGTTTCAAAGACCGGGGCGACAGTTACTGGCATGTTGGGCGACTTTCGAAATGCCTATAAGATGAGCGAGTCGATCATCCGAGGATTTGGGTCCGCTGACTCAGCTCTCACGTACAAACTCTTGGAAATCGAATCGTTACAAAGAGAGCTTCGATATGACTCCACGTATTATTCAAGGCGCCAATTAGACAGCATCATTTTCGATCAAAGGCTCGGAAGAGCAAAATCGAAACTACTGAGCCAGTCGATTATCCGCGGGGTTGACAGCACAGTAGCTCTCGACACCTCGTTATATTATCGAGCACTCAAAGACTCAGCTGCAGCCATTGATGAGCAATTGTCAACACTGAGATTCAGTATGGAATCGATGGCCAAGCAACTTTCGTCTGCTTCTCAGTCTCTTGATTCGACCGATTCACTACGACTTTCAAAACAGGTTGAGAAGGAAGCGCAGATGGCGCGACAGAAACTCCTGGATCAATGGCCAATAATTCATTATGGGCTCACTGAGTTAGCTAATGCTGACAGCATTGCAGCGATGACCGTTCTAGATGAACAGATGAAATCTACGCCGCGCTATCTTGAAATAGTCATAAGTACAATGGATGCGTGGGTTGCAGAACTAAAAGCCGATACCGCCAAGGTCGATACTTCTAGAGCGAAGTCAGCAGCTACAATCACCGCGAATGCTGATCCGAATATCAAAGCGAGCCAAGTTGAGAAGAAACAAACTGACACCACCCTGGCTCGGCGAACCGCGAGACGTGTTCAACTAATTGGGTATATTTGCCATCATATTCAGCGCCTCCACAATCAGTTAGAGGGCCTTTTTGCTAACCCAGAGGAGGCGTCAGCGGAGGGACCAGATGAGTCAGGCGGTTTTGGATTTGAGCAAATGCAACTTGACCGGGATCGAGGCTACCTCAAGGGGGCATATGCGGACAGTGCTATCGATCAGTGGGCGGCAAGTACTCCATTTCTTTCCAAGCGAATGCAAGTGGAGTTGATTGGGTTACTTAAGGACGCGGAGGTCCTCATCGCCAAAGAGAACGCGAACCCCGGAGATGTATTGGTATTGGAAATTGCCAATGGAGCCACGCTGAGGAATCTGCACCGCTCGTTCAATGTTCGTCTCAACCTTGGCGAATTCGGTCTACGCAAGAGGCTGTCGGACTCTTTCATGTTTCTCTATCGAAAGAACACACCTGATGTGATTCCGGGCGATCCCGGGATCTTGGAATCAGTTCCCAAACCTATGAACTTCGAACCCGCACCGGGGGTAACCCTCGCGTGGACATTGTACGTCCGAGACAATGATACGCGTAAACTCGGTAGTTTGACGAAGGTCGTTCGATTTCTTACCCCAGGTTTTGGCGTAAATGTCTCGTTCCCCCGTTTCGGCAACAAACTGGTTAGCAAGAAGACAGGCGAGCCAGTGACCTACTCGGAGTCAGATAACGATCTTGGCATTAGTGCCGGCCCGGTTCTTACATTCTTTGACGGGGCCATTCAGATTACCAATGGTTGGATGATTTCAAACGTTAGAAGCAATCGCGAGTACTTCGGCATTGGCTTCAGCTTCATCAAAGGGATAAGCAAGATTAAGGAAGTTGCACAATGAGAGCTGGTCGAAGATTGTAACCAGCAATCTCTCGATACTATCCCTGGGCCGCCCTCGGGCGGCCCTTTTCTTTCCCCGAAACCCCTCCAAACCCCCCCCACCCCCGTTTCGGCGCGCAAAACCTACGTTTCACTGCATTTATGCACAAAACCGTGAACATTCGTCGGCTTGTGCGCGTATACAG
>JBATNE010000242.1:0-7261 GCA_049290195.1 Candidatus Zixiibacteriota bacterium
GTCCTTGGACGCCTTTAGGCTATCCACCTGCTCCTGGGTCAGGTTGATCTCTTCCTTGCAGTGCTGGCAGATCTTACGGCACATACGCTGAGCCATGATCATCTTGGTCGCCGAAGCTACGAGGTAATTCGGAATCCCCATATCGATCAGACGGGTGACCGACGATGGTGCGTCGTTCGTGTGCAGCGTCGAGAACACCAGGTGACCCGTAAGAGCCGCCTTGATGGCGATTTCCGCCGTCTCGGTGTCTCGAATTTCACCGACCATGATGATGTCCGGGTCCTGTCGCAAGAATGACCGAAGCGCCGCGGCAAACGACAACCCGATATCCGACTTCACGGCTACCTGGTTGATCCCTTCGAAGTTGAATTCGACCGGGTCTTCAGCGGTCATGATATTGACATCGACCGTGTTCAGCTGCTGAAGCGCCGAATACAGCGTGGTCGTCTTACCCGAACCGGTCGGTCCGGTTACCAGAATGATTCCGTACGGACTGTGGATCGCGTCCTGGAATTTCCCCAGGTCTTCCTGGCGGAAACCTAGTTGCGTCATGTCAATGCGCAACGCCATCGGATCCAAAATTCGCATCACGACCTTCTCGCCGTAGATCAAAGGAAGCACCGAGACACGAAGATCTACGGTACGCCCGCCGATCTTTATCTTGATACGACCGTCCTGCGGCAGACGACGTTCGGAAATGTCCAGTTCCGCCATGATCTTGATACGGGAGACAATGGCCGCACGGTATTTGAACGGCAGCGGCGCCATTTCACGAAGGTCACCGTCGATACGGTACCGGACGCGAATGCGCCGTTCGTACATTTCGAAGTGAATATCCGATGCCCCCATGCGAATGGCGTCGGCAATGATCGAGTCCACCAGCCGCACCAGCGGCTTGTCCTGCACTGCCGAGAGGAGGTCTGATTCGTTGGGAGCTTCCTCGGTGGAGACAACTTCGAGATCCGATTCTTCGAGCCCCTTGACGATTTCCGAAAGGCCGCCGGAATCGGTGTAGTACGTTTCAATCGCCTTGTCGATCGCCTTTTCCGGGGCGATCGCCGGCTGCACGTTGCATCCGGTGATGAACTTGACGGCGTCGAGAACGTAAATGTTGTTCGGATCGGAGATCGCTACCAGGAGCGTCTTGTTGAGGCGGGAGACCGCGATAACCTTGAATTTGCGGGCGATGTCAAGCGGGATTAGCTTGACCACTTCGGGGTTCAGCTCGATATCGCTGAGGCGAAGTGCCCCTATTTTCAGATGTTTGCCTACAAATGAAGCAAGTTCGTCCTCTGAAGTCACCGCTCCCATCTGCACGAGAACAGTGGAGAACTTCTCCTTCTTCTCCTTGGCCAGAGCAATGGCCTTGTCTGCCTGCTCCTGGGTGATCTTGCCGGCACTTACAAGAAGTGAGGTGAGTTCCGTTGACATTTCTTTACCGTTTACACGACCGCTGTCAAAACGTGTTTATCCCTCCGCCCGCGTGGGAAGGAGACACCTTTCTCAGTCCTGAAAGATGTCATCAAGCCGATCTTGTGTCGCGTCCGCAAATTCACCTGAAATACTTGCATTGCCGGTTCGCGCACCGGTCTTGCGAGTAATTTGATCGAAAATCCGAGACAGCTCGGTGGCAGATTCCTTCGCATACAGGCGAACCATACCAATCGTCGTCCGGTCATCGAAAATCACGACCAGAATCGAACGCTCGCCGATCAGCGACATGTGAATGTGGTCCTTCTTTCCCTGGTGGAACAGAATGGAAAATTCCGGTTCGCCGACCAGCTTGGCGATTTCCTTGGTCGATGCAAATGAACCGGCGAGAAGCGCCGCCAGAGCCGTGGTGTCGAGCGAATGAGTAAACCCCTGACGCGTGATCAGGTGCCCATCCTTATCCACGAGCAAAGCGCACTTTGCTTCCGCTCCCTTGAGCATTTTGCTGAGGAGAGCGTCAATCCGGTTGATCTCTTCCTCGTAGATGATCAGAGCATCTTCAGACATGTATATACCTCCTGGATACCTATTTCAAACCAAACAGCCGTTTAAAGAAGCCCCGTTTCTTGGCTTCAGGACGGCGCCGCAAAGGCGGTGCCATGGCCGGTGCGCGCTTACCGGATACGTCCGGAGGCGCCACGGTCTTGGCCGGCGTTTCATATTCTTCTTCCGATGAATCTGCTTTGTAATCGCTTGTCGCCTGCGGCATCGGCGGCGCTTCCACCGCTACCTTGGATTCCTGGCGTCTGCTCTGATCCGTGCCCGGATAGGGACGATACGCCGGCTGCTCGTACGGAGCCACCGGTATGCGCTGACTGTCCCCTTTGCGTTCGCCAAAGTCCGGCGAACCCTGCATGTCCTCCGACATGGCCGGCATCGGTACTCGCCCGCTGTCCCCCGTCGGCATCGCAATACGACCTGAGTCGTGGGCGCCGGACGACGGAATCATGGTCGGAACCCGGCCGCTGTCCCCGGCGTTCGGTCTCATCCGGACCGAACTGGCGTTCTTCGCCTTGTCCAAGACCAGCTTGATGACCAGCTTCAAGGTGTCGAAGACACCGTTACCGACGGTTGCCGAGGCTTCAAAGTGCGGCCAGCCGCGCTTGTTCAACTGCGCGTCCAGCTGCTCCACCGTTAATACACCCGGAAGATCCCGCTTGTTGTATTGGATCACGATCGGTACTTCGTCAATCGCGTACCCGTATTCGATCAGGTTCTCTTCCAGATTCAACAGCGACTCGATATTTTCATCCATCTTGTCCGGCTGACTGTCCGCGACAAAGACGATTCCGTCCACACCCCGAAGCACCAGCTTGCGCGTGGCATTGTAGTAGACCTGACCCGGCACTGTGTACAGCTGAAACTTCGCGGAGAAGCCGTTGATGCTGCCGATGTTGATCGGCAGGAAATCAAAGTACAGTGTCCGATCCGCCTCGGTCGCCAGCGAGATCAATTTCCCTCGGGAGCTCTGCGGTACCTTGGCATGGACATACTGAAGATTGGTCGTCTTCCCGGAAAGACCCGGGCCGTAATAGACAATCTTACAGCAGACCTCGCGTGATGAGTAGTTTATTGACACCATATCGAACCCTGGGACTACCTTTCTTCAGTTCACCCGGCTACTTTGAGCCGGCCGATCGCGTTCTTGATCTCAAGCCGGATCAATCCGACATTGACATCCTTCTCGGTCGTAACCACCAGAATACCCAGCCCGGCATCCGTAAAGAACAGCTTGGCCTCTTCCGCTTCGATCGTCACCTGCTGAAGCGGACTGGTCCGAAGACGGTCCAGCGACTTCTGAATGTTCGACGTTATCGAAGCTGCCAGAGCGCCCACCGTGTCTCCCTCAAATCCCGCTTCGAGATCGGCGGCGATGACGATCCCGTCATTCCCCACCACCATCGAACCGGTGACTCCCGGAGTCTTGTTCAGTTCATTCAATACTTGATACATGTATCCTCTCCGCGTTTACAGTCTGACGTACGGTGTAGCGTTCGGCATACCAGCGACGAACCATCTCCATCGCCTGATTGAACCGTATACCCAGCGTGTCATCACTCATCCGTTCCGCCAGAACCATCAGGCTGAACGACGCCTCCTTCGCTACCAGAAGACGCTTGTCTTTCAGAGTGATATCTATCTTCTCCGGACCGGCCAGATGAGCCCGATCCAGTACCCGCCTGCTTGTATCCATAAACATGAGCGCCAGCGGAGCCAGATCTTCGGCCACCACCGCGCCCCGCTTGAAATGCCCCAGCAACAGCCCTTCGTTGTCCACCACCGCCGCCAGAAACACGGAACCATGCTCGCCCAGATATCTGGTCGCTCGTTCAAATCCATTCAAGTCGGGACTGGCGGAATTCTGTACCGCATCGGCGATATCAACCGCCGGACGACGCGTATCCTCGTCCACCGGTGGACGACTCACCCGCGATTCCGTGACCACTCCCTTGTTCTTGGAAATCACGATCGAGCTCATGCTCGTCGGAGCTTCATGTGGAGCGATCGTCTCGCGAGAAATCGGCCGATGCCGCTTCTCCGGCGCGCCAAACCACATGTCAAGCTGGGCCTTCAACACAAACGGCGTCGCCAGAATGTGAAGAAATACCGCCGGCACATAACTGATGAGCGACAGCCGAAGCGCCGAACCAAAACTGATCGGGTACATGATGATTATCAGCACCGCCAGCACCGCGCCAAGCGCCACCCGGTACACTCCAAAACCAACCGTCGCACTGATCACCCGGTACATCCCCTGACCGCGGAACATCACCAGCGCGGCCACGAAATACAACGCCAGTTCGGCAAAACCGTACAGCGGCGCAACCCGCAGGAGAGGTGTCCCGAATTGGTGCGGAAACGCCACCATGGGCGCTATCAGCAGTATCAGACTGAAAAGTACCGTGCGGCCGGTTACCTGTCCGTTAGGTTGCATACACCGTCCTCGCTCACTGCGCTTTGTATCGTTCCATTAATGAGGCAATGCGCATCCGCATTGTCCCCAGATTTATTCTACTGTTCGCGACAAACAAAAATTGACCGTCAGACACCTTGATCTGGTAGAAAATCGGCCCCGCCGTTTCGATCAACAGCGAGTTCACCGCGCCAAACGACGCTTTCACCAGCTCCTGACTGAGCACATTGCTTACTTCAGCCATCGTCGCACCGCACGTAGCAGCATCCAGCGACACCGCCCATTCGTGCTCGACCACCAGTCCTTCGCGGTTCACGAACAGCGCCCCTTCCATTTCCGGAAGGCCCACTGCCCGCTGTACGATCTCCGAAGCACTCGCCGTCGGCTCCGGATCGATTGGCAACACCGCCTGCATCGCCGCGCTTGACTGCTGAAGTTCCCGTACCGCCTTGCGAATCCCACCCTGGGATTCCATGATCATCGCCTGCTCTTCCGGCAGTTTGAGTGCGATGTCCAAAAGCTTCTTGATCTGACCGTTCCCCGGATCCGCCTGATGTAAATTCCTGAGTAGCTTGACTGCTGAATTGAATTCTCCCTTGTAGATGTATATCTCTGCCAGGAGCAGTTCAATAGCGCGGCTGTTCCCCTCGATCTCAATCGCCTTCTTGATCTCCGCTTCAGCCCAGTCGTATAGCCCGCGATCCAAATTGATCTTGGCCATCACCACATGAGCCGAACCGTACGACGGATGAATCCGCAGGCCGTTCCGGCAAATCCGGAACGCCTTCTCGAGATCCCCCCGCTTACGGTGCGCTTCGGCTAAGGCCGCAAAGATCTGCGAGTTGGGATCCAACTCCAGAATCTTCTGGCACTTGTCGATGCGATCGTCTATTTCGGCTTTATCGAATGTCATCCGTGCTTCTTCTATAACTTACCATAATTCAATGCATTACCATTCAGGAGAAGTTTCGACAGTCCTAAAGATAGTCCTCGCATTGACTTATGTCAACTCAAATTGCGGTTAACTCAACGTCCGTTTCGTCTCATACAGGCCATATCCGAACAGCCCGGTCATCACTATTAACAGAGCCGGAATCAAGAACCGGCTCGCCGGAATTACCCCAAATCCGGCCAGAAGCGTCACCACCTGCGAGATCGCAAGCACGACAAATCCGCCCGTCAAAATGAGCCAGCCCCGGCTCAACTGACCACCCTTGATCAGCATGAACACTTGCACCGCAAATGCTACGCAGGCGCAGGCCGAAACCAGCAACAGGAGCGTAACCAACAGCGGCGGAGCGGTCACAACCGCAGGCACCGGCTCCATATCCTGCGCCAGTGCCAGCACCGGAGCGCAGAGAACTACAACGAACGCCATGATATACTTCATATGCTCACCCTCGAACAAGTTTAACTACTTTGTCAGCGCGCTTGATGGTCGTGTAGAACGCGTCTTCAATCCCATATCGCTGAACCAGATCGCGGCGATTCGCCAGCGGGAACGCGATTTCTTTCTTCACTCTATTGATCGACTCGCGGAATCCGCCGGTCCCAACCAGTTCATACACCTCCACCAACTGCTCGGACAACATCCGCTCCAGATTGGTCATCACCGTGTAGAACCGTGTCGATTCCGGCAGCCCCTTCACCGCCGAGAGAAACTTATCAAACGACGGCATCAGATCCGAATTCGGATCGACACCCGGGAAAAACGTCAAAATCCCCGTCCGGTACTGCGCGGCAAACGATGAAAACCGCGTGTTCCCCGGCCCCAGCATGTCCTCAACGTAGTTCCGTATCCGCCAGAAACAATTGTTGTAGAGATAGAAAATGACCGACAGCGCCACTTCTTCCTCGTCCACCTGGACCGTCGGTTCCTGTTCCTTCCGGCCGGCCACTTCCACCAGACCATTCACGATCAGGCGATAGAGCGACCTGCAGGTCACAAACTCTCCCATGGGAGACATATCGATCAGCGCCGGCACCGTCCGCTCACCGTTGATGAGCGACAACATCCGGAATTCGTCCAGCGTCAGGACGACTTCGTCCGAAGGGTTCCGTGGCATCTTGCAGATGCGCAGCAAAACGTCGTCCGGCGGCAACACTTTCTGGATTTCAATCCACTCGTCAATTCGCCGCGTTCCCTCCATGATCACATTCATCGTGCTCAGTTCGATCATGAACGGGACATTGCGCGGAGCGGCATTTTCGTGGAAGACAAACTCACCCTCTTTCCACGAAAACAGATTGTACACGATCTCTTCGATCTGGAGCTTCAAACACTGACCGATCTCTTCCTTGTCGAACAGATTCATGTCGATCAGCGTCGTGCCCAGTTGACGACCGGTCTGCCGATGCAGAGTGATGGCGCGCTCGAGATCAGTCTTCGATATCTTCCCCCGCTTCAAGAGCATGTTACCCAGAAGGTCTTCCGAGTTGTTTACCGAAGATGCGTAAACGATGTTTCCTTCTTTGAAGGCAACTTCCTTTTGCCGGGCCGTAGTCTTGCATTCCAGAATTCCAGACTTCTTGCCCGCGGCAAGCAACTGGAGAATGTCCGGAAACGCAACTGTCTTCAGATTTCCTGACAGGCTCATCGTCGTTTAATCCTGTAAACCGTAACCTGGTTACGGGTGCATCCCGCAACTTCGCTTTGTCCATTATCCTAAGCGAAGTTACCGGAAAATTGTATGTCGGGTACTTCTGTACCTGTATCGGGCGGGAAGCTGGTTTTCTTTACGAAGATTGGGGGGAATCCCCCCGAAGACCGCAATTACTGGCTAGTTATCGGGCGGAAAAACCAGTTCACTGAAGGTACTGAGATCGTAGATTGGACACCCCGCCCGGTCAGCCCGG
>JBATNE010000243.1:0-31594 GCA_049290195.1 Candidatus Zixiibacteriota bacterium
GAAATAGCCACCGAACACCTGATCGTTGGGGACGCAGACGATCAACATGGGACGAATGGTCCCGTTGGCGATCATCTCGTTAGCCAGCTGCATCAGGCCGTGGGAGAAATAAAAGAACTGGTCACCATCCTGCGGGCTGAGGAGGATCACCAACGGCATCTTCTTGCCCTTCCACTGGTCGGGGATCTGCGTAACGGTGGTATCGGGCCAATAGGCCTGCATGTGGAGCAGACCTTTGACATTCTTGATCTGGAAAACAAGCTGGCGCGGGCCTGAGGCGAGCGAATCGACGAAGGCGTGATCAATCACGGTTCGTCCGCTTCGACCGAAATCAGAAACCAGCGGGACATTGGTGTGACGGTCGGAGCAGCTGACAATCAGCAGCATTACGGCAAGGACCGCCACGAGCGAGATAATTACATGCTTCTTCATCACAGGCGTCTCCTAAAACCGATAGTTCACCGACAGAATTGTTTCAAAGGTCTTGGCCTTGTAGGTCCCCGGGAGACCATCGAAAATCCCGTCATTATTAATGTCCTGCACCCCTGCGGTGGTCAGATCAGGGTAGTGCGTATAGCAGGTGGCAAATCCGAGTTCCCACTGTCTCGGGAGGTGCAGCGCGATGCCGCCGCTGATTCCGAGCTTCGTGCCGGTATCAAGGAACTGCGGGAGCACTGCATTATTGTCGCGGTCAGCCGACTGGTCAAAGGAACCGCCGGCCATGACGGTCAGAGTGCCGTTTACGTCATACGATGCGCCGAGAGCGACTTTGCCGGCGTTGCTCCACTTGGACGGAGAAGAAAGATTGGAGCTGAAGAAACCCTTCACCGTGGAATCGGACATCGGACCGGAATACCCCACCAGGTTCGAGTAGGTGAAGTCGAGACCTTTGTACTGAGACCAGAGAGTGTATTCGGCATCGAATGCAACCGTCAACTTGTCATTAACGGTGTACGCCAAACCGACACCGAGTGACGGCGGGAGTTTGATCTTGGCTTTGTAGTCACCGCGCAAGACGAGATTCTGTCCGGCTACGAACAGGTATTCCACCTGACCGGGAGCGATCGGGCTACCGGGGCGGAGTTCAGACCGGATAAACGGCATGATGAAGGAAAGGGAGGCCTTTCCACTCACGGTGATACTCAAGGGAAGGGCAGCGGTGAAACCGACATTCAGTTTGTCGGTTGCTTTCCACAGGGCGCCGGCGCGGAATCCGAGTCCGTAGCCATTGCCGTCCTGAGCGCTGTATTCCGGAATCATATCGAACGGGCGGAAATTGATTGCCTCGTCAGTCATCGGATTATGTCGCAGGGTAACCGTGCTGTAGACCAGGTCAGCCCGAAGCAACTGCACACCCAGACCGATCGCCAGTTTGTCTTTGGTAAAGACCCGCGCCGCGGTGGCCTGGAAAGCGACCACGTCGAGGTTGTTGTGGAACTGCGTCGGTGTGGCCAGATAATCGAGCGTATCGTTGTAGGCTCTCAGCGGCTGGAACAGCTGCCAGCTCACATTGTAATCAAAGGGCTGGTAGACGGAGAGTCCCACGACCGTTTCTCCCCAGACGGGGAAACGGGCCATGAATCCTGCCGACGGGTTGGAGAGAATTTCATGCTTGTTGTAGATCGTCCGGCCGTTGTAATAGCCGGTCGAATCGGCGATACCGCCAAGCACGTAGTTCGGAGTCAATTCATTACGCAAGTGCACGAAAGCGGCATTTCCGCCGACCTGGTTGTCCTTGGTCCAGGCATAGCCGGCCGGGTTGTAATAGGCGGCCGTCCAGTCATCAGCGACAGCTCTGAAGGCACCACCCATCGCACGCGCCTTCCATCCCACGCCGGTGTTCTCAAAGCCACTGGCCTGGATAAGCGAAGACAGCAGAACGACGGCCAACAGGGTGCCGGCAGCGAGTCGAGTCATCCCCATCCTTTTCTCCATTATTCACATCTCTTTCTTGAATCCCAGTTTTGGTGTGTGGTCCGCGAGGGGGTTGCGAGGCGGGTCACAGTCGAGAGCGATCGATTCATGCAACGTCAATCAGAGTCATTATTTCTAGTTTTGCGCAACAGTCCTGCAGCATTCCCGAAAAACAGGTTGCCAAGTTACTACCGGTACCACCCCTTGTCAAGCACTCTGGGGCTCTTTTTGTCGCTCCCAGGGGGCAATAAACCAATGTAGAATCACGACTTATCACTCACTAAGACGCACTAGGGGGGCAAGTGTGAAATGAATCTTGCGCAGCTCCACAATCAGCTACTTAAGAAAAATCAAATCGATTGAGTCCGTTACAGTTACTGCTGATAACCCCATTTTGGAACGCGACGGTTTCCCGCAAAAGTAATCAGCCAGCGACCAACCGATGACGGAAAAATAGGACAGCGGGCGATGGAAAGAATTGACGATTTGGAGACGACGCGGACGCGGTTCGAATCGTCGTAGTCACTTGTTACTTATTGTGTGATAGTCGGTTACCTCTCTCGAACGGCATCCGGCACCAGGCTTGCTCAAGCAACTGTGCGATAGGCCGAATTGCGGCCACACAACAACTCGCAGAGCAAACCATAGGAAGGTGACAATGCGAAAACTGCTGTTTCTGATCATTCTGGTGATCATCCTGGTCTCGCTGAACTGGTTCCGAGAGCTGCTCGCTCAGGATCTGTCGGCGATTTCGGATCAGGACAAATCAGCGCTGCTGAAGAAGTATCACACCAAGCTGGCTGACGGCAAGACGACCGACCCGGAGAATTATCGGTCGCAGTCGATTTACGAGTCCAGCGACTCACTCCCACAGACAGGGCGTCCGGCGAAGAAGAAGCCGACGACACCGTCGACCCTCAACACAAATCAAACGCAATCCCAGACTGACACGACCAAAATGAGTCGCGATCGGCTCACGCCGTTTGAAGATCTGAAACCGTTCGGACAGGAATTGTTCAATGGACCGCACGAAGAGACACCGCCCGCGGATATCGCTTCGAGCGGAGACTACCTGCTCGGACCGGGAGACAACGTCATCGTCAGTCTCTGGGGACGAGTGGAGCAGGAATACAACCTGACGGTGGACCGCGAAGGGAAGGTCTTCATTCCGAAAGTAGGTGAAATCACCGCGTGGGGGAAAACACTCGATGATTTCAAAGTCTTTGTGAAAAAGAAACTGTCGACCGTCTATTCTGATTTTGACATGAATGCATCGCTCGGCAAGATCCGTTCGATTCGCATTTACGTTACCGGCGAAGTCAATCAGCCGGGGGCATACACCGTGTCATCGTTGACCTCGCTCTTCAACGCGCTCTATTTAGCGGGCGGGCCGAATGCCAACGGTTCAATGCGGGATATCCGGCTCATGCGCGGCGGCAAGGCGTTCGCGACGCTCGATCTATACCGCTTCCTTTTGGAAGGAAACAATACGTCCGATGTGCGCCTGGAAACCGGCGATGCCGTGTTTGTGCCGGTGGCGAGCGCGCGAGTGGCAATTCGCGGCGAAGTACGTCGTCCGGCGATCTACGAACTAAAAGGAAACGAAACGGCTCCGGACCTTCTGACTCTGGCCGGAAACCCAACCCCACTGGCGTATCTGGATCGCGTTCTTCTGGAACGGATCAGCGACAAAGGGGAATGGGAAGTTCTGGATCTGGCGCTCAACAAAAATACGCCCCGGAAAATGTCCACACTGGCGCTTAGGGATGGAGACCGGGTATCGGTCTACTCCATTTACGATGTGAAAAGCAATATGGTCTCGGTAGCAGGCAAGGTGAAACATCCGGGCTGCTACGAGCGAAACGATTCCACCCGTGTCTCCGACCTGTTGGAGCGGGGCCAGTTACAGGATTATGATGTCTTTTACAACCGGGCCGATCTGTTCCGGCAATATCCCGACCGCAAAGTCGAAGTAATCCCGGTCAATATCAAAGCTATTCTCAATGGCGATCAGTCGCAGAATCTGGTGCTCGCGGACCGCGACTCGCTTCACATTTATGCCATCCAGGATGTCCAGCGGGACAAGCAGGTATATATCGGCGGCGAAGTAAAACGCCCCGGCAATTTCCCGCTCTATGAGCATATGACCGTCAACGATCTGATCTTCCTGGCCGGTTCCTTCACCCGCGGCGCATCGCGCATGCAGGCGGAAATGGCGCGGATGGATTCAATCGGCGAAGTACAGATAACGTACATACCACTGTCCGATTCAGCCGCGCTTCACACGGTGTTGCGCGAGGACGATCGCCTCTACGTGCGGACAATTCCGGAATGGGAACTTCACCGCACGGTGAAAATGGAAGGGGAAGTTCAGTTCCCCGGAGAATACGTTCTCTCTGACCGCGAAGAAACACTCTTTGGATTGTTGAAACGTTCGGGTGGATTCACCCGCAGTGCCTTCCCGAAGGGGATCGTGTTTGAACGAGGGAAGATCAGCCGTGACCTTCAGCGCCTCCAGATTCCGAAAGTGCTGGAAAACAGCAAGCCGATCGTCAAGGACTCACTCGGTCGCGAAGAAGAAGTCGTGGTGATGAACTATGATTCATCGCTGGTAAACCGGATCGTAATCGATCTGGACCGCATCATGGCGACCAGCGGCAAAGAAGGGGATCTCACTCTTCAGCCGGGAGACCGCATTTACATTCCGCCGGTGCCGTCAGGCATTTCCGTGATGGGTGCGGTGGGTTCGACCGGAACGATCAAATTTGATTCAGACAAGAAAGTGAAATACTACGTGAATGCCGCCGGGAATTTTACGCCGCGTGCGGATAAGAACGGCACACGCCTCATCAAGGCCAACGGCTCCGTGTTTTCGGGCCGGGGCGTCTTGGGAAAGAAAGTGGAAATCGGCGATGTGATTGTAGTTCCGGCCAAGGTCCAGCAGGATCATGATTGGTTCAAGGCAGTCACTACCACCCTGGCAGCCACAACCAGTTTGCTCACGACTGTGCTGGTTATAACGAAACTGTAAGACAGATTTCTCCGGGTCAGACTTAGCAGTTCAAAAGTCTCACCTTCCTACCAGCCGCCGACGCTTCGAGCAGGATGCGTCGGCGGCATTTCATTGCCCCCACAATTGTTCCGATTCGCTAGGAAAATGGTTTCCATTTGAGCCGTCGTTGCCGCGACAAAAGCTCCAAACGGGTCATCCGGGCACTTCTTAAGTCGCTGTCGTATAGTTCTTTAGCAAGTACTGTTCAAAAACGAAACAGTTGGGCACGGGGATTGAAGTAGGTAATGCAGACAAGGATGAATCCATGCGTTGGCACTGCCAAGGATTGGCGGGCTGGCGCTCCCCGTTTACCCGGGCCGAAGGAATGGCCCAAGAAGGAAGGCAAGGATGCAAGCAGTTGGATCAGTGACATCGGATCGGCTGGAACAGCTGGTAGGCAATCTGTCGCACAAGCTCCAGGTTCGCCCGGAGATGGTATTGCCGTTCGCCGGATTTGACGAAATCATGCCGAAGTTGTTCTCGGTCTGCCGCAGCTATCAGGAGAAGCTCCTGGTGGCGGGACATCTCTCCCCGGAAGTAGCCATAGCTGCCGATAAATGCTCGCTCAAACCACAGGAAATATTTGGATCAACTCCGTTTGGTTCCTGCACCAACGCGGTGCTCGCGGCGGTTGATCGTCCCGACAGAATCATCTATGTCGCCAATCCGAATCGGATCAGCGGTGCGAATCTTGGTTTGAAGGATCTCGACCGGTTGGCCGAAGCAGTCCCGCACGGGATGCTGATTGTCGACGAACACTATTTCGATTTCTATGGAATTTCCGCCGCTCCGCTGCTCGCGGAACGGACCAATGTCGTAGTCCTTCGGTCATTCACCGCCAGTTTTGGGATCACCTCGGCCGACTCCGGCTATGTTGTCGCTCCGGCGGAGATCATCGAGCACCTTCGGGCAGAACCGGACATGCGGGAGATCTCCACGATCGTGTATAGAACGATGATGACGACCCAGGATAACGAATCGCTCTTGGCGAAACGACTGACGGAACTTCACGATGAATCCCTTCGCCTGGCGACCGCGCTGACCCGTTTAGGCTTTCAGGCCCGGATAACATCGGCAGACTTTCTGCTCCTCCGGGTAGCGGATCCGACCAGTGTCGGCAATTTCCTGGCTCGATATCGGATACCGATCGAGAATCTCGACGGATATCCGCACCTTCAGAAATACATGCGCTATCGCATTCAGTCCCACCTCTCAAACGACGGACTCCTGGAAGCGTGCGGCAAGATGCCGCCGGATTACTTCAAGCTGGCTACTGCTGAACATCGTCCGATCACTCTCCGCAAGCCGGTGCAGGAGATGGCGACACCGCCCGCTCTCGAAGAAGTACTGGCCGGTCCGGAGTATCGTCGAATTTCAGTACTCGAAGCCGTCACCGGGAGAAAGTAAGGTGAACTCGCCCGAAATCGCACCGGGTCCGGCAACGACCGAGCCAACAACGAATACCCGTCCGCGAACGAACGTACAGCGCCCGAGTCGATACGTGGCCCGGCCGCGTGGACAGAATCAGAATAGAATGCAGGGGAGTTCATCCCCCTTTGCGATGAACTCGACTCCGACATCGCTGACTCACGACGATATCGCGGGTCACCCGGAAATTCTCAAGCCGAGAACCCGAAACAGCTCTCCCCGACAGGGAAACCAGACAGATCGGCGCAACCAGGGACAGGCTGGCTCATCGACGACACCGAGTCGGCCAAGAACGCCCAGACATCGCCCGGCGCATAATCCTTCCAGGATCAAACGAACTGAGACAGCGCGCGACGGATCAATGTTTCGGCACCTGATTCAATGGACCGGTGTGCGGTTGTGTGGCTATGGCGGGTCGATCCTCATTTCAGCCGGGCTGGCTATGCTCACGGTTCCGCTGTTCCGGCTGGAAAGCGCCTGGTTGGTCGAGGGTCTGGTGGTAATCGCTCTGATACGGTATGTCAGTCACCTGATCACCAAGTCGACATCCATCCTGTCCGTCCAGATGCGGCATCATCAGCTAAAGAAATTATTAATTGAACAGGCGCAGTTTGCCTCGGTATTTTTGGGAGTTTGCTACGTGATGAACTGGCCGATCCCGCGGTCGGTGGCGGCGGTGTTTCTGCTGGCCGACTCGGCGGCGCAGGTGGCGCTTATGCTGGTATCGCATCCGATGGTGAAATTGCTTTCAGCACTCAAGCACAGCCGACAGGATTCGTCGCATAAGACAGCGCTTATAGTCGGGACCGGTCCGAAAGGGACGTGGGTCGCCAACACAATTGAAAACTCGCCCGAACTGGATACGCGGGTTATCGGATTTCTGGATTACAGCAGAACCGGCTTGTGGCGGTATCAGGACATACCGCTTATGGGACATCCGGATCAGCTGGAAAGCCTGATCATTGCAGAACACATCGACGCCATCTTCATCGCTTTGGAGCCGGGGGATATTGCCCGATCGGATCGCCTCTTCAGGACGGCAGAGCGAATGGGAGTAGTGGTGTATGTGTTGCCCGATGTGTACGAACCCCGGATCGCAAAGAAATCATCGGCGCAACTGGCCGGCGTACCGGCGATCGTGTACCGGACCTCGTCACACAGCGCAGCTTCGGTCATGCTCAAGGGGCTCTTGGACAAGTTTGCCGCGACAATCGGCCTGGTGCTTTCTTCCCCGATCTGGCTGGCGGCGATTATTGCGATCAAGATCGATAGCCGGGGACCGATTTTCTTCAAGCAAGTTCGCTCCGGGCTGAACGGCCGGAGATTCAATCTCTACAAATTCCGCACGATGTGCACCGACGCCGAATTACAGAAGCGGCTGCTCAGGGACAGAAACGAAATGTCCGGCCCGGTCTTTAAGATTAAGAACGACCCGCGGATCACAGCCGTCGGGCGGTTCTTACGGAAGTACTCGGTCGATGAATTGCCGCAGTTGGTGAACATCCTCAAAGGGGAGATGTCACTGGTCGGGCCGCGTCCGCCGATTCCGGACGAAGTGGCCAAGTACGAACCATGGCAGAGACGTCGCCTCTCCGTGAAGCCGGGGCTCACCTGTCTCTGGCAGGTGAATGGCCGGAACGCTATTGATTTTGATGACTGGATGAAGCTTGACCTGGAGTATATCGACAACTGGTCGCTTTTGATGGACGCCCGGATTGTGGCACGCACAGTTCCGACGGTACTCAAGGGATCAGGCATCTGATCGCCGGACATAGTACCGCTATGGCAAAGAAATTCTCGATCCTCATTCTTGTTGCAATCACCATCGGTGCTTCAGTTGCTCGAAGCGCCGATGGTTTTATTCCGCTTGGTGACAATGAGTATGAGTTTCTCTACGACCGGCTCGAGCGCGCGAGCGCGCGACTACAGGATCGAATCGATTACCAGCTCGGACCATATCGCTTCGATCAATTGACTTCGGTGCCGGGATTTCTCTCAAAGATAGAATCTGTACACGGAGAAGATATCGCTCTGTTTGGCTCCATAGCCGAGCACGCGACCGGAAGAAAAGGGAGCCGGCCGACCGGGTATGAAGCATATCGTGGCGGGTTTGCGGCGCGACCGATGAACAGGTTGTTCGTCTACGGAAGTTTTGTGCTCGATGAGCACCGTGCACTCGATCCAAACTACCGCGGTAAGAAATGGCGCGGACTGGCTGGGGATGTCGAGCAGGCGTTTGCCAGTTATCAGACGAGAAATTTCGATCTGATCGCCGGTAGGTTTGGGTCGTTCTGGGGGATGCGGCATTCGCTAATCCTGGGGCCGCAGACCCGGATGGATGGATTCGGCTACCAGTTCCGCTGGGGGCGAATGACCATCTCATACCGATTGGCGGCACTTGATCCACTGACTCCGGAAAATGACAGCGTGCCGCAGCAGGAGAATCGATATTGGGCGGGGCACCGGATAGATTTGCACGTTTGTAACAAGCTGCGAGTAGGACTCTTTGAAACGATCGTCTGGGGCGGAGTCGGCAGGTCGATCGAACCGGCGTATCTCAACCCGATGTTGTTTTTCCATGCGTTCCAGCTGAATGGGAATGTCAATGACAATACGTTTCTCGGGTTTGACTTTGATTACAAGCCGATTGTCGGGCTCAAGCTGTACGGGCAATTGATGATCGATGATTTCCAAATTGAGAAGAAGTCACAGGGAGACCAGGAGCCGAACGAATATGGCGCGCTGGTCGGAGGTTACTTCACGGATATCAAACCGGGCTGGGATCTGCAATGGGAATACCGCCGGGTGACGAACAGGACATACAATCAGGGGTATGCGCGCAATCGATATCTGTATGAAGGTCAGGTGATCGGAAGTATGCAAGGGAATGACTATGACCAGTCAACAGCCACTGTGCATAAGTGGATAAATGAAAACCTTCGTAGCAGTTTGTATCTCAGTTATGCACGACAGGGAGAAGGAAATCCGTCCGACCCGTGGAGTGAACCATGGCTTGACGTCGTCGGTCAGTACAGCGAGAAATTCCCCACCGGTGTAGTGCAGAAGCAGTTCGGCATCGAAGCAGGGATCAAAGGGTATCTCAATTCGTACATTTATTTCAACTTCACCGGCGGGCTGGTGCACTACCAGAACTACGGACATCAGACTGGAGTCAGCAGAACTGACCCGCAGATCCAACTCACCCTCTCCGCGTTCGGCTCAACACACGTAAGTCTCAAATAGCAATTATCCGGTCATTTGGGTACAATGGAATGGGCCGGGTTTGCCGGAACCCAGACCTTGGCGCGATGTTGTAAGTCACATGAGAGGAATCAGCTTATACCATGACCAATCAAAGTAACGGATCACCCGCACACACCAATCGCCTGATCGGCGAAAACTCCCCTTATCTCCTGTCGCACGCGCATAATCCGGTGGACTGGTATCCGTGGGGAGAAGAAGCGATCGCCCGCGCGCGGGAGCTGGACCGTCCGATCTTCCTCTCGGTCGGCTACGCAGCGTGCCACTGGTGTCATGTGATGGAACATGAGTCGTTCGAGAACGAAGCGATCGCCGAAATCCTTAATCGGGAATTTGTCTGTATCAAAGTCGACCGGGAACAGCGGCCGGATCTTGACCACATATATATGAACTTCACGCAGGCGCTGACCGGGGCGGGAGGATGGCCGATGTCGGTCTTTCTGGCGCCGAATCTCAAACCGTTCTTTGCCGGAACCTACTTTCCACCCGAGAACACGCAGGGACGGCCGGGATTCAAGTATGTCATCGAAGAGATCGCCAAGGCGTACCGGGAGACCAAAGAGCAGATAATCGAATCGTCCGAGGGGATATTCAACGAGATACTGAACCATCTGAATCGTCGAGGGGACAGTACTCGAGTCAGTGACGCGATGATGACGCACGGGGTAGAGAACCTGCTCAAGAATTTCGATCATGGCTATGGCGGATTTGGGTCGGCGCCGAAATTCCCACACGCGACAGAACTTTCGCTCTTCTTGAGATACGCCAGAAAGTCCGGGGATATCTCCTATCTGCTGGCGGCCGAAAAGGCGCTGTATGGAATGGCGCGAGGCGGGATCTACGACCATGTCGGCGGAGGATTCGCCCGGTATTCCACCGATGCCCGCTGGCTGGTGCCGCACTTTGAGAAAATGCTGTATGACAACGCACTGTTGGTTACGACTTACTCGGATGCCTGGCTGATCACGCAGTCGGAACTCTATCTCAAGACAATTAGAGGTACGCTCGATTTCATTCTTCGGGAAATGACCGATCCATCGGGTGGGTTCTACTCGGCGCTGGATGCCGACTCCGAGGGTGTCGAAGGGAAGTTCTATGTCTGGACGCGCGAAGAAATCGTCAATGCGCTCGGCTCCGATGCGGAACTGTTTTGCTCATACTTCAATGTCACCGAAGCGGGGAATTTTGAGGGGAAGAATATTCTCAATATCGACATCGCATCGGACCGCGTGAAGGAAAAGCAGGACAGTGCTGAGTTCGATGCGACCATGAACAAATGTCTCGCGAAATTGCTCGAGATTCGGTGCGGACGAGTGCGGCCGCTGACGGACGACAAGGTGCTGACATCGTGGAACGGGCTCACGTTGACGGCGATGTGCCGCGGGTATCGGATTACACGCGACCAGCGGTATCTCGATGCAGCGCGCGCAAACGCGGAGTTCGTGAAACGATACATGTATCGGGACGGCGCACTCGGGCATACCTGGCGGAAAGGGAATCTGTCCGGAGGAGAGTTCCTCGAAGATTACGCCTTCTATATCCGTGGGCTGCTCGATCTGTTTGAGACAGACGGTTCTGAAGAGAACGGCCTGTGGCTGCAATTTGCGCGGGATTTGACTGATCGTGCGCTGGAAATATTTATGGATCGGGACAATTCATTTTACCTCCGACCGGACAACCAGTCCGACCTGATCATTCGACCGCGAGAAGAAACCGACAACGCCATCCCGGCGGCGAGTTCATCGATGCTGCACAATCTGGTCAGGATGTATCGTCTCACGAACAACAAGCCGTATGTAGAGAAAGCAGAACTCGGGTTGAAGTCGATCTCCGGTCAACTTGCTCGCTTCCCCGGCTCGATGGCATCGGCGCTATTGGCGCTCGACTATTTCCTTGGGGAAAAGACCGAGGTGGTGATCACGGGAGATGGTGCGGAGCGGGAAGAGATGATTCGTTTGGTGCATCAGAAGTACATGCCGCACGGTGTGGTTGCGATTTCTCACAATGCCGATCAGACCGTTTCGCCGCTGTTCGAAGGGCGTCAGGCGCAAAAGGGACAGGCTCAGGCGTTTGTCTGCCGCAATTCCGTGTGCGGATTACCGGCACACACCGTATTGGAGCTCAGCGAGCAATTGCACGAGATATAACATCCGGTCATTCCCGATACGCCGTGGAGAACGGCAGAGCCATCCTGGTAGCCACTTCAGCTTACCGACCCACAAAGTAGGTAAGTCCATATCAATCTTTTAATTGACAGAATATGCCGATTTGGGGTAACCTCTTGGGGAATCCCACGTACTGGTGTTCGATATGGGTCGGCCATGAGCGGGGAGAGAACTCTCTCCGCATAGCGGTGTCGGCTCAGAGATTAAAGGGAAAGGATCATACGTGCACACACTGTTTTGGATCTGGATGGCGGCCGCGGTTGTCTTCTTGATAGTGGAGCAATTCGCGCCGACTCTGGTCGCATTGTCGTTTGCCGTCTCAGCCATCGCGGCGGGGATCTATGCCCAGTTCTATCCGGAGCAATACTACTGGCAGATCGGGATATTCATCATCGTGACGATTGTCGTTCTGCCGATCACCCGCAAAGTGGCCAAGCGGATTGTCAAACCGCAGCCGAGGGAATCAAATGTCGACGCCATGCTGGGAAAGATTGCGCTGGTGACCGAGGCCATCCATCCCGATCACCACGGCAAAGTTCGTTTTGAAGGAGAAGTCTGGCGCGCCTCCGCGACTGAACATATTGACGTTCACGACAAAGTCGAAGTGTTGCGGATTGAAGGAACGCGGGTACATGTCAGGAAGCTCAGCGAACCGGGAGCTGGAAAGGAAGCGATATGAACAACACCATAAATCCAGTCGTCATTTTCTTGATCGCCGCGGCAATCGGCGTGATCATTCTCGTACTGCTCTCCATCAGGATTATCCGCCCGTTTGAACGGGGCCTGGTGGAACGAGTAGGGAAATTCCAGAGGACCCTTGGTCCCGGGCCGAACTTCATCATGCCGTTTGTCGACACGGTGCTTAAGGTCGACATGCGCGAGGTGGTGATCGAAGTACCGCCGCAGCTGGTGATCACCAAGGATAACGTGAATGTCGAAGTAGATGCGATCATCTACGCCCAGGTGACCGACCCGGCGCGATCGCGATACGAAATCTCGAACTATATCATCGCGGCCACCAAACTGGCGCAAACAAATTTGCGAAATGTGGTCGGCGAACTCGATCTCGATGCCTGCCTGTCATCGCGCGATAAGATCAACTCGCAGCTGCGCGATGTGATGGATACCGCCACCGACAAGTGGGGCGTGAAAGTCAACCGGATTGAACTGCAGCGTATTGATCCGCCGGTCGATATCACTGCCGCCATGAGCCGTCAGATGAAGGCGGAACGAGACAAGCGCGCGACCGTGCTTGATGCCGAGGCGGCCCGACAGTCCGACATTACGCGCGCCGAAGGAAAGAAGCTGGCGCAGATACTGGATGCCGAAGGGTATGCGCAGTCGGTGAAGTTGCGCGCTGACGCTGAGAAATACCGTCAGATCGCGGTGGCCGAAGGAGAAGGACAGGCGATTTCGACAGTATTCAATTCCATCCACGCCTCCAAGCCGGATGAGAAGTTGATTACACTGAAATATCTTGAGATGCTCCCGAAGCTGGCGGACGGTCAGGCGACCAAGATCTTCATGCCGTATGAAGCGACCGGAATTATCTCGGCTCTGGCCGGGTATGTCGAAGCGATACGGCCGAATATGGGGGGAGACGCCAAGCCGAACGCGGCGCCGACTCCCGTCGCCAACAGCTGATACAGATAGTCGGGCGCAACCCGCCAGGTTGCGCCCGATTTCCATACCGGCGTCCCGACGATTGACTTGGTCGACCAAAGGCTGTACCTTTGGACCGCTCCTGCCGAATCACCCAAACAACTGATTGATTTGATTGTTGAGAGCTAAAGCGAGATAAGGTATGACAATGGATATACGCAAACCGGCCGTGGCGGGTTCTTTTTACCCGGCCAACCCGGTTGAACTGGCCAAGACGATCGCAACCATGTTCTCCGAAGTGGAGAAGCCGGCCCTCTCCGGGCGGCCGATCGGATTGATCGCTCCACATGCCGGATACCCGTATTCGGGTAAAGTAGCGGCGAAGGCGTTCAAGCTGGTGGTTGGGGAAGAATTCGATACGGTGGTGGTGATATCACCGAGCCATACGGTGTTCTTCAAGGGGTCGTCGGTCTTTTCAGGCGCCGGTTATCAGACACCAATTGGGTTGATTGAGACCGATCTGGATTTGGCCAAGAAAATCGCCGAAGTGAATCCGCAGTCAGTTTATTTCTCAAACATGGGGCATGCCTCCGGATCGACCCGGGGAGAACATGCGCTGGAAGTGCAACTGCCGTTTCTCCAGGTTGCGCTCGGGAAATTCAAATTGGTCGCAATTGTCATGGGGGATCAGGAGCCGGATTCGGTCCGTGGTCTTGGAGAAGCACTGGCGGCAACACTCAAAGGATCGAATACATTATTAGTGGCATCCACCGATCTCTCCCATTTCCATAATGAAAAGACCGCCCGCAAACTGGATTCCGCCATTCAGAGTGCAATAGAGAAGTATGACACGGAACTCCTTATGGAAACACTGGAATCCGGCAAGGGAGAAGCCTGCGGCGGCGGTGTCGTGGGAGCAGTCATGATGGCGGCTCGTCGACTTGGCGGCAAGGAAATCAAGTTTCTCGACTATGCGACATCGGGCGCAGTGACCGGTGATTTTGACGAGGTAGTCGGATATTTGTCGGCGGCGATCATTCAGGGGAAGATTCCGGTGATCGAATCGAAAGGCATCATCGGAGCGAAAGCGGCGACCCGCGCGCAGCAGGATGCACTTACGGACGAAGACAAGAAGGCACTCGTGCAGATTGCCCGCATGGCGATTGATTCTCATTTCAAAGGGCGGAAGTTTGTGCCGGCCGGCAACGAGCGGACCGCCAAGAAAAAAGGGGTGTTTGTCACCCTGACAATCGACGGTGAGTTACGCGGCTGTATCGGCCACATCCGTGGCAGCGAGCCGCTCTTTGAAACGGTGGCGGAGATGGCCGAAGCGGCGGCGTTTGAAGATCCTCGGTTTGACCCGCTCACTCCCGAAGAGTACGCGCGCCTTGAGTACGAGATTTCTGTGCTGTCACCGCTTGAGCGGGTGAAGGATTTCGATACGATCGTTGCCGGAAAACATGGTCTCATGATCAAACTCGACATGCATTCCGGCCTGCTATTGCCGCAGGTGGCAACCGAGAATGGCTGGACCGCCACGGAATTCTTGGAACAAACTTGTCTCAAGGCTGGAATTCCGCGCAACGGGTACAAAGACAAGCACGCGGAAGTGTACCGGTTTGAAGCGGAGATTTTTTCGTAAGAGTGCGGAAGAGAGATTTCTGATACGCCCTGCTGTTAATGACGGCAGGGCTTTTTCTTATGGTCCGGTTTCTTCGAATTTGGGTGTTCGGTGCGCTGTGAGACTTCCTCCGAGGAAGACACCGACGAGACCAACGGCCAGCTGTAAAATGAGATACCAGATCGGAAGTTTGTCCATTCCGGCCCAGAGCTGAGCCAGCCCCAGCAGGAGAACGACTAACGCCAGCACCTGTACATGCCGAATCCGCGAACCGCGCGCGACAACGGCGGTCAAGTAGCCGCCGGTAGCTGCTGCCAGCAAATTGAAGAATTGAATAAAGATCACCCATCCGAGCGATGGGACCGTTTCATTATTAGGAAACGCGGTCGGCGCGACAATTCCAAGAACCAAAAACAAGAGCACGACCAGAATGACCATGGACAGGTAGCCGGATGCCACCGCAACAATGCTTCGCCACATGTTAGACCTTTCACAGAAGCGATTGATGTGATCCGGGCTAAAGTAGCGGAGCGCACCGATTGTAGCAAGGAAGAACTGTATCCGGAGGCAGGCGGGCGGTGGGCCGGACAACCGGCCGGAAACTCTTTCCTTATGAGCGGTTACGCGAAATGCAGAGAAGCGCTGTTCAGTACCCGGCGGTAGACTATTCGACGCGGCCGGGAGGCGCCGTATATCCCCTTGTAAAAGCAACGCTTTCCCCCTACTTTGTCTCGCTAAATCACGGCCCGGTTTATCCATGGCCGCCGTTTTTGCCCGGAAAATAATGCCGGGCGAAGTAAGCTAGACTACGGAGCAGAGAAGAGACATGAACTCCCCTTTTGATCCGCTTGCGAATTATGAGCGGACACGCGAACAGGCCGGCTGGGTGCGGCGAAGCGAAGCGACGCCGGAAACCTATGCCCGTATCGGCTTCAAATGCGGCCTGGAAATTCACCAGCAGTTACTCACCAGGAAGAAGCTGTTCTGCAACTGTCCGGCCGGACGGTTCAATACGTTTGATGATTACCAGGCAGAATTGATCCGCCATATGCGGCCGACGTTGAGCGAACTGGGTGAATATGACGGCACCGCACTGATGGAGTTCAAGACTCGCAAGAATATCACCTATCGCATCAAGCACGAAACCGCCTGCACGTACGAAATCGATGATACCCCGCCATTCAAGCTGAATCAGGAAGCGCTACATATCGCGATCGAAATCGGCCTGATGCTCAAGATGAACGTGGTGGGAGAACTGCATATCACCCGAAAGCAGTATCTTGATGGCTCCATCCCGACTGGATTTCAACGGACCGGCATCGTGGCGATCGAAGGCTCCATTCCGCTTCGGAACAAGACTGTTCGAATAATCCAACTCAGTATAGAAGAAGATTCCTGCCGCGAGGTTTCCGATATCGGTCATCATCGCATCTACCAGACCGATCGTCTCGGCATGCCGCTGATCGAATCGGTTACCTATCCCGATATGACCACCCCGGATGAAGCCCGCGAGGCGGCGCAGTATCTTCGGTTTGTCGCCCGGAGCTCAGGCAAAGTGCGAACCGGTATGGGCGCGGCGCGCGAGGATGTCAATGTCAGTGTCACCCGCGGCACGCGAATCGAAATCAAAGGGGTGTCGCGCATCCAGTGGATTCCGCGTCTGACGCACTGCGAAGCATTCCGCCAGTGGTCACTCCTGATGATCATGGATGAACTGAAGAAGCGATCAGTGGAACCGAAAAGCTGGAAAATCGCTCACAAGGAAATCGATTTCGACCAGGTCCCGGTGGGACATCCGCTCTTCAGAAACGCCAAAGCGAATCGGCTTCGTCTGGTCGCAGTCAATCTCCCCAAGTTCAAAGGGATCCTTTCGCATTTTACTCAGATGGGACAATGCTTCGCGGACGAATTGATCGGACGGCTCAAAGTAGTGGCCTGCATCGAGAAGCCGAACATGACCCATTCGGAAGAGTTTGAGCCATCGATGTTCCACAGTCACTGGCATGAAATCGGCCGGATTCTCGAGGCGACCGACGATGATGCTCAACTGATCATTATAGGACCGGCCGACGACATACCGACCGCACTGGATGTGATCGAGGAACGGTGCAAGCTGGCGATGATGGGTGTGCCGAACGAAACGCGCAAGGGTCTTCCGGACGGAACGAACATCTTTGAACGGGTACTCCCCGGACCGGACCGGATGTATCCGGATACTGACTCCGCGCCGATTTCGATCGATGAGCTGGTCATCCAGGAGAAGGCAAGAAATCTGCCGCCGCCGGTGTCCGATAGAATGGCACTGCTTCGCTCGTGGAAAGTTCCGGAAGACACTTTCCTCTACCTGCTCAAGAAGAACCTGGTTGGATTGGTCGAGCGGATTGTGAAGGATTTTGAGCAAGATCCGATCTTTGTCAGTTCGGTCCTGGCGCACACGCTGAAACATGCCGAGGGAGCGCATCCGAGGCCGACAGACTTCTCCTATGAAAAAGTGTACGACCTGTTCGCGTTCGGCAAGAAGCAGAAGCTATACGATGAAATACTCAAGCCGATAGCGTCGCTCATGTACGAATGTCCGAACATGGATTTCGAATCGATTCTGATCACACTGGAGTTCAAGCCGGTCGCGATCAGCGAACTTCTGGTTCAACTCCCGACCCTCAAGCGGAAATTCGCCGAGATCAGAACATCGAAAGAGCCGGGCGCAGCGGCTCGATGGATTATGGGAGTGTTGAGAAGCCGGGCGATCGGCAATGTCTGTCTTGAGACATTGCGTGCGGCGGTGGACAAGGAATTGGCCAATGACTGATATACTCAAAGGATATAAAGGGCATGCCGCCCTGGTGCTGACATCGTTCAAGGCTCGTGTCTGGGCCGACATGCAGGTGACAACTTCGCGCGGCGATTTCCGCGGCATCTTGCTGCCGCGCTCTGAAAACGACGATGACAAGCATATCGTGCTGAAAATACCGTCCGGTTACAATGTCGGTGTCGATGTTGATACGATTGTCGACATGAAGGAAGTCGGCTACCGCGAAGCACATTATAAGATTCCGGAGAAGGAATTCCCGATCACCAAAGGAAAGCCGAGCGTCAAACTGCTTGGCACCGGCGGCACGATTGCCTCGCGACTGGACTATCGGACCGGCGCGGTGATTCCGGCCTTCTCACCGGGAGAACTGTATGGCGCGGTGCCGGAACTGGCGGATATCTGCAATCTCTCCACCGAGAAGTTGTTTGCCGTCTTCAGCGAAAACATGGGACCGGAGCAGTACAAAGGTCTGGCCATGGCGATCGGGCGGGAGATTGAAAAGGGGATCGATGGGATCGTGATCGGCCATGGCACGGACACGATGCACCACACCGCGGCGGCGCTGGCGTTCATGGTGCAAAATTCGCCGGTGCCGATTGTTATGGTCGGATCGCAGAGATCATCGGACCGGCCGTCATCGGATGCGGCACTGAATCTCCAGCATGCCACCAAGACGGCAGCGGAATCAGACATTGCCGAAGTCATGGTCTGCATGTTCGGCCCGACATCGGATGAATACGGACTTCTGCATCGCGGGACGCGAGTGCGCAAGATGCACTCATCGTATCGCTCGACCTTCAGAACGATCGGGGATATCCCGCTGGCGATGGTGGATAAGAAATCCATCACGCCGCTGGATCAGAATTACAATCGCCGTCGCAAAGACCGAAACGTCAAAATCCTTCCGTACTTCGAAGAAAAGGTCGCGATTATCTACTACTACCCCAATATGCGGCCCGATATTATCGATTCACTGATTGATAACGGCTATCGCGGGATCGTGATTGCCGGTACCGGCCTCGGGCATGTCAACAAGCCGCTCTATCCGGCGATCGAACGGGCGCGGGATAAAGGGGTGGCGATGTACATGACTGTGCAGACCCTCTGGGGGTATGTACATATGTTCGTGTACGACACCGGTCGCGACCTGATGGCGAAAGGGATTATTCCGCTGTCGAACATGTTGCCCGAAGTTGCCTATATCAAATTGGGATGGGCGCTGGGGCAGACCGATGATCTGAAGAAGGTCGAAGAATTGATGCTGACGCCGATGAGCAACGACATGACCGAACGGGAGCCATACAACGGGTATCTGATCTTTCAGGGCGGCGTCCCGGAGGTAGAGGAATTCTTGCGAAGGATACACAAGTAGGGGAGCCTAAACCGCGACGCGCGGAGCCAGGAGTGCAATAGTTACTAGTTTGTGGCTCCTCTTTTCGGATTGTCTGAATCCACTCAAATCAAGTGCTGCCAGGCGCCTCTGCCTGGCAGATTTCATTGAGGAGTTTACTGACGAAGTGGTAAAGAAGCGTCAGGCAGAGGCTCCTGATGCCACGACGTATCTGCCCTGGTCTAAATCAGATGGTTGACTGAATAAATGATGATACCTAGGGCCTCTGCCCGGCAGACTTCACTTCGGCTCATACTGGCGGTTCAAGACAAGTAATGCCATCAGCCTTACCTGTAAGCCACACCCTGGCCGATGAAAATTCATAATCATCGGTTTGCCGGCACAGGCCCGCCTTTACCGGATTATTGTGTATATAGGCAAGCTTGATCCGGAACTGCTTCTCCGAGATAATTGCTAAGTCATCGAATCGCTCCTGCCATATTCCTCGCTCGTGCGGGTAAAGCTTCCTCCAGATCAGGGACTTGACGTCGTGCATGAAGACCGAAAGCTGGCTGCCACCCGAAATGCCAATTAGTAAGTGAAAGTGATTTGACATTAGTACGTAAGCATAGATTTGTGCATGTAACCTCCTGGCAGTCTCCGAAATGGTATTCATGAGAATTATCTTGTGATTCCGGTCCAGGAAGTATGGCCGATGGTTCTTTGTTGACGTCGAGACAAAGAACACGCAGTTGTCCTTAAGTTGGGTTCGATGCCGAAGAGACATATTGAACATGTAAGATTGCAATGCGGAGTTGCGCAATCGCAATCAAGTGGGTAGCCGAATGGTTATTGAGAATGTGATCTCAAGTGCTGCCGGACCAGCCCCAATGCTAAGCAGTAAGGGCGCCTGAGCCCGCCGGACTTCTTTTTGGGACCTAACTGACGATGTGGAATTGAAGTGTCAGGCAGAGGCGCCTGACGCCACGGCATATAGTAGTTCGTCAAGGTAGCGGGGGTAGTAGATTCAACACGGTTACCACAGGAGATTGCGTCGTAGCCCCCCTAAACAGGCCTTACTACTCCACGAATTATAACTCAGGCTGCGCCGGGGTACAAATCGGCTAATCCGGACAAGTCATATGGCATTTACAAACTGCTGGACAGGCGATGGGCGGTCGTGTATCATTTACTCCAGTATTCTTTTTGATCAGGAGGTTTGGACACTATGACAGACAAAAGAGCAGATCTGGCTGGACCCGGGATCAGTACGTACGAAGAAGTAGAGAAGATCCTTCCAACCGATTACGCCCCGTTACTCAATCGCCTCGATACCCAGAAAGCAATCTTTGCGATCAAGCGGTATATCGAAGACGGCCTGAGCCGCGAACTCAATCTCAACATGGTGCAGGTACCGCTCATTGTCGACCGCGACAGTGGCGTCAACGATTACCTGGATCGCGACGGTTCCCGCACACCGGTGGAATTTCCGTGCGGCCTCGGAATCAGCCCGCGCATGACCGCACAGGTGGTGCAGGCGGCCACGAAGTGGAAAAGAATGGCGCTGGCCCAATTCGACTGCAAAGTCGGCGAAGGTGTTTGCACCGACATGCGCGCCGTCCGCAAGGACTACTTCCTTGATCACGATCACAGCTCCTATGTCGATCAGTGGGACTGGGAACGCCGCATCACGGAAAAAGAACGGAATCTGGAATATCTGAAAGACACCGTCCGGAAGATCTGGAAAGTGATCCGGGGAGCTGGGCTCGAAGCTCAGAAGATGTTTCCGGCGCTGAAGAATCCGAAATATCCGGATTTCCCGGAGGAACTACACTTCATCCATGCTGAAGAACTTCTGGCGAAATATCCGGACCTTCCGCGTAAACAGCGCGAAACCAAGATCATCCAGGAATATCCGGCAGTGTTTATCATCGGTATTGGCTGGGTGCTCAAAGACGGCTATCCGCATGAAATGCGCGCGGCCGACTACGACGACTGGGTCACCCCGACCAAGGACTCGCACGGCAATGACACGCATGGTCTCAATGGTGACATTCTGGTCTGGAATCCGGTGACCAAGCGGCGTCATGAACTGACCTCGATGGGCATCCGGGTGACCAAAGACACGATGAAACAGCAGCTGGAGATTTCGGGACAGCTCGATTTCCTGAAACTGCCGTATCACCAGGCGATCCTCAATGATCAGATTCCGCTTTCGATTGGCGGCGGAATTGGTCAGGCGAGAACGTATATGTATCTGTTGCGCACGGCTCATTTGGGCGAAGTTACGGTCACGGTGTGGCCGAAGAAGCTCAAAGAGATTTGCGCGAAGAAGAACATCAAGGTTCTCGAGTAGAGTAGATCTCGACTAAATTCGAGCTCACGGTTATTTTTTCGATACAGGCCGGGTACTTGCAGTGCCCGGCCTGGTTTGGTATGATGGGGGTGGAAGTACTCATATTGCGGAGGGGTAGTTTGGATATCGAAGCTCAGCAGGTGATCGCGCCGTTACTGAATGCCGATGAGCGATTGCTCTGGACCGGAAAGCCCAAAGCTGGGTTCATTCTTCGCAACGCCGATACCTTCATGATTCCAGCCTCACTGATCTTCACATACGCGGCTATTCAGACCTATTTCTACCTCGACTTGTATCTCGAATTTCCCTGGACAATGGTTACGGCGGCCTTACTCATCCTCGCGTCCTTTCAGCTGCTGGTTGGTCGGTACATTTGGGATGCCCGGAAACGGGCGAAGACATTTTATGGTATCAGCGATCAGAGGATATTTGTCATTCATGGGCGCGACCAAAGCGGGACCGAGTCGTGGAATCTTGCAAGGCTCGGAAAGCTCCGCGTTGTCAAAAGTGGGTTCGGTTGCCAGTCGATTGATCTCAACTACACGGAGTGGGCACCCTCAGGCGCTTCCTTTTTGCCGGAGGCCGGGAGTGATACTCAACTAGTTAGCCAGTGGTTTGAGTCAATCGAAGATGCGGATGAGGTGTTGAAGCTGCTGGAGTCGCTCAAGGAGAAGTGGCATGCAAAGCAGGGGTAGAACTTCAATTCATGTTCTCATTTTGGTGCTCATCATTGTCTCACTCCTGACGCAGTGTAAGCAGGAGAAAAAGGCGACCAAAGAGGATTTTCAGGCTGAAGTTGCAAGAAACACGGCACTCCTGGAGATGAACCCAGAAGATACTGTTGCCCTCTATAATAGAGGCTGGTACAATCTCAAACTTGGCAATTATGCGAGTGTCATTGACGACTGTGATAAGCTAATAGCACGAGCACCGCGATTGGCAGATGCGTATTACATGAGAGGGTACTCTCGTGATCACGAACGCATTAGATCTATCAGCAATTCATACCTAGCTCTGGCCGATTTTCGGACGACCGTGCAATTGGACTCAAGCCACTCCAAGGCCTGGGCCGCTTTGGGCCGAATCCTCGGCGATAATGGAGCTTTGGATAGTGCCATTATATGTTACAACAAGGCAGTCAGACTGGATTCCAGTCTTGCCTTAGGATATTATGGGCGGGGTCTTACTTATATGAGTATGAAAATGCTCGATAGCGCAATGGCTGATTGCGAGCGCTCGCTTGCTCTTGATCCAGACTATGGAAAGTCCTTCGACCTCCGTGGATGCATCAAGTATCGATTGGGGGACTATGTGGGCAGCGCTCGGGACATATACAGATGTATCGCGATGGATGGTGATAGTGCTAGTGCGGTGTCATATTGTAATCTCGGTGCCGCGGAACATATGCTGGGGCTGCTAGACATTGAAATGGATGCCTATCATAAGAGCATAGCGATCGATTCGACCTATCCTGACCCGTACTACAACTTGGCGCGCGTACTTGACCGTGACAGGGAGAATACCAAGGCGGCGGCGCCTCTGTACGAGAAATACTTGATCTATGCAAAAGACACGGACTCTACTGCCATTGCCTTCGTCCGCGCGCGGCTGGATTCCATCTCACGGGGGCTATAGGGAAAATAACCGGTTCAACACCCGTTGGGTGTGCTACAACTATAGGGGCAATTCAACACCCTTCGGCCATGCTACTCGTCAAACACGATCGGGGGGGTCAACGTCAGGCCGCGGCGCTTCCCCGAAGCATCGGTATATACCACCAATCCTTCGATCCTTGTCCTGCTAACCATCGGTTCTTTGAACGACTGTAAATTGAATTTGATGACCGGATTGCCGTCGATCACTGATGTGACAATCTTCTTCACCGCCAGGTCCTTCCCCGGATTGGGATAAAACGCCATGTTCGACATGCTTGCACCTTTGGGCAACAGGAAGGTCAGCTTGACCTGGGCAATTTTGCTCATGGGATTTGATCGGCTCGACTCTGAGCCAATACGAATTCCTGTCCCCTGAACCTGACTCGGAAGACTGTTTCGCCAGGTATCGATTCTCCGGCTATTGGTAGCCTGTCCAGGATTGGGTGACGTGGTAGACGCACCCACCGGCAGAGAAACAGAAAACGTACCTTTTCCCGGCACGCACTCCTCTTGACAGACCATCCAGTCAACCGCGGCAGTTAGCATCACGGCCTTTTCTGTTGATGTCGCTGGCGGAGTGATTTCAGTCAACAGCATGACCGAATCGGAATAGCCGTAGGTGGTCAATGGACCTTTCTCCGTGAATCTGGTCGGTATGGGCCACTGGATGTCGCCTGTTTTCCAGCCTTCAGGCAGTTTCCAATGAATTTCAGGTGGGAGACCGGCGTCGCCGGCGAATTTCCAATAGATGTGCCAGCCCTTTTCGATTTTGAAAACGACACCGACCGTGAACGGTGTGCCGGGCGTGACGCTCCCGACCGATGAAACCAGTTCGACTTTCACCGGGTCAGCTTTGAGGGGAGCGGAAATTACGCTTCCGGCGAGCAGGATTACCAGACTCGCCAGAAGCATGTGTGTGAAAGGGACCATTGACGGTTTGACCAAACGAATGAGAAAACCTCTTTCTTACTGGGCGTACTTGACGCCACAACCGTAGGGACGGGTTTCCGGTACGGAGACCGGCTTGCCGGCCAGAAGTTCGTCGAGCGCCTGGCGGGCATAGTTAATCTTGTCTTTCGCGGCTTTGGCGTCCTGCGGATCATCATCGATCGCGCCGGAATATCGCACGAAACCGTCGGGGCTGATCACGAACGTATGCGGCGTGGTCTTGGCGTCATACAGCTTCCCCACAACACCGTCTTCGTCCAACAGGATCGGATACTGGATTCCCCATTTCTTCTTCATCTCGACATTGTTGCCGAACTGCGGATGTTTCGGGTTGGTCGAGTTGATAGCCAGCACCACGACATTCTTCTTATTGTATGCCGTATACAGATCGGTAAACGTAGGATACGTTTCAAAATGGCGAATGACAAATGGGCAATTGGGGTTGAACCACTGAATCACTACCGTCTTGCCGGAATCCAGATACTGGCGCAGCGTATGAAGCTTGCCATCGGTGTCCTTGAGGGAAAAGTCAGGCGCCTTCTGGCCGACCAGCGAAGCTTTTTCTTCGGCCGGGACGGCGGCCGGTTTGGCCGTGTTGTCGGAGCGGACCGATACGGCGATAAGTACCAGAACGGCGGCCACGGTTGCGGCATACTTGGCGAATCTGAACATGCTACCTCCTCGACAGTGCGAGATCAAAGATGAACGTTGTAACTAACCCGGTTAAAGCGACCGCCGGGCGATGTATGCCGGCATCGAGAATTAAACACGTGACCGGTAAGGTTGGTTCCGGGATGAGATAGATGGGGGTCCGGAGTCACGGTCGGTCTTCTGGTCAGAAGGCTTGTTGGATAGGACCCAGGACAAGGACGCCGGCAACTAGAAGTGCGACCGCAACACGGACAAGGCGATATGGATGTCGTTCTACCTGACGAAAGAGGGATTCCGACCACGTTAAGGTCACGACGTCATCGAGGTCAGCAGAAACTGGAACCCCTCTGGCTGAGGTCCCGCTGATGCGGCCCGCAGCCGGGTCGATTGTAGCTCCCCTGGAGTCAAACTGGATGACGTTCCAATTGGCATACCGCCCCCGGCCGACTTTCTGCCCGGGACGTCCCAGTACGTAATCATTCGCTTGCTGAGCAGCCTGTACAGTCATCATCGACTGCCCGCGGTCAACACCCCGGAATTGCAGGAACACAACGCTGTCCATAGGCAGGGCGATGGAATCCCCGTTCACGGAGTGTCCGACCACCAACTGTGAGTCCGGCACCAGTCTGCCGCCGAGACTGTCAAAATGTATCAATACTCGGCGCAATTGCTTCAGCGTATCGACCTTCTTCTCCTGGGGCATTACTGAGATGGAAGTATCTTTGCTGACGCTGTCGATTGCCTGCGCCTGGACTTCCAGGACGACCCCGGAGATTTTGGCCGGGATGACTATTTCGCCGTACGTCCTGTTCGATTCGCAGCGCGCTTCTTCCGGCGTCAGCCGGTGGGTCAGTGAACAGGCGCTCAGACAAATCGATCCCACTAAGAGAAGAGCACACGAGCATTTAGACATGAATCGTCCAGTCGTTGCATCCATTGTGTCAGTGCCACCCGAATGCAAGGGTTATGCCAATGCCGGTATACTTCAGGTCCAGCGCTCGGCCATTGGAGAGATCGACAACTGGAGAACCATGGGCCGTTCCACTGGCAATGGATGGATCATCGCGATACTGCCCGCGAAGGCCGAAACTGAATCTAATATCCGCTCGAACGCACGGGCCGCTTTCCTTGCCGAATGATGCATCGACGCCCACCACAGGACCGAAATCGAACGATTTTGCATTTGGTATCTTGTCGGAAAACGGGCCGGGCTGTAGGATCGGATCGCCGGTGACCTTGATGTCTCCACTAGCGCGGGCGCTCAACTTGAATATGGCAGAGCCTCCGAAATACATGCCAGGCCGAAAAGCACCCATGCGCGGAAACGGGAACTTCAGGAGAACCGGCAATTCAAGGCAGGTGATTTTGTCCGTCTCCGTGAAGGATGCCTCGCCTGCAAAGTAGCCGATCGTATATGAACGGTGCATCCCACGCGAGACATAAAGCAACTCAGTCTGAATACTCACGTCCCGGTTGACCGAGAGGGCAAAATAAACGCCGCCGCAGATTCCGGACCGATTGCTCATGGCGTCGTTGCGGGAATTCCCGTACACTCCTGCGTTGGTCAGACCGGCCTTGACTCCTAATTCTGTCCTTGGGGCGGAGAAACCTGATGTGGCAATCGAGAGGGTGAAAACACAAATCCACATGAGCAATTTGATGCCCCGCGAACTCGTCGTCACTCCGAAATACCGGCTTCTCGTCATGTCAGAGCAAAACATATTACCGGCAATCTACGAGGTCTTTCCCACAAATTCAATCGAAACCTGAATAATCGTGTACATAAATGTCTTTGACAGCGCCTCTGTGATCTTGACGCACTCCTCCCGGCAGCGTATGTTTATGTCACGCGAAAGGAAGCGGGGAATGGTTACTTTTCATCGCATCGTACTTCTGGGAATCATGAGCGCCATACCAGCACTATTGCTGGGTTGCGGAGATTCCGCCACCGCGCCCGTTTCTGTCGGCACCTGGGTCGTTGATCGATCACCCACCATCGTTAACCTTCGTTCCGTCTGGGGTTCGGGGCCTACGGATGTGTTTGCCGTCGGAGCTGCCGGAACCATTGTCCATTTCGATGGGGCGGAGTGGAAGGTCCAATCGAGCGGAACCATCAAGTATCTCTGGGGTGTTGCAGGTACGTCTAGTAACGACGTCTACGCTGTGGGGACAGACGGGACTGTTATTCACTGGGATGGAACGGCCTGGAGCAGTGTTTCCATTGGATCGACCAAGCTGTTGACGTGTGTTTCTGCTCTTGCACCGAACGACGTATACATCGGAGCTGAAAAGGGTGCGATCTATCACTTCGATGGTTCTACCTGGCAGGAAGTTACGACGGGAATTTCCGGATTCATCACGGCCATCAGATCCAGTACGTTTCATTTGCATCCGGCAGTTCCACCTGTAAGAGGCGTTGTTGCCCTGACCTCCGAAGGATCAGTTCACTTGTACGACGGAATTAAATGGACGCACGTTATCTCCGACTTCTACCCGGGGGCCAATGATCTCTGGTTTGTCAGCTGGCAGCAACTATTTATCGCCGACGCCGGTTCGGTGCTGGTAGCGAAACCGACCGGATATGAGATCGCTGGTGACCTTGGGGTTACGGCGCTGGCCGGTATCGATGGTTCCTCTCTGAATGACATCTGGGCCGTCGGCAAAGGGATGATCCACTTTGACGGAACAACGTGGTCCGTCGTTTCGGTGCCGGGGACCGACGGGCTAAACGATGTCTGGATTGGATCGACCGAATACGGTTTCGCAGTTGGCAGGGATGGGGGTATCTTTCGCCATGTGCGGTGAGAGAGCTCACGCTGTCTGAGCCAAGCGCCGCCATGTCGCCTGCCACTCCCTTCACAAGAAATTGCCTTGGATAGCCCAAGTTCGTTTTGTATCCTGTTGCATCAGATGTCAGTCACTCGGAAACCGGCCACCAGTATGAAGAATATTATTGCTGCCATAGCGCTGGCTATGCTCACCTGTTCGACTTTGACAGCGGCAACCGCCCGCTTCGCCATGCTTGGCGACTACGGCTATGCCGGGAGCGCTTCGGAACTCGCCGTCGCCAACCTGATCAAGAGCTGGAACCCGGACTTCATTGTCACGGCCGGGGACAACAGCTACAATCCGGGGACAATCGACGCCAACATCGGGCAGTACTACCACGACTATATCGGTGCGTATGCAGGGGCGTATGGCTCCGGGTCGCCGGTGAATCGGTTCTTTCCCTGCGTTGGAAATCATGAATACAGCGACGGACTCGGGATCAATGCTTATCTCACCTATTTCACGTTGCCCGGCGCAGGAGTTCAGTCCGACAACAGCTCCGGCAACGAACGGTACTACGATTTCATCCAGGGGCCGGTGCATTTCTTTGCGATCAACAGCAATATTCAGGACCCGGACGGCATCGATTCCATGTCGGTCCAGGCACAATGGCTGAAATCGGAACTGCTCTATTCACCGTACCCATGGAATATTGTGTTCTTTCATCACGGTGCGTACTCATCGGCCACAACCCATGGCTCGACCCCGGATCTGCAATGGCCGTATGAAAACTGGGGGGCCGATCTGGTCGTCAACGGCCACGATCACTCCTACGAACGGGTGATGCGGGATGACAACCACAACGGCGACTCCATCCCCTACTTCATCAATGGACTCGGCGGGAGGAGTCTCTACACGTTTCCGTCGTCGGGATTTGTCGAAGGGAGCACGGTTCGCTACGCCGCAAATTACGGAGCCATGCAGGCCGAAGCGACAGACAGTACGCTTATCCTGAAATTCTACTCGGTCGCGGGTGGTACGGCCGGCACACTCATCGATTCAATTATGCTGCGCGCCAGAGAAAGTTGCTGCAAGGGGTTTGTAGGGAATATTAACGCGAACGGCGGGGTGGACCTTTCCGACTTGAGCTCTTTGGTCGAGTGGTTAACCGGCGCCGGAGTCATTCTTCCCTGCGAAGAGAGTGCGCGCTTTGACCGGACCCCGCCGCCTGATCTCGACGATCTCTCCGCCCTGGTGAAATATATCGCCGGGGAGAGCTACCGGCTTCCCGCCTGTCCATCCTCCCACTAGCCTATAGGCTTCATTTCCACCTCTCAAGCCAACCCTTCTTTGTTCCGACATTCATAGTATCAAAGGAGAGTCTCCCATGTATGATACGTTGGAACAACAAGCGACCGAATCGTTCGTCAATATCGATGCTCAGCAGGTGGCGGCGCCGCAACTGTCTTCGGGCGAGCGAATCCTCTGGGCGGGAAAACCGCGGCAGGGGATGTTCATGCAACCGCAGGATGCCGCAGTCATCCCATTTAGTGTGGCCTGGTGCGGTTTCGCCTGCTTCTGGACATTCATGGCCTGGCGTGGTGGTGCCCCGTGGCCGATGCTGATGTTTGGTTCTCTGTTTGTCGGAATCGGATTGTTCATGGTGTTCGGACGATTCATCGCCGACGCCAAAAACAGGGCCGTGACATTCTACGCCCTCACCGATCAGCGCATACTCTTTATCAAGGGTCTTGCTGGGACCAACCAGACTGTGACGAGTATCGATTTGAAGACAATGGGTGACATTACTATGGTGCAGGCCAAAGAGGGACGGGGTTCGGTCATGTTCAATGCAACCGGCCTTCCGTCTATCCCGGCGGCCAGAGCAGCCATGATGATCAACCGGGCGTCGTCGTCACCGACCATGTTCGTACAGATTAGCCGGGTCAAAGATGTGTATGATTTGATTCGGAAAACCAAAGACGCGGCCCTGGAGAAGAGCCGGGCATAAAAAAATGACCCCGACGGGAGTCGAACCCGTGTTACCGCCGTGAAAGGGCGATGTCCTAACCACTAGACGACGGGGTCAAAAAGATTCGGCGAAAAGCCCCGTAGTATATCGATTTTCGGCTTGGTGTCAAGGATTCAATAACGGGACGTCCACTTTAACGTCGTCCCCCGGAAATGGTTCCCCTACTCGACGCATCCCGCGCTCTCACTTAGCTTTAGATTGACTCTCCCGCGCCGGCTTCCCATACTTCCGCCATGCTCGGCAGTTCCAGACGATATGTTGCGATCGCCCTCTTTACCGCTTTAGTGATCCTTTTGGTCAACTTTAGCTGGTGGGCGTACTACAGCAAAACAGAGCGGGCGCTGGAAAATTCCCTCAGCCGCCGCCTGGTGACTATCGCTCTTTCCGCCAGTACCGCCCTCAACTCCGATGATCTTGAGCGGCTCAAATCGGGATCGCTCGCGGCCGGAGCGAGGATCGATGCCTATCTGGAACGGTTCCGCGAAGTTGACTCGGTCGGCGAAATCTTCATCCTCAACGAGAATTACCGCTTTCTGGCGACATCGAATCCGGAACCGGATTCCATCTACCTGTTGTCCGATCTCAATGGCGCCTATATCGACTCGGTCTTCTTCCGCCAAACGTTTCGAGCCATCACTACTCCCACCTACCCCAGCGGTGAATTGTATTTAAAGTCCGCCTATGCTCCGCTGGTTGATTCATCAGGACTGGTGACAGCCGTACTCGGTGTCGAAGCAAGTGTCGATTACTTCGATTCGCTCGCAGACCTGCGCCGAGACCTGTATTACGCAACCGGGTTTTCCGTGGCCGGCGGATTTGTTCTGGGACTGCTGTTTCTTCTTCTTCAACGCAGCTTGAATCGCGCAGAGCAACAGCTGTATCTCGGCGAAACACAGAGGCACCTGGGACGAATGGTGGCGGTGGTGGCTCATGAGATAAGAAATCCGCTCATGATCGTGAGAGCATCGGGAGAACGACTGCTCAAGAAATACCAGGCTGAAGAGGCAGGCTACATTGTCGAAGAGACCGATCGCCTGAACCAAATAGTGTCCGGTTATCTTGAGTTTGCCTCGGCCGAGGGTTCGCTTCTGGCCGGCGAGACACCGGAGACATTCGACTTGATAGAATTGGTCCAGTCGATAAGGAAGCATTTCACCCAGCGGTATGCTTCGAACTCAGTCGACTGGCTCGGATCGCTGCCGCAGCGACTTGAGATCTCCGGCTATCGAAGGTCTTTGCGCCAGGTACTGCTGAATCTCCTCATCAATGGCGCCGATGCCTGCGTCGCGGCAGGAAAGCCGGTGGCGGCAGGAATCCGACTCGAAGAGACATCCAGCTCGGTACAAATCACTGTCTTTGACCACGGCCCGGGAATCCCGAAGAAGGAACTGAAAAAACTGTTCACGCCGTTTTATACTACCAAACAGTCCGGCTCCGGTCTTGGGCTCTATCTCTCCCGCCAACTCGTCACCGAGATGGGGGGAGTACTGGATATCAAGAGCATACCGGGTGAAGGAACCGAACTGATCCTCCAATTGCCGAAACGAACGAGAAACTGATTTATGGCGAGAATACTCGTTGTCGATGACGAACCGAAAATGACATCGCTCCTCTGCGGGCATCTTGAAGATGCCGGTCACCAGGTGTCAACCAGCACCCGCCCGGCCGAGGCGCTCACGCTTATTGAAAAGCATTCTTTTGACATCGTGATCACCGATCTCTCCATGCCGGAAATCGGCGGGATGACAATCCTCGAACGGGCGCTGGAAAAACCGGGAACCGAAGTGATCATGATGACGGCGTTCGGTACCGTCGAGAGTGCCGTGACCGCCATGAAAAAAGGGGCAGCGGAATATCTGGTCAAGCCGTTCTCACTGGACGAACTGGCGATCATGGTTCGCAAACTGGTCGACAAGCAGAAACTGGCGTCGCTGGTGACCCACTATCGGGAGAAGGAAGAAGCGGCCGGGGTCTCGTTTGTCGGGACTTCAGAGGCGT
>JBATNE010000244.1:0-81251 GCA_049290195.1 Candidatus Zixiibacteriota bacterium
GATCACCACCACGGTCACCACCGCCGCCGCCACCGGTGCGAGCCGGTTTCGGGTTGGCTTCGTTCACGTTCAAATTACGGCCCATGAATTCCTTGCCGTTCAAGGCGCCGATAGCCGCTGTGGCTTCGTCCTTGTTAGGCATTTCCACAAAGCCGAATCCACGCGGGTTGCCGGTGAACTTGTCCTTGATGATGGCGACAGACGAAACCTGTCCGAATTCTTCAAAGACCTGACGCAGTGCGTTTTCGTTAGCGTCGCGCGACAGGTTTCCGACGAAGATGTTCATAGAGACTCCTAGAAATGGGTGTTGCGGCAAGACGCACCAAAGCGTCCCACCTTTTAATTACGATCAGCTACTCTTTTCTTGAATGAACTCGACGATGATTCCGGAACTAAACGTTGAAATTGACTAGCTCGTTTGGACCTTGGTTGAGATTCAGTTCAACAGGGTGCCTTTCACTTCGAATACGAATATACACAAGGGTTATCGGTAACTCAACCTCTTTTTTTCACTATTTTGAGTCACCTGTCCACCCCCCGGCCTGCCTACTGAATGATCCACAGCAGGTTAGACGCCCCTTTTTGGGACCCCCCAAGGACCCCTTAACGGGGCTGATAGGGCATCCCATAAGTAGCCCGCTTGTTCAGCTCCGACTGGACTATGAACCATACGGCCGGGATAAAGACGATGTACAGGACAAACAGCAGCCATCGATTCATCTGTCCCATGGTCATCCGTTCATACAGGCCGCAGTAGAAGTACCAGGAAAAAATTGCCCCAAACGGAACAAATAGCAGGATAGTCCAAAGTCCGGGGTTGGCGGACTCGTCTTTGTCCAGGTAAGCCAGCTCGCAGGCGGTCTGGTAGAACCAGTAGATGGAGTAAAACCCCAAGGTGATGATCATCAACCCCACCTGTTTTCCCATACTACGGTACTTAACGCCAGTCTCGTACATTTCGGTCTCCTTCAGTTATCCGGCAATTGGTGCCGTGACAGCTTATCTATACGATATTTGCCGTCTTAAGATACAAAAATCGGACTACCCCCGTTGGCCGGCCGATTTGGCGATTCGGTACAAGAGGGGACCGAATTTGGGGTGTTCGAGCGATTTCACCACAAACTGCCGCTCCTGATTTCCCCCTTTAGCCCTAATCATCTCGGCAAGCGAACGGCGCTCCACGGAGCTCCATCGTGCAATCTCCGGCGATGTCGCCAACAGCGGAGCCATTTGCGCAAACGCCTGCTTCTGGAACGGACTCCATCCGGTCATGTTACCAACCCCGAGCCAGCGCTTGACGCGGACGAGACACTCCCGACCAGCCAGCGTTCTGTCACCCCCGAATTCCCTGGCCACAAGATCGGTGACGGCGTTGCCAAGGTCTACCAGTGAAAGCTCATGGTAACTCGTTGCTTTTCGATCCGAAATCTTTTGAAAGACATCGCTCTTGGAGAGCCGGCGAAGCTTGACGACCGTTGATCGATACCCCGGATGACTCGCAATATAGGCAGCTTCCTTCTCCGCCGTGGCTCTGATCTCTCGCTTTACCGGGCGGAATCCCAGCTTGTAGTAGAACCAGAACGCTCCGGACATGATCGGCTCGTCATCCCCATCCCCAACCTGCCGACTCCGCACCAGGAGGACGTCGGAACCAAAATGATGATGGAACAGCTTGAAGAACTGTTCGATGATAAACGATGATTCACCGGTCCTAAAGGCAGGGAAGACATTGATGGCGATTTCTACGCGATTGAGCAGACAGGCACCGACACCGTAGCCAACGATCGTGTCGTTTCTGACCAGCATGGCGCCGAAATTGGCTTCGAGCGGAAGGCGGAATTCCGGTCTCGCGCCAAAGACAAAAATCCGCACACCTCGTCCCGGTTCGGCGCAGTATACTTCGGACGGATTCGCGCCGGTGATGGGATAGAGTTCTCGATATCTGACAGCAAGCGCTTCATTGATAATGCGGACATACCGGGCCCCTTCCTGTGGCGAAAGCAACTTCAGCTTCGGCGCCGGGGCGAGGATTTCTTTCCGAAGGTCAGGCGTGCGAGGCAGAATCGGTTCTTTCTGGAAGAACGGTTTCGTGTGAACCGCCTGTGCGAGCGTGCGCGAAGCCTGCGATCGTTCGACTTCCCATCGTGCGACTATGCCGGCGTTATCGTACAGGTACCGCTGAACTGCTATTGGCAGCCCCGATCTATCCAATAGCTTCAGCAAGGTGCCGAGATCTGAGCGTATCTTTTTTCCCCTCGCTCGTTTGATCCACTCCTCGGTGGTCAATTCAAGAGCATTGTCCAGCGTGTCGTTCTCGTGGAATGACACCACGAGAGGGAGAAAGCCGCTGATGGCGCCGGATTCATCTTCGTCGGTCTCAACCCAATCCAATTCGAGTCTTCCCGGATACCAGTCCAACAGCATCTTGGTGAGATCAAAACTGAACAAATGGCTGACTTCCGTATCCACCAATCCGGAGTTGAGCAAGGTTTCCTGCTGTTCTTCGCTGGTTTTCGAGCGCACGAACCTGACGCGGGCGTGAAAGGCTTTCAATTCCCGACGAGCCGCGCTGAGGATGGCCGGATTATCGGGGTAGGCGCTCAAGAACAGCAGCAAATCGTGGTAGGAAATGAGTGTCGCTACACTGGTAATGCGTGCGGTGCGCAGAGCGCGGAGTGCTCGATACCGATTTTCGGCTGATGCCGGACTGAATTCTGTCTTGATGCCGTGAAGCGATTCGATCAGGCTCTTGATTCGACGTGGTTCCATTGGCATAGAATTGAAATTCCCTTTCCCCAGTACCCGGACGGGTCATGGATATCCCCATGGTACGACAAAGGGGAACAGACGGGCAATATTTATGTATCCGGCATCGGGCATGGACCGCTGATTACACCCAAAAAACCAGCCGAGTTATGTGAACTTTTTCGCAAACATACTGTTTTCACAACGAGGAAGGCACTACGGCAATGGACCCACTGTTTCTCGCGCGAACTCAGTTCGCCTTCACTATCGGATTTCATTACCTCTTTCCCGTCCTGAGCGTTGGACTGGGGCTTATTCTCGTCTTCATGGAGGGGGCATATCTTCGGACCGACGACAGTCGCTATCATGACATGGCGCGCTTCTGGGTGCGCATTTTCGGACTCATCTTTGCCCTCGGTGTGGCGACCGGCATCGTCATGGAGTTTCAGTTCGGCACCAACTGGTCGACCTACTCCCGGTTTGTCGGGGACGTTTTCGGGAGTGCCCTGGCGGCCGAAGGGATTTTTGCCTTCTTCCTGGAATCTGGATTCCTCGCGATCCTCCTGTTTGGATGGAATAGAGTCTCCAAGCGGATGCACTTCTTTGCTACCCTTATGGTGGCGCTCGGTGCCCATTTCAGCGCGATCTGGATCGTTATCGCAAACTCCTGGCAACAGACTCCGGCGGGACATCATATAGTCGGTGAAGGACTGGCCCGCCGCGCCGAGATCCTCGACTTCTGGCAGCTGGTATTCAATCCGTCGTCACTCGAGCGAATCTGGCATGTGTATATGGGATGCTGGCAAGCCGGCGCCTTTCTGGTCTTGAGCGTTTCCGCCTGGTATCTCTTGAAAAAGCGGCACAGGACATTCGCGCTTGATTCCATTCGAATTGCGCTTGCCGTCGCAGTCGTAGCTTCTTTGTTGCAACTGGTCAGTGGACACTCCAGTGCTCAGAAACTCGCCACCACGCAACCGATCAAGCTGGCTGCAATGGAGGGACATTTCGACTCCAGTGCAGTTGCCCCGGTCTATCTGTTCGGCTGGGTGGATGAAGCATCAGAGACGACCACCGGCCCCCACATCCCGGGATTTCTGAGCTACTTAGTGTACGACGATTTCAACAGACCGGTGACCGGGCTCAAGAGCGTTCCGGTGACCGAGCGTCCTCCGGTAAATGCGGTCTTTCAGACATATCATGCGATGGTAGCTATCGGCTTCTTCCTGATTGCCGTGTCGCTCTTGGGAGCTTTCCTCTGGTGGCGAAAGAAAATCGCCGAGGTCCGGTGGTTTCTCTGGATTCTCGTCTTCTCAGTGCTCGCACCGCAGGCAGCCAATCAGTTCGGATGGGGGACCGCCGAAATAGGGCGTCAACCGTACCTGGTTACCGGCTTACTTCGAACATCGGACGGACTTTCGAAGTCAGTGACTGCCGGAGAGATCATCACTTCGCTCGTCCTCTTCGGTCTGATCTATCTCCTTCTCGGTGTCCTGTTCGTCTATTTGCTCAATGAGAAGATCAAGCATGGGCCGACCGAAGAACCTATAGTAGTCGGGAGGCGGGCATGAGTTTCGATCTCAACACCATCTGGTTCATTCTGGTCGGCACCCTCTTTTCAGGCTATGCTATGCTCGACGGCTTTGATCTCGGAGTCGGTGCCTTGCACCTGTTCACCCGCACCGACGTAGATCGGCGAACCATGCTGAATGCCATCGGTCCGGTGTGGGATGGGAATGAAGTCTGGCTGGTCACCGGCGGCGGAGCCCTATTCGCGGCCTTTCCCGATGTTTATGCAACGGCGTTCTCCGGGTTCTATATCCCGTTTATGCTGCTCCTATTTGCGCTGATTTTCCGAGCGGTGGCTATTGAATTCCGCAGTAAACAGGAATCGAAATCATGGCGGCAGGCATGGGACATTAGCTTCAGCGCCGCAAGCATACTGGCTGCGCTCTTGATCGGCATCGCGCTCGGCAATATCGCCTGGGGGATACCGCTTGGTCCGGATCGGGAATTCGCCGGGACACTGCTTGGGCTGGTCAGGCCGTTCCCATTGCTGGTCGGTTTGACTACAGTCGCGCTGTTCGTGATGCACGGGGCCATCTATGTGGTGCTCAAGACCGAAGGTGAACTGCACCTTAAGGCGCGCACGTGGGTGCGCAACGGAATCATCTTCTTCATCATCTGCTATGCCGTTACGACCCTGTTCACCCTGCTCTATGTCCCGCACATGACTGTTGCCATCAAGTCACATCCCGGTTTGTTTCTTATCCCGCTTGTTACCATCCTTGCCATTGCGAATATCCCTCGGGCGATTCATCTCGGGAATGACTTCCAGGCGTTTATCTCGAGTTGTGCGGCGATAGTGGCACTGCTGGCGCTCTTTGGAATTGGGATGTTCCCGAACTTAATCTACTCCTATCCCAATCCGGAGCTCAGTCTGACCATACACAATGCTGCTTCTTCGCCGCGAACCCTGAAGATCATGCTCATCATGGCCGGATTGGGAATTCCGATGGTTGTGGCCTACACGGTCAGTATCTATTGGGTCTTTAGGGGCAAAGTGAAGATCGAGTCACACAGCTACTAGTATCGGTGACGACCGGACACTGTTCCGAGAGAGTTGGGTAACAGAAAAAAGCGGGGGAATTGCGGGCTAAAGAATAACAGCCAGCTTGCCTATTTGCACTTTGCCGTCGATATCTTCGACCGTCCAATAATACAGCCCGGACACAATTGCCTGCGTGTTGCGGCTGATCATGTCCCAGACTTCGTAATGGCACTTGGAATCCGCGGGACTCACATCGTGGTCAATCTGCTTGATCAAGTCGCCGTCGAGCGTCAGAATTCTGATCGTGCACTTGGCCGGAACGTTGACGAAATGGACGGCGTGTGCCCGGCTATCCGGCAAGTCCAGTTTACCGTGGGCTTCGTACCCCTGGGTGCGGTAATTGGCATCCCCTCGATACGGATTCGGATAGATATAGACCGGAGGGAGTGGTCCGGAGGCCTGATTGGCATCAGCCTGCGGATAAGTGGCTATGGGGTTCAGGGACTTGGCCGTTTCCAGCGGCTGCAGGCCTTGCTGCGGTGAGCCGTAGTCAAAGGACGTCACGTTTACATAATAGAGCAGGGTCGGGAGGAGCTGGTCAATCGTGCATTCGTATTCCCAGTACTTGAGGAAACCGTCATCGGTCAGATCTTCCGGTGCCGGGTTATGTGGATCGACCGGGCGAGGTGCATTGGGAAAGCGCTTATAGATCGGCGTGTTGATTCCCAGCTTGAAAGCGTTGGCATCATGAGCGGCAAAGTAGAAGATGGAATCCGGATAGATCGCGCTTCGCCACGGATTGTCTATCCCAAAGAAGACCGGGTCGAGGAGCGTGTCATTGCACGGGTCATCCTGCTTGCTGAAGCGGCACCGAATCGCCGATAGGGATACCGGTGTCCCCTGGAGTTCCCATCCGGGGCGAGGTTTGTGATTCTTATTGAAGAAGTAGATATCATAGTCTTCCCGGTCATATGATCCGATCAGGGCAAGACTTCCTTCCCGCTCATCGAGTCCCAGATAGACGTGATAGCCTTCAAAATCCAGTTCATTGGTGAGAAAGTCTCTGGTTGTTTCCGTGCGGTATCCGTTGAACCGGACGATCAAGCCATCACGCTTGGGGTAGACCCAGACTTTCGGCGCGGGAGGCGGCGACGACGCCTTCCAGTCAGGCACGCCGTCCCCTTCGTAATAAATGGTGTCGGCCGATGAGGGCTTCCATTCTCCGTCGACTTTTTCAGAGTCGATTACGCACACCTGAAATTTGCCGGCATAACCGTCGCTGTCGGTGTCGAGGCCGGGCGTGTCAAAAACCCGCGCAGCCCAGGCGGCATTCTTGGACAGTTCGGAGAAATTCAGGTCATTGTAGAACTGGTACGGCAGGTACCGCCACATAATCTGGTAGAAGAAATTGTTCACGTCGGTATGGAAATTCTCTGCACCGACGATAGCGAACGGAACGTTGATTTCATCGCCCGGGTCCAGATTGTAGGGCCCAGTGGACATGAGGAAACTTCCGTCTCCCCCTCGGATAAATGTCCGCACTTCGTCCTCGTTGGGCACGGCGACAACCGGATCGACCTGCGACAGCGTTCCGAGCCAGGCCTGATCGATGTCAATATCACCGTTGTGCAGCAAGAAATACTTGTTCTTGTCCCCGTACGGTGTGCCGGTCCCCATGTCCCGGTAATTACTGCGAAGCTGCGGACCGTAATCATACGGGCCGTTGATCGCCCACCAGTTGAACGACATGGCACGTTCCGCGGAAGGCGGCCGCAGGAAGCGAACGCCCAGAACATTGGGGAGCTGAAAAGTTCCGTCGTAGATAGAACCGTCGCCATCGTTGTCCGCTGTCCAGGCTACACGGACCGTATCATTGAATTCGCACGGAGTGGTGAGATACTTCGCCGGAGCAGCCAGAAGGAACCCGGTCATGTCGTCCCGACCACCTCCCGGAAACTTGAAGGCGCCGCCATCGCCGACCGGCGGCGGGGGAGGGAATGTCAGAAACCTGTTCACGTCGATATCCATGTAGACACCGACATAGGCGCTCTTGATGGAATTTCTCCCAACGTTTCTGATTCTCAGGTTGAAAAGAATGAAGTCCTGCGTATAACCGAAAGACCAGACGTACGATGACTGTTGCACCTCAAGGCCGAGCGGGCGGTGCGGACGATTAGTCTCCGCGTCGATCGATGGATATGCATTCGGGGCGACCACCGTATCAGTATACGTGGCGATAAAGTCCTGTTCGCTGACGGCCCCGTCGTAGAGCGGCGAAAGGGGATCGATCGATGACCGGCGGACGATTTGTCCCAGCGGAGCGACCCCCGGATTGAACTCTCGATAAAAGTTGTTCATGTCGGTACTGGCAGATACAAGTGTATCATTCCCAACGACGCCGCCGATCCAAATCCCGCCTTTGTACAGGTAGACCGTGGCCGAACCCCTGGGGAACTGGCACGAGGGGGCAATGCCTCCGTTAAACGCATCGATAACCGGGTCATCTTTGCCCGTGCCGAAACGTCCGAAATTGGAGACTGAGAGTGCCATCTTGCCAATATTGTGCACGGCAGTTTGATACATGGGAGAGGCGGCGAGCGCTGACGATTGTCTCGTCCTCGTGCTGTCCTGGGCCCACAGGCCCGGCGCCAAAAACCCGAGGGCAATCGCGATTTGCAGTGGATTCCGGATTGACCCAACTATAGTCGCGCCGAGGTGTCGAAGAGTCGTTTTCACAGTGGCTGTAAGTATAGGCCCCTGTGCCCGGTACCACAAGAGGGAATTCCCCTTATCGTCGCTGGGAACTCCCTGTCGCAAATTCTGCTCTTGAAACACGTTACCCGCTCCGCCCGCCCGGTGAGGTCCGAGTGTGCATTTTTTGCACTCCGGGACAGACCGGGCCGGTGGAATAATACTGGACTCGGTCAGTCCATTTAGCGACCTTGCCGGGTGGAAATACGACATTTTGTCGGATGATGATTCAGAGAAATTACTCTTACCCCGATAATAATTAAGGTGGAACAGCAGTGGACATTACGAAACGCTCTTTTGGTGTATCCCGGGCTTTGCGTAAAGTGCGTGGACATGGGGGTGGACTGCCGGACGGTCCAAGCGGGAATGGGACAATGGTAAAACGAATATCAACGATGCTCTTCGTACTTTTCCTTCTGGTCGCGGCCAATGGTCGCGCCGATGGAGATGACGATAATTACAAGGCGGACTTCATCATCAAATTGTTCAGCTATGTCGATTGGCCCGCCGGCAAGGCAGCCGGCGCCGATGGTGCCGTTACGGTCGGTGTTGTGGGTCCCGCGAGTTGTATGGCTCAGCTGAAAGCCGCCGCCGACAAACGTACCGGTGAAGGCAAGAAGACGATCGTCAAGGAGCTTGCTATCGACGGTGACTTTTCGGGCTGCCAGGTGGTGTTCTTTCAGACTCAGGAGAAACCGGAGTTGGCAAAGATCCTCAAGAAGATTGGTGGTCAGCCGATCCTCAGTGTCGGTGACTGTCCGGGCTTTGCCAAGTTCGGCGTCATGGTGAATTTCTATACCGAGGCTGACGGCGGCAAGACCAAAGTGAAATTCGAGATCAATACGGTTACAGTGGGGGATGCGCAGTTAAAGATCAGTTCGAGCTTGTTGAAATTGGCTCGCCTGATTTAGTCGGCATCGCAGGCGCGGCCCGCTGAAGGTCGAGCCGCAGGAGAGAGGAACGGGACATGCTTCGCTTTAGAGACTTTCCAATCAAAATAAAGCTGGCCCTTACCATCATGGCTACGACTTTCGGCGCGCTTGCCGTAGCCTGTGGAATCTTTGTCGTCAAGGACCGTGCCGCCACACGGTCGGGTATGGTCAATCACTTGACCATCGTGACTGAGACTCTGGCGTCCAACTGCGCCAGCGCCGTAAGTTTTGATGACGACAAAGCCGCGACCGAGGCATTGGCTTCATTGAAATCTGACCCACACATTGAATCGGCCGTCATTGTCAAAACCGACGGCAAAGCGTTTGCCAGTTATTCCGCGAACGGCACGCCGATCGTCGCGGAAGCGGCCTCGGTCAATGGATTTACCTTCACCGACCATAACCTCGTGGTCTCCAGGCAAATGATGGCGGAAGGAAAAATCGTTGCGACGCTCGTCGTGAAATCAAATCTGACTGAACTGACCGACCGCCTTATGTGGTTTCTCTCCACAGCGGGATTGGCGCTCATTGTAGCCCTCGCGCTTTCATGGGCGATCGCCGTGTTTTCTCAGCGGTTTATCTCCACGCCACTGATCGACCTCGCCAAAGCTGCCGATGCCATCGCCGTCGGCAACATTGACCAGCGCACCGACTACAAGTCGGCCGATGAAATCGGCGGACTGTATGAGTCCTTCCGTCGCTTGACCTCATACATTCGCGAACTTACGTCCGCCGCCGAGCGGGTCGCCGAGAATGATCTGACCGTTGAAATCGCGCCAAAATCGCAGCAGGATGTTCTGTCCCTCGCCTTCCGAACCATGGTCGTCAATCTCCGGAGCATTCTCTTCCAGCTCAGAGAGCAGGCCCAGACCATGGTGTCCGCCGGCACTCAGATTTCGACGTCGGCTGAGCAGATGTCACGCGGTGCCAAGGAACAGGCCACGCGCATTTCCGATGTATCGTCGGCGATGGAAGAGATCAGTTCGACCGTAATCGAATCTGCGAGCAACGCCAGCTCCGCCAGCGACGTTTCTCGAGATGCTTCCACTACCGCCACCACCGGTGGGCAGTTGGTGTCGCAGACGATCAAAGAGATGGAGAAGATCGAAGCCGAAGTGCGGCAGTCTGCCGAGATGATCGGCAAGCTGGCGAAATCGTCAGAGCAAATTGGCGATATCGTGAGCGTCATTAGTGAAATTGCCGACCAGACCAACCTCCTTGCCCTCAACGCCGCAATCGAAGCGGCTCGTGCTGGTGAATCCGGCCGTGGATTTGCAGTTGTGGCGGACGAAGTGCGGAAATTGGCCGATCGTACCGCAAAAGCCACCGGCGAAATCGCCCAAATGGTGAAGGGTATTCAGGCCGAAACCGACCAGGCAGTCAAATCTATGAACTCAGGAATTCAGCAGGTTCACAAAGGTCGCGAATTGGCCGACAAGGCGGGTGACAGCCTCAGCGAAATTCTCTCCACCACCCAGCGGGTTGCCAACATCATCCACCAGATTGCCATGGCCACCGAACAGCAGTCCAACGCGACTGAAGAAGTCTCAAAGAGTGTCGAACACATCTCCTTTGTAACCAAAGAGACGGCGGTGGGAGCCGAGCAGTCTGCCAAAACCGCAGACCAGCTCAACCATCAGGCCGAGGCGCTGGAGAAACTGGTCAATCGCTTCAAGCTTCAGGCGTCATAGTCAAAAGCTGGGACAGAGCGACGGATGTCGTGATGTAACCAAGTCAGCCCGGAGAAGAGAAGTCTCTTCTTCGGGTTTTTCTTTCTAGAAGAACCGCCAAAGCGTTCGTATCCCCACCATGATGAGAGCAATCGCCAGCCCACGCGTTATCCAGTTGCCGTGAATCTTTTTGGACAGGTGCGCACCTATCTGGGCGCCACCAATTACTCCAATTGCCAACGGAATAATCCGTCCGACGCCGGGTCCGATGTCTCCTGCAAAGAGGTGGGTCATTGATCCGGAGAACGACATCATGACAAGGATGAAGTGAGAGGTTGCTGTCGCTATGTGAACCGGGAAGTTGAGCATGTGGACGAGCGCCGGGACATGAATAATCCCGCCGCCGATCCCCAGAATACTGGAGAGATAGCCTACTGCAAAGCTGAGCACAATGCCGCGCCATGGATAGTAGCCGAAGCGATGATGCTCACCGAGAGCGTCGGTGAAAGAGATCTGCCATGGCTCATTGCCTGTTGTCCGGTTGGACGAGTTCTTGTTGGCGGACCTCACCATGAGAAAGATCGAAGCCGCAACAAGCATGAGACCTATAATGAGATCAAAGGTTCGTCTCGGGATATACGACGTAGAGAGAGCACCGAGTATTGTCCCCGGCAATCCTGCAGCCGCGAAAGCGAATCCGGACTTGAATTCAATCCGCTTCATCCGCGCGTAGGCGATCGACCCGGAGAGGGAGTTGAAAAAGACCACGGCGAGGGAGATGCTGGTCAGGATGTCAGGACTTTCGTTGGGGTAGGCCCAAAGGAGGATGGGCATGAGCAGGAACCCTCCACCTACGCCGATCAGCGTCCCCGACGCTCCCACCACGACTCCCAGAAGTACCAGCAAGATTGGTATCAGCATCAATCACGTATCCTCGTGATACAAAGATCTTCGCATTAGTCCCGGTCCATTGAACCGGCCGAACATAGACAAGATTCGGGTCGCCGGAAAGCGAAAAGGTACGATTTTCGACCCGTTCGCTCGATCCTCTTGACTCTCGGGGAGCGGACCATTACTTTCGTCCATCTTTCCGACGTCATAGTCTGACCCGGACCCGGGCCAAGCCTCGGGACCACAAATACACGCTACCATGGGAGACGAATCCGCCGCATGGACTTAGGCAGAGACCGACACGGCCTTCTCGTACTTGAAGATGGCCGGACTTTTCGCGGATACCGCTTCGGCGCAAATTCGAAAGCGCTGGGGGAAGTCGTTTTCAATACCTCCATGACCGGCTACCAGGAAATTCTCTCAGATCCATCATACGCCGGCCAGATCATTGTCATGACCTATCCGCAGATCGGCAACTACGGTCTCACGCGCGAAGACTTCGAATCCCGCCAGCTCTTCCTTTCAGCCTTCATTGTGAAGGAAGTCAGTCGTCGTGCCAGCAACTGGCGCCATGATTATACGCTCGATCAGTATCTCCGCGAAAAGGGAATCCCCGGTATCGCCGGGTTTGATACCCGTGCGCTTGTACGCCACATCAGAACTCATGGCGCTATGCGCGGAATTATTGCCGATGCATCCATTCCAATTCCGGCACTGCTCGAGGAAGTCCGCGCGTTTCCGCGTATGGATGGCCGGGATCTGGCCATGACCGTTACCGATGGACGGTCCTATCAATGGAGTCAACCGAAAGTCAGGCTGACTACCGGACAGGCTGCCTTTGTGCCGGCCGGCGAATCATCGGATCATTTGCATGTGGTTGCGATCGACTATGGCATCAAGTGGAATATTCTCAGATGCCTCATTGATTCCGGTTGCCGTGTGACGGTGGTCCCGGCCAACTGTCCGTCGGAGGGGATTCTCGCGCTGAAGCCCGATGGTGTGCTGCTCTCCAACGGCCCGGGTGACCCGGATCCACTCAACTACGCCGTGGAAAATATTCGAGGGTTGATCGGTAAGGTGCCGATTTTCGGCATCTGTCTCGGCCATCAGCTTCTCGCCATCGCCGCCGGGGGGAAGACATTTAAGTTGAAGTTCGGACATCGTGGCGGAAATCACCCGGTGATGCAGGTTGAATCCAAGGCCGTGGAGATAACGTCGCACAACCATGGATTTGCGGTCGATCTTGACTCAATGACCGGCACTGATATGGAAGTCACCCACATCAATTTGAACGACCAAACGGTCGAGGGTTTCCGCCTTAAGAATTCCCCGGCCTTCAGCGTGCAGTACCACCCGGAGGCCGCCCCAGGCCCGCACGACGCCCACCATCTGTTCGAGCAGTTTACGCAGACCATGAAGGAGTGGCGGTCTCGCCGATAGCACATGCCTAGACGCACTGATATAGAATCCATACTCATTATAGGTTCAGGGCCGATCGTCATCGGACAGGCGTGTGAGTTCGATTACTCCGGCACCCAGGCGGCAAAGGCGCTGAGTGCCGATGGCTACCGCGTTATTCTGGTGAATTCCAACCCGGCCACAATCATGACCGATCCGGAACTGGCGGACCGAACCTATGTCGAACCGCTCACGACCGAATATCTCGAGTCGATCATTGCGCGGGAAAAGCCGGATGCCATTCTCGCCACTGTCGGCGGTCAGACGGCGCTTAACCTGGCGCTGGCTCTCTATGAAGCGGGAATTCTCAAGAAATACAATGTCGAGTTGATCGGTGCTTCCATCGAAGCGATCACCATTGCCGAAGATCGGCAGAAATTCAAAGAGGCCATGCTGGATATTGGCCTCGATGTCCCGCGCAGTGCCTTGATTTCCTCTGAAGAGTCGTTCAAGACCATTCTCGCCGACTTCAACTTCCCGATCATTATCAGACCATCGTTCACTCTGGGCGGCTCCGGCGGCGGCATCGCCTATAATCGTGATGAGTTTGAGAACATCGTCCGTCGCGGTCTGGGGCTGTCTCCGGTGCATCAAGTGCTGGTGGAAGAGTCGTTGCTCGGATGGAAAGAATATGAACTCGAAGTCATGCGGGATTACAAGGACAATGTCGTTGTGGTCTGCTCGATTGAGAATTTTGATCCGATGGGAGTCCATACGGGAGATTCGCTGACCGTTGCTCCCGCCCAGACTCTTACCGACGCCGAATTCCAGCAGATGCGTAATGCCGCCGCAGCAATTCTCCGGCGAGTGAAAGTGGAAACCGGCGGTTCCAATGTGCAGTTCGCGGTCAATCCGCAGAATGGCCGTATGGTTATTATCGAGATGAACCCGCGGGTGTCACGATCTTCGGCCCTGGCCTCTAAAGCGACCGGCTATCCGATTGCCAAAATCGCGGCCAAACTGGCGGTCGGGTACAGTCTCGATGAAATCCCAAACGACATCACGCGCCGCACACCGGCGGCCTTCGAACCGACACTCGACTACGTCGTGACCAAGATTCCCAAATTCGCCTTCGAGAAATTCCCCGGCGCCGATACCACTCTTGGCATTCAAATGAAATCGGTCGGAGAAGTGATGGCGATTGGAAGGACATTCAAAGAATCTCTCTTTAAGGCGCTCCGGTCACTCGAAGCTGTCAAACCGTTCCGCCCGGAGAATATGACCCGCGAGCAGATTGTCAGGGCACTATCGGAACCGAATGAGAACCGCCTCCACATGATTGTCCATGCCCTCGATCTGGGCTGGTCGGTCGATGAACTCGCGAGCATTACCCATGTCGATCCCTGGTTTCTCGATCAGGTCTCCCAGTTTGCCGAGCTGCAAACGGAACTTCGCGGCAAACCGGTCTCGACTGTCGACGAGCCTTCGCTTCGACTGGCCAAGGAGTTCGGTTTCTCCGATCGCCGGCTCTCCTACCTGACCGGAAACAGCGAAAAGGAAGTGCGGGAACGAAGACACGAACTCAAGATACGCCCGGTCTATAAGCGCATCGATACCTGTGCCGGAGAATTCGAATCACACACGCCGTACTTCTATTCCACGTATGAAGAAGAAGATGAGAGCGATGTGCAGGATGTGAAGAAGATCATGATTCTCGGCAGCGGCCCCAACCGGATCGGACAGGGGATCGAATTCGATTACTGCTGCTGCCATGCTTCCTACGCGCTTCGCGAAGAAGGGGTGCAGTCGATCATGGTCAACTGCAATCCGGAGACGGTTTCGACTGACTATGATACCAGCGACCGGCTCTATTTCGAACCTCTGACGCTCGAGGACATTCTCGAGATCTATGAGAATGAGAAACCGGATGGCGTCGTTGTCCAGTTCGGCGGCCAGACACCGCTCAAACTGACCAAGGCATTACACACCAATGGTGTGAAGATAATCGGCACACCGCCCGATTCGATTGATCTTGCCGAAGATAGGGAGCGCTTCGCTGCGCTGCTGGATCGTCTCAATATTGGGCGACCGGCGTATGTAGTAGCCCACAGCCTTTCCGAAGCCCAGGACGCCGCTGAAAAGCTCGGCTTCCCACTTCTGGTGCGACCCTCTTATGTCCTCGGCGGGCGCGGGATGTCGATCGTCTATTCACTGGACAAATTGCACAAATATGTCGCCGCCGCCTTTGATGCCGCCCCGAATCAGACCGTCCTGTTGGATCGATTCCTCGAAGATGCTTTCGAAGTGGATGTCGATGCCCTCTCCGACGGCAAAGACTGCATCATTGCCGGCATTATGCAGCATATCGAAGAGGCCGGCGTGCATAGCGGCGACTCCAGCTCGGTCATGCCTACCTATCTGATTAAGGATGAGCATGACAAAGAGATCCGCAGAGTCACGAAGTTATTGGCGCGGGAATTGGGTGTAGTCGGACTGATGAACATTCAGTACGCCATTGCCGAGGGAAGATTGTATGTGCTCGAAGTAAACCCTCGGGCGTCCCGCACCGTTCCCTATGTAGCCAAAGCCACGGGTGTACCGATTGTGAAAATTGCGACCCGGTTAATGCTGGGTAAGACGCTTCACTCGTTGGGTTACACCGAAGACCTGACCGTTGGGCGCTATTTCGTCAAAACGCCGGTCTTTCCGTTTGTGAAATTCCCGGGAGTCGATCCTAAACTGTCGCCCGAAATGAAGTCAACGGGTGAAGTAATGGGGGTTGCGGAGACGTTTGGGGATGCTTTCCACAAAGCGCAATTGAGTGCCGGCGTTAAGATACCCGAAGGGGGCACGGTCTTTATCAGTGTCAACAATCGGGACAAACGGCCGATCATCGCGCTGGCCCGACGTTTTCTCGACCTTGGCTTTGGTCTGTTGGCAACCAGGGGAACGGCGTCGGCCCTTCGGGAGGCGGGACTTCCGGTGAGGGAGACACTTAAAGTGAGCGAAGGGCGCCCGAACTGTGTGGACGCCATCAAGAACCGCGAGATTGACCTGATTATCAATACGCCGCTGGGCCAGACCTCATTTCTCGATGGGTTCGGCATTCGAACTGCCGCGGTGCAACACGGCATCCCAATTATCACGACAATTTCCGGAGCGGCCGCAGCAGCCGAGGCGGTAATTGCCGTGCGCCGGCATACCTATGCGGTAGCCAGTCTCCAGGAATTACACGAATTACATTCGCACCAGCCCGGCAACTAGCCGGTCTTTTCAACAGACCTATCTTCCTAACAGTATTCTTGGCTGATACTCATTTCAGCTTAACCACTTCCTAACACAGAAAATCGATTCTACTCGCGCCGGTAGGGGGAGAATGCTCCATCTGCATCGGCACCGCGAAACCAGGACCTTGCGGTCTGGTCAAAAAGTAACCCTGCACTCATGCGGGCTTAACAGGAAAACGAAATGTTTGAGCGGCGGTCGGCACTAAGCCGGCTTGCTGGAATATGAACTGCGATTTAAGGGAAGAGGAATCTATGAATCGCTCCGAAACAAAACTCGCACGAATACGATCGGTCTGGACTGACATTCTGATAGCAGGGATGCTCGTTGTCTGTCTGATCGCAATGACTGCCACCTTTGGATACTCCCAGGACTCCACACCCGTTAAGACCGGCAAAGTTACCGGTCGACTCTTTGACGCTGAAACAGGAGAAGCGCTTCTCGGTGCTTCCGTCATGATCGATGGTACCAAGTTGGGGGCGGTAACCGACCTCCAGGGAAACTTCATCATCCGCAATGTCCCGGTGGGCAACTATACCGTTGTCGCCTCCATGGTCGGCTACGCCGGCGTGCGGGTGACTTCAGTGGTTGTTTCCGAAGCCGAACCGGCCAAGGTCGAACTTGCACTCAAACCGCAATTGATTGAAACGCAGGGAGTGACGGTCGAAGCCAAAATGCTGAAGAACACCGAAGCCAGCCTGCTCAGGGAACGTAAGGCCTCGCACACCGTGAGTGACGCCATCAGCTCGGAAGCCATCTCCCGCTCGGGTGCCGGCGATGCTGCTTCGGCCATGATGCGCGTGACGGGTGCCTCCGTTGCCAATGGCAAATACGCCGTTGTACGCGGACTCAGCGACCGATACACCAACACTCAGTTGAACGGCAGTTCGCTTCCGAGTGCTGACCCGGACAAGCAGGCGTTCAATATGGACCTCGTGCCGACCAACCTCTTGGACAACATCGTCGTCACCAAGAGCTATTCTGCCGACAAGCCGGGGAATTTCACCGGCGGCAGTATCAATCTCGTGACCAAGGACTTTCCGGATACCCGGACCCTGTCGTTTTCGGCCGGTTCATCTTACAACACGGAATTCACTGGTAAGGCGGTCCTCACAAACAGTACCAGTTCGCGAGACTGGCTCGGCTACGACGACGGCATGCGTGAAATCCCCAAGTATCTTGAAGACAATCTGTATCGGCTCATGGCCGATTCCACAACGAAGAATCGCCGTAAACCGGTTGCGGCCAACCACTACGACTCGTCGGGGTCCCGCTACGCACTCTTTATGGATAGCGCTTGCAAGGCGTTTACGCCCCAGTTCAATCCGCGCAAACATACCGCTCCCTTGAATCAGAATTACTCGGTCTCGTACGGCGATAATCTGTCGTTCTTCGGACGGTCGCTCGGCTTTGTCGGCAATCTGACGTACGATCGCAGCCAGTCCGCCTTCTACAACGGTAACAATAATCTGTATACCGCCCTGAATAGTACTCAGCTCCTGGAAGTTGATCGTCTGACGGAGAACCGCGGCTCGGATGAAGTCCTATGGGGAGGGATGGCCAGCGCCAATTACAGCCTGGCCACAAATCACAGGATCGGCGTCCGTTATGTCTACAACCGCAACGGCAACCAGGAAACATCAACTCTCAACGGCGTCTGGAACGACTACGGACAGGGGCAGATGTTCGCCTCAAACAATGTCGAATATACCCAGCGGACCATGCGCAGCATCCAAATCAATGGCTCGCATGATTTGAAGTTGGGCCTGCCGGTTCGCGTCGAATGGGCGTACAGCGACGCGAAGAGCAAGCAGAATCAGAATCTTCGCCAGTTCCTGTACAGCTTCAATATCGATTCGAGTGTTGTGCCGACAGATACCAGTGGCTGGGGCATCACCAGTAGTTCCGAGCCGACGGTCTATTGGCGCGACATAATCGAATCCAACAAGGAGTTCAACCTTGATCTCAAGGTGAGCCTGTCCAGGAGTGCCTCGTTCAAGTTGGGCGGCAACTATCTCGACAAGGTGCGCACGTTCCGGCAGACCGAGATCAAATGGGCCCAGAGTGCTTCGACTTCCAAGTTGACAGAGTATCGCGGCAATATGGATCTCTGGATTCAGCACGCCGGCCTGACTGACAGTACATCGTCTCAGTTTTACAATTTTGACACCTATCTGTACTTCTTCCCGACTGCCGAGGACGAGTACGACGGTAGCCAGAAGATTCCGGCCTGGTACGGCTTGCTCGAAGTACACCCTGTCCAGAAGCTGGAATTGCTGGCAGGCGTGCGTCACGAGCGTACCGATATGAAAGCGATCAATCTGAGTGCCGATCCGTTTGGCGGCAAGATTAACACCGGCGATTGGCTTCCGTCAGTCAACCTGACCTACAATCTGGCGGAAAAAATGAATCTCCGCGGTGCCTACAGTCGCACCCTGGCGCGCCCCAATATTCGCGAAATAGCACCGTTCCGCTCAACCGAATTTGCCGGTTCCAAGTACTTCTATGGCAATCCGGATCTGAAAGTAACCCATATCACCAACTGGGATTTGCGCTGGGAATGGTTCATGCGGACCAACGAATTGTTTGCCGTCAGCGCCTTCTACAAGACCTTTGTTGATCCCATCGAGGTAGCCTATTCCGGCAGCAACTACGACCGCAAGCCAACTAACGCGCCCACAGCGAGAAATATCGGGCTGGAATTTGAAGCTCGAAAGAATCTCGATCAGATATCGAGGAAATTGGCTGATTTCAGCATCGGCGCCAACCTGACCCTGGTCCGGTCACGCCTCAAAATCCCGGAAGGCGAACTCTCGCAAATGCGAATTCTGGATCCGGGTGTATCGGATGAACGCCCGATGTCCAACCAGTCTCCCTATATCGTCAATCTTAGCCTGGGCTATGACAACAGCAAGACGGGAACTGCGGTGACGCTTCTGTACAACGTATTTGGGCGCCGCTTCTATTACAACGCCGATGGCGGCACGCCTGACATCTATGAAATGCCGCGCAAGCAGTTTGATCTGATCCTCTCCCAGAACATTTTCCGCGGCGCCACCTTCAAGGCGTCCTGCAAGAACATCTTGAACGAAGGGTTTGAGACGGACTACTACTATGTGGGCTCCGGCGCCAAGACCCCGTTCCAAACGCATGATGGCGGGCGCAGCTTCTCCATCGGCATGACCTATAAGGTGCTCTAAGATAACACCATGATGAACACATCTTTTCTCCCGACCATTGACCCCCAAGTCCGGGGATTGCAATACAAGATTTTCGCGCCGAAAGGCGCGGAAAGTAGGGCGCGTGTAACGGCTGTCACCTCCGCGAGAGCCAACTTTGTCGGCAGCGTGGCAGCAGACCCTTTCACTTCTGTATCACTAGTAACTGAATCATGACGTCACAGAGAAGGAGGCGAGTCATTAGGATCATCCGCGGTAATACTACGATTGTCATTCGTTCGAAATATGTGTTGCTCTGCATTAAGGATTAGGAGAAAAGTGTTCATGTTGAAAAGACTTCTATTTGTGCTGATGGCCGTTGCCTTGCCGTCGTTGTGCTTTTCCCAGTACAACGAAACGAGCTGGCCGGTCGTCGAAGTCGGTTCGCCGGCTCCGAGCCATCAGATGATCGTGAATACCGGCCAGACCGTCACCTGGCAGGCCGGCCACGTATATCATCTTCAGGGTTTCTGTTTTGTAGATTCAGGCGCCACGCTGGTCATACAGCCAGGCACCATCATTAAAGGTGAGCCGGGACAGGCCGCCAATGCTTCCGTGTTGGTTGTCGCTCCGGGCGGCAAGATTATTGCCCAGGGTTCTAAAGCCCTCCCGATCATTTTCACCACCAACAACGACATGGTAGCCGATACGTCCGATATGCCGGACATCGCCTCCAGCCGTGGTAACTGGGGTGGTATTGTCGTTCAGGGTCGAGCTTTCACGGCCGCTGCCGGCGACACCTCCGCTGTCGAAGGTATCCCGACTTTCACTTCCCCCTCTCCGTTTACTGCTCGCAAGACTCAGTATGGCGGCGGCGCCACTCCGGATTGTCATGATAACTCCGGCGTGTTCTCATACATCTCGATCCGCTATGCCGGATCGATATTCGGTTCAAACGTCGAAGTCAACGGTATCAGCTTGGCTGGCGTCGGCGACGGTACCAAAGTCGACCACCTTGATTTCTACTACTCGCTCGATGACGACATCGAGACCTGGGGTGGTAGCGTAAACGTTCTCTATACCTCTATCTGGTATGGTGACGATGACGGTTGGGACACAGACGAAGGCTGGGCTGGTGTTCGCCAGTTCGGCGTCGAAGTGAAAGATCCGCGCTGGGGTGACCGCCTCACCGAAACCGATGGTCGTCAACAGGCCGTCTGGTCCGATACGTCCAGCCTCGCAGCGCTCGTTCCGTCCACCGCAGGCTGGAACTGCAACTATCCTTCCGCTCCGCTGGTCGCCAACCTTACAGCTATTGGACAGGGTAGCGCCTTCACCGGTACCGCCGGTGACCGCCAGTTGTTCCGCGAAGGTTACCGCGGTTACTGGTACAATAACGTCTTCATGGAACAGCCGAAAACCGTTCTTGAAATCGACTGCCCCGGTACTGGTGATGTGAACATCGACGCACTCGCGAGCGCGACTCGCAACCTGCCGTCAGGTGCCGCCTCTATTGGTGCCGGCCACCCGATGCTCGATTTTGTAAATAACTTCTGGTACAAGAACTTTGATCTCCCCGGTGGCGTGAACAAAGGCTACCTCGGATTTATCTCCACCGGTAACGCTGCCAACCCGCTGGCGACTGCCCGCGTGCGTGCCGACCTCTTCCCGGGAACTGATACTACCGCTACCGGTAAGAACCACGTGGGCCTTGATCCGAAACTGGTCAGCTACGAAACCGTCAATCCGCCGGTTCGTCACCAGATCATGGATCTTCGCCCGAACACCGGCTCGCCGCTTATCGGCTCAGCCGTCACCCCGCCTGCTTACGCTCAGCCGAATGGTGCCTACACCCCGACCACCTACGCCGGTGCCTTTGCTCCGGCTCAGCCGATGTGGATTCAGGAACCGTGGGTAACCGCCTATCAGTACAAGATCATCCCGAACTTGTCCGGCGACACCTGCGGCTGTGCCGCGACTCGTGATGGAAAACCGGTCGTTGTGGTGGGTTCACCCGCTCCAAGCCACACTCTTATCCAGCACGATATCGTCCTTTCGGCTGATACGATTTACAACTTGAAGGGCTTTGTCGCCATCGACTCCGGCTACACCCTCTTCATCGAACCCGGAACCACCATCAAGGGTGATCATGGTCAGGCTGCTAACGCGACCGCTTTGATCATCACCCCGGGTGCCCGCATCATCGCTCCGGGAACGGCCTGCAAGCCGATCATCTTCACCGACATCGACGACAACGTCGATGACCCGAGTGACATCCCGGACATCGCTTCCAGCCGTGGCCGCTGGGGCGGAATTCTCATCGAGGGTCGTGCCTTCACTGCCGCCGCCGGTGATACCGCCGCGATCGAAGGCGTTCCGACCTTTACCGATGGTCCGTGGACTGCTCGCAAGACCCAGTACGGTGGTGGCGCCACTCCGAACTGCCACGACAACTCTGGTATCCTGCAGTACATTTCTATCCGCTATGCCGGTTCCATCATCGGCGCCAATGTCGAAGTCAACGCCCTCAGCCTCGGCGCGGTTGGCGATGGCACCATCATCGATCACATCGAAACCTACTATGGTCTCGATGACGATATCGAAACTTGGGGCGGCAGTGTAAACCTGTCCTACCTCTGTTCTTTCTACGGCGATGACGACTGCTGGGATACCGACGAAGGTTGGGCTGGTGTTCGCCAGTTCGGTCTTGAAGTCAAGGATCCTCGCTGGGGCGATCGCTTGAACGAAAACGACGGCCGTAACGCCAACGTCTGGACCGATACGACCGCTCTTGCCGCTATCGCTCCGTCTACCGGCGGCTGGAACTGCAACTATCCGTCCGCTCCGCTCAATGCCAACCTGACCATGATCGGTCAGAGCAATACGTTTACTGGAACGGCTGGCGACCGTGCCATCTATCGCGAAGACCTTCGTGCCTACTGGTACAATAACGTTTTCATGCAGCAGCCGAAGAACGCTGTTGAAGTTGACTGTCCGGGCGGCGATGCCAATATCGACAACCTCCCGAGCGCGACCCGAAACCTCGTTGGTGGCGCGGCTGCCATTGGTGCCGGCCATCCGCTCCTTGACTTCGTGTCCAACTTCTACTGGAAGTCTTGGAACGCTGGCGGTGGCGCTGGTCCTACCATCAAGCACTTTATCGCTACTGGTGACACTACTGTTGCTCCGCTGGCTACTGCACGCGTACGCAACGCCTTCTTCCCGGGCGGCGACACAACTCTCGCTACCGGCAAGAACTTCCTCGTCAATCCGCAGCTCACTAGCTACGAGAAGGTGAATCCTCCGACCCGTTTGGGTCACTTGAACCCAGTTCCGAAGGCGGGCGGAAACCTCGCTACCAAGATTGGTGCGACGATTCCTGCCTATGCCAAGCCGAACAGTTCCTACGTCCCCGTGACGTACATCGGTGCCTTCGATCCGACTGTACCGCTGACCTCATCATGGATTTGGGGATGGACCGCCGTCTCAACCTGCTATGGCATACTTGGTACGACGACCGTGCCGGATCCCGATCCGGGTACCTGCTGCGTCGGTACCACCGGTAACGTCAACATGGCTGGTGGCGTCGATCTTGCCGACCTGTCCGCACTCGTCAGCTACCTGACCGGTGGCGGCTATGTTCTGACATGCACCGCGGAAGCGAATGTAAACGCTTCAGGCGCTGTCGACCTGGCTGACTTGTCTGCCCTGGTCAGTTACTTGACTGGCGGCGGATACGTCCTGCCGACCTGTCCGTGATTCTGATTCTAAGCTGGGTGCCGCTCGACTCGAGCGGCGCCCGACAAAATATGTAGTCGCTCTCCATCCTCTTCCCTTGGTGGCTACGAATGAAGGGGCGGTCGAAAGACCGCCCCTTCTCAATTCTCGCCCTCTCCATCCCACGAGACCGATCGACGGCAGATATGATCATTCCTAATCGTTACCTAATAGATCGCTAACAGTTAAGATGTACAAAGGGTGACAAGATGAGGACATAGTCCTCTGTACGACTAACCCCTAGTCCAGGAATGTTGAAGAAAACACATGGCGAATATTACCCGAATTGGCCTCGGCACTCTGTCAGTGGTTCTGTTGCTTAGTCTAGCGTCAACCGCCGAGCCCACTCCGTCCCAGCAAGCGATTAAGGAAGGTTACAAAGAGGTGAAGGCATTTTCCGACGCCTTCAAGCCCCTGATCTCAAAATCCCTTCCCGCCAAAGACTATGGCACTCTTCTCACCAGTGGCAAGGATGTGGTCAAGGCCGCCTTTGCCTTCAGTCATTTCAGCTATTCGAGCCATCTGCATGTCAAGGACTCGATATTCCGTGCCAACCGCGATTCCTTGTCGCTGACCGCTCAGGCCTATGGCGCCGCCGCCGAGCGATTTGATACGACGGCTGTATGCAAGTTACTCCCCACGATGGATCAGTTCTTCGAAAGTGCGGTGGCGGCAACGCTTCCGGTCCGATGGCTCGATTTCGAGAAACTTCATGCCTCGGCGGAAACGCTCTATGCCCGCATTGTCAGCGCCGATGCTCCAAAGTCGAAGTTTGATACGGCCAAAGTGATTGCCAATATCACCGCCGAAATGGCAGCCTTCGCTACCTCGACAATTCCAACCGAATGTACTATTGCCCCGGATCTCGTCGACTCGGAACGAACTTACTATACAAAGGTTGTCGAAAAAATGAATGCCGCCTGGTTGAGCAAAGATATGGTCGCACTCAAGAAGACCACCACCGATCTCAAAGTTCGGCTCTTGAATTTTCGGCTTATATACTTGACCTGATCCGGGCAGGTGATGGCCGTCACAATTGTCCTTTCTGTTTGTGATTGCGATGACGGAATGTGATTGAATCCCCGGGTCGCCGCGACTCTTCTTCTGGTCCCCGGCGTTCAGCATCCGACTGCTGTCAAGAAATCTGCTTTGACCCTTATCCGGTTTCTTTATATTCCCCCCATGTGCGGACGCTATTCCATTGCCGTTGTTCTGGAACTCCTCCGGAGTCGGTTTGAATTGATCGGCATGACCCCCGAGGCGGCCGACTTTGTCCCCCGGTACAATGTCGCCCCAACCCAGGATGTCCCGATCGTCATTGGCGATAACGGCAACCGTCTGGTCACCATGCGCTGGGGACTCGTCCCGTCGTGGGCCAAGGAAGAATCAATCGGCAACAAGATGATCAACGCCCGAGGAGAGACGCTCACCGAGAAACCGTCATTCCGCAATCTTATCGACCGCTCCCGCGTGCTCGTGCCGATCGATGGCTTCTATGAATGGAAAGTACTCCCGTCAGGCAAGAAAGCCCCGGTGCGGATTCGACTCAAAGATCATGAACCGTTCGGACTCGCTGGTTTGTCGGATCGATGGAAAAAGCCGGATGGCTCTGAACTGAGAACATTCACGATCATCACTGTCGAAGCCAACAGCCATCTTCGTCCGGTCCACGACCGGATGCCGGCCATTCTCTCGCGCGATTCCGAGAAGCCCTGGCTTGATATGGGCCTCAAGGCAAAAGATGTCCTTGGACTGCTCAAATCATATCCGGCGGAGGAGATGGAGTATTACGAAGTCTCTTCCGTAGTCAATTCCCCGCGCAACGACAGCCCGGTCTGCATCGAGCCTGTACCGCAGTTGCTCTAGTGAAAATTGCGCGATTTCATCGCGATTTTGGTCTCTTCGAAATTCAATGGACTGAACTCCAACCCAACAATATTGATCACCGAACCTTTCCGCTCCAACTGACCCTTGACCAAAAGACAGGTCGAATACAAAAAGGCGTCTCGATATTTCTTCTTATAGGTTGGCTTCACGACAATATTGATAAACCCGAACTCATCTTCGAGTGTGGCAAAAATAATCCCTTTCGCCGTTTCCGGTTGCTGCCGGATAATCACCATCCCGGCCACTTTGACCGGCGTTCCGTTGGAGACGCGGCGAATATCGGCCGATGACAGCACATTCTGTTTGACCAGCATCGGTCGAATCAGCGTCATCGGATGCGGCCCGGTAGTGAGCCCCATCACGCCAAAGTCGGTGCTCAGCTTTTCCTTCTTGGTCATCGCAGGGAATGGCACCGCACCCGCTTCCTCGGGAAATAACGATGGCGCATCCGGATCTTCGCGGCTCACCGCCAGTACATCCCACAGCGAATCCCGGCGGCTTCGACCAACTTTGTTGAACGCTCCCACTTTGGCTATCTGCCGCACAGCATCTTCAGTGAGCCCGGTGCGGAACACGAAATCCGCCACCGAAGAGAACCTTCCTGATGCCAGCGCCGTTTTGATCTTCTCTTTCGCTGTATCACCAAGCGATCCCACAAACCGAAAGCCGACTCGAACCGCGGCACCTTCCATTGTGCAATCCCATTCGCTCGACGTAATATCAACCGGCAAAAACCGTATGCCGCGTCGCTTCCCTTCGAAAATGATACTCGATGGCGAGTAGAACCCCATCGGCTGGGCATTGAGCAAAGCGCAATAGAACTCGGTCGGGTAATACAGCTTCAGCCAGGCGGAGACATAGACCAACAACGCAAACGAGGCCGCGTGTGACTCCGCGAACCCGAAATCGGCAAACGCCGCCAGCTGCTTGAATATCTTGATCGCGACTTCCTCGGTGTATCCATTCGCCACCATGCCGGTCACAATCCGGTCATAGAGCGCCGCCATCCGTTCGTGTGAACGCTTGTGTCCCATGGCGCGGCGAAGTTCATCGGCATCCGATGCACTGAACCCGGCCGCCAGCATCACCAATTGCATCCCCTGTTCCTGAAAGAGCGGAACGCCGAGCGTTCGCTCCAGCACCGGAATCAGCTTGGGGTGGGGATAGGTCACCTCTTCTTCGCCGTTTCGTCGCCGCAAATACGGATGCACCATATCCCCCTGGATCGGCCCCGGCCGGATAATGGCAACTTCGACCACGATATCATAAAATGTCCTCGGCTTCATGCGGGGGAGTGTGCTCATCTGGGCGCGGGATTCGATCTGGAAAACGCCGACCGTTTCCGCCTTACAGATGTAATCGAACACTTTGGGATCATCATAGGTAAGCTTGGCCATATCGAGCGAGATCCCTGCATGCTGTTTGATCAAACGAAACGCCAGATCGATACAGGTCAACTCCCCCAGCCCCAGCAGATCGATCTTCACCAGACGGGCATCGGCGCAATCATCCTTGTCCCATTGCACCACCGTACGATTTGGCATGGTGGCGTTTTCGATCGGGACGATATCAGTCAGGGGAGACTGCGTGATCACCATCCCGCCGACATGAATCCCCAGGTGACGCGGAAATGTCCGGATACGCGCCACCAGTTCCATCAGGAGCGTGATCCGCTTGCTCGTAATATCGAACCCGGCTTCTTTAAGCCGGACGCCCAGATCTTCGCCTCCCCGATAATGATCCAGCAATTTGGAGAGACGATTGCAATCTTCGATCGTGAACCCAAGCGTCTTGCCGATATCCCGCACTGCCGACCGGGCGCGGTAGCAAATAACATTCGCTACCATACCGGCATGATCACGGCCATACTTGTTATAGACATACTGGATCACTTCCTCGCGGCGGGCATGGGCGATATCGATATCGATATCCGGCGGCTCCTTCCGTCCCTCGGACAGAAACCGCTCAAAGAGCAGTTTGAGCCGGATCGGGTCCACCGATGTTATCGCCAGCGAATAACAGACCGCCGAGTTGGCCGCCGACCCGCGCCCCTGACAGAGAATCCCCTGTTCGCGGCAGAACCGGACGATATCCCAGACAATCAGAAAATAGCCGGAGAGATTCAACCTGATAATCAAATCAAGCTCATGCTCGAGTTGTGCGACAACGGCCTCCGTCAACTCCCCATACCGATCCCGCGCCCCGATGTAACTCAGCTCCCTGAGGTAGGTATGAACAGTATGATCCTCCGGCACCGGGAAATCCGGAAGCATGGTCATGAGATAGTCGAGTGAGAATTCACATTCATCGCCGACTCTCAGGCTGTTTTCAACTGCCGATGGATAGCGGGCGAACAGTCTCCGCATCTGCCGTTCACTTTTCAGATACCGTTCGCCATTGGGATACAGAATCCCTTCGGCTTCATCGAGCCGACTGTGCGTCCTGATACAGGTCAGCACATCCTGAATCTTCCGGTCAGCCTTGGTGGCGTAATGGACATTGTTGGTCGCGACACAGGGAATCCCGAGGTCCGTGCCGAGGCGAGAGAGCGCCTCGACTGTTTTTTCATGCGTCGGGAGGCGGTGATGAATCAGCTCCAGATAAAAATTGTCCCGCCCGAACAGTTCCCGAAGGTGAGCCGCCCGTGTACGGGCAGCCGAATAGTTGTCCGCCAGAAGAAGCGATGCTATTTCTGATTGGTCGCATCCGGAAAACGCTACCAGCCTTTTGGCATGCGCCTCCAACAGTGCGTAACTGACCTTGCATTCCCCTTTTGCACAAGTCGCCAGCGATGCGCTCAAGAGGGAAGAGAGGTTGCGGTATCCCCGGGCATCCCGCGCCAACAGTGTTAAGTGAAACCCGTCTTCAAGGGTGATCTCCGCGCCGACAATCGGTTTGACCCCATGTTGCCGACACGCCTGCGCAAACCGAATAATTCCGTACAGTCCGCTGTGATCGGTTAGCGCAAGCGCCGGGTAACCGAGTGCGGCGGCCCGCTCCGCCAGTTCTTCCGGATGACTGGCGCCATCGAGAAACGAAAAATTCGAATGGCAATGCAGTTCGATATACGCCATACCGGCTCCTCAGTCATAAATCCCCTGGAGAAACCAGTACTGGGTGAAACTGTCCCGGAACAGAAGAAACCGCTCCTGACGAGCCGTTTCGATTTCGAAATATTCCCGGGCATACGGCTCGCGCCACCACTCGCCGGTCAACACCCACGGACCATCCTGCCGGATGATCGATTCATGTCTCCCGGCAATAGTCATGATCGCCAGCTTTTCCTGCTGGAGATGTATATCAATCCGGGCCGGTGTGGTGAAAACCCGAAGGCCCGTCGTGCCCCGCGTATAGAGCGGCGGTTTGGTCTGTTTGCTTTTCTTTTTAGTCAGAGCGGCACGAAAGAGAAACGCATGTTCCGGCAAATAAGCGGCGTTGGGATGCAATGTCGTGATCTGCTCCGCCAGTTCACCAAGCGATGCTCCATCGACCCCGTTGAGTATATCGCGCTGTTCACCATCGAGCTTCCCGGCTCCTTCGCAAATGACGTGCAGTGACCTGACACCGCTGTCCAGTTGCCACGATGGATACTCCAGCGCAATCTTTTTGAGAAACGGAATCGATACTCCTTTCGGCTGGGCCAGCGTAATCCGTTTCTGCACGATCCTTCGGTTGTCCGTCACCATCCGGATGACGACACATTTGCTGCCCCGTCCCTGAAGCGTCAGCTGCTCGAAACATCGCACGAGCATCTCTTTCAACTCTTCGAGAAACGGGTCACCATCCCCGAGCGGATAATCGAACTCCCGCCGATATTCCGCGGTCGGGGTCGAACCCCTCGGGATGAACACTGCGATATCCTTCCCGGCGGCACGAGTGGCGATCAGTTTTCCTTCGTCCCCAAACCGCACCAGGATTTCCCGCGATGGTATCGTCTGCAGGGCGCCGATCGTATCCACCCCGAGTACGTGAAATGTGTCGACCGTATCCTCTTTGACGCCGAGATCGCTGATCCCTTTTCCCTGCAAGAACCCCTGCTCATCTTCGACCGCGACAATCACATAATCCCCGCTCCGCGCATACGCCGATGCCAGCTGCGCCAGATATTTATTCCCGGCGATTCCTATACTGAACGGCAGTTCTGATTTCCGTGCAGTACCGATGATATGGCCGGCGATACCGTCCTCAGTACTGTGCAATCGAATCAGCCCGGCGACATTGAGAAAGATCAACCCGGTCTGATCGCGGGGGATTTCGATATCCGGAGTAACCTCGTCAAAATTTTTCGCCAGTTGCTCGGTGGCGCGACGTTCATTCTCCAGATCAGACGACAACTGCACGAGTCCGCCGCAATACGATTCCGCGTGGGATACTTTCATCCCCGGCCGCACACCGAACGTAGCGGCGATCTCATTGACCGCCAGCACCAGCATCACCTGACCATACCGCTCGGCGATTACGAACGGTTTGTCATTCAGCGATGGATCATGCCGCCTCGCCAGATTCACCGCGAACTGCTGATATCGCACACAGGCGATCCGATCAGGACGCACGAAGCAGTACCTCCTGATGCGCACCCTCGGCCGACATCCGGCTTCGCGACACCGTCACCTGAACTTTTTCCGATGAACTCCTTCGCACGGAGAGACGAAGCGAGACAATACTTCCCGGCAGACTGAACGATCCTTCCGGCGTGAGGATATAGAGCGTGATATTATTTCTTACCGCCTGATGCCGCAACCGCTGCCAGAGAACGTAGTTATAACAGAGGTCGTTGTCTTTCGATGATGCCGTGCTCAGGTCGAGACAGACAAACCGGAAGACTTTTTTGATCAGAATCGTCTCCAGTATTTTCAGTGCATCGAGCAGCGATCCGGCGGTCAACACTGAGAAGCGGGGAGAGTAGGGAGGATACTGTTCATTTGATGGTAACAGCCAGAGCAGTTCCTCCGATGATGTATTCGCGAGTGCTTCGAGCAGCAGCGAACATTTCCCCGATGACCGCCCTCCTTCGAGCTGAATAATTTTTCCTCCGCCGGTCGGCGCGAGTAGAGCGCGGATATCCGGTTGCGCCGATCGCCCGGTGAGGTTATCCGGACTAGCCGGGATAGCTTCGGGGAATTTTGCCCGAAGTTTTTGTCTGAGGTCATCGACCAGGATAGTTTTCGCGTTCATAGTGGTATCTGCACGTTTGTGCAGTACCAAGATACCCACGGCGCGCGATTCCCCAATCACTTTTGGGAAGTGAAGATGCGAGAAGGAGATGGGGGAGTAGTTACCCTGCGTACAGCGTGATCAGGAACAACGTGAACCGGAAGGCGAGGACAACGTAGTTGGTCAACACCAGAACCATCACCAGTGTCTTAATCGCCATCAGCCATCGCTTCTCCTTGTAGACACGATTGGCGGCGCTGAAGATATAGACCGCCAGGATAATCCCAATGACCAAACTCAGGACTTCGTCTACCGGTTGCCAGGTCGGATGAAACCCCATCTTCACAATGCACCAGATCACTGCATTTGCGATCGGCTGGATGATCGTCAACAGCAACAGATCAAATGCCACAATGTGCGTAGCGAACACCATTTGCGGCACAACCAACGGCCGGCGCAGACAATAGAGCAGCATGACCGGTATCGAGAAGAGCGGGATCAAGATGATCACCAGTGATTTGGCGTGAAGCCGCACGGCGTGATTGAAAATCGGCGTGTACTCCTCAAGCGACATCTTGAGAGTCTCAAGCCGATGATCAAGAATGCTCCTGGCTAGATCGCGATAGACCAGATCCCCGATATGAATCTGAAGCGGCGTACTGAATGTATTCCATCCGGTGATCGACTGAACCAGGAAGTAGACCAGGTTGATAATCAGGAACAGCTGGATCGGCCCGATATACTTCTTGTGCGCGCCGTTAATGTACGCCGAAGTCAATTCCCCCGGCTTAAGCAGCAATGCCTTCGCAGTAGACACCAGACGGCCATCGGCATGAAAGAACGACTCGACTATGCTCTCAAAGAAGTGTCCGATCGACAGCCCATGCGGGTGCGGCATCCGTTCGCCGCACGATCCGCAGTACTTGGCAGTGGACTTCGCACTGCAGCTCGGACAGGTCCATTCGGCCGCTGCATGCTCGGGCCGATGCTCTGTCTTATGACTCTTGTCGTTCACGTTGCAACCTGCCTCGTATGGCGGTTCAATTCTAGCGCGGGTTGATTTTCGATGTCAGGATATGGTCTTCCCAGACCCCGGCGATCTTCAGATACGATTTGGCGTATCCTTCCCGCTCAAAGCCGAGCTTTTCCAGTAACTTGGCACTCCGCTCGTTTCGCGGCATGTAGTTCGCCATGATCCGGTGAAGTTTCACGATATCGAACATATACATGATCCCGATCTCGACCGCTTCGGACATGAGTCCTTTTCCCTGATGTGTGTGCGATATCGCATATCCGAGATGACAGGCCTGGAACACGCCGCGTACGATGTTCGAGAAATTGCATGTTCCGATCATCGCGCCACTGGCATTGTCGATCACAGCGAAATGAAACGCCAGCGCCGCTCTGTAGTCGGCGGATGATTTGGTAAGCCGGGTTTGTATTGCACTCAGCTCGTAGGCGCTTTCTTCGCGCGTTGGCTCCCATGGTGCCAGATGATCCCGATTCTGGATCATGAATGACTGCACCAGGAAGGCATCCTCTGACGTGAGGATTTTCAGCGTAACCCGATTACCGGGCAGTTCAAGGAGACTCATGGTCCATAATATGCGGCCCGGTCAGAGCAGATCAACCAAAAGCGAGGTGGCCGGGTGCCTCTCGTATCTTCTTGCTACTCCTACTTGTCCAAGTAATTGGGTTCGTTTCAGATATTTACTTTTTGCACCACCCTTCCATTCTGTGCGCGGCAGACGGCTCGTCCCTTCGGCTTCGTCGAGGGACAGGTCTGCCCGTTCCTTCAATCGGGTTCGATTGGGTTCGTTTTTCAAAGCTTCAAATTCTCTTGCCGTTCATTTCCAATAGGTTGCGAGAATCCAATTGGGTTCGTTTCAGATATTTACTTTTTTGTACGACCTTCTCTTCCCGTGCGCGGCACGCGGCTCGCCCCTTCGACTTTGTCGAGGGACAGGTCTACCCGTTCATTCCCATTGGCAGGAGCATCCCGCTTGAAGGCGGGATACCTCGCCTCAAAGGCTCGGTCGGGGCTCCTGCCCTACCAAGACGGTTCCCTCCATATACACCGCTGAAGTCAGCTTCTGGCGCGATTTGGTACTGAATTTGTAGCGCGCGACGCCCTGGCCCGGCTCCCAGCCGCGATGACCAGCGCCAGCACCATCAGACCGGCGGCGACAGCGAATGTCATCCGCATGCCACTCGCGACCAATTCCGGATGCGCCGAGGCCATGTCGGTGGTCTTCGAGGCCAACGCGAACAGCGCCCCCATCACCGACGCTCCGGTGATCAGGCCGAGATTGCGCGAAAGATTCAGCATCCCGGAAATCAGCCCCCGCTGATCCGGAAGCACACCGGCCATCACGACTGTGTTGTTCGATGTCTGAAAGAAGGCGTATCCCGAAGTCGTCACCACGATCGGCAGGATATAGCCGACAATTCCAAACGAATCTGGAATGAGTGACAGAAGCAAACAGCCTGCGGCCATCGCGGCAAGGCCAGCGATACTGACCAGTCGTGCGCCAAATCGGTCCGCGATGCGACCAGCTGGTACGCCGGTGAATGCGACCACAATCGGACCGACCGACAACAGAAGCCCGACCCGCGCGGCATCAAGACCGAGCGCGAGGGAGAGGTAGAACGGTCCAACCACGAGCGTGGACATCATGACGGTCGATACCAAGAGGCTCATCGCGAGGCTCGCACTCAACGACAGATCGCGGAACATGACCAGTCGCACGAGCGGCGCCTGTACGCGCGCCTCGACAAAGAGAAAGAATGCACAGCCGACTAGAGCCGCGATCAAAAGCGCCAGCGTGAGCGGACCAAAACTACCGCGCCCAATTGTCATAGCGAGCGCATACGAAGCCAGAGTCAACGCAAGCAGCACAGTTCCGAGTGTGTCGAATTTGACTCGTTCGAATCTCGCTATGGCACGATCGATCGGCAAGTAGCGGTGAGCCAGAAGAAGCGTCAGGATCCCGACTGGAACATTGACCAGAAAGATCGCCCGCCAGCTGAGCGCGGAGATCAGGAATCCGCCGAGCGATGGTCCCAGCGCTGTCCCGACAGCGGACATGGTGCCCAATAGCCCCATCGCACTGCCGATCCTGGCTTTGGGCACAGTCTCGCCGACAAAGGCAATGCTCAAGGCCATCATGGTGGCGGCTCCGAGTCCCTGCGCGGCACGAGCGACCACTAAGAGCCAGAGGGTCGGGGCCAAGCCGCACAGGACCGAGGCGATCGTGAAGAGGTAGATGCCGCCAAGCAGCAATCGCTTTCGTCCGATCATGTCGCCGAGCCGTCCGGCACTGACAATCAGAGTGGTGATGGCGAGCAGGTAGGCGAGGACGATCCACTGGACTTCCTGAAAAGTCGCGCCGAACACCTGGGCAAAAGTCGGCAACCCGGCGTTGGCGATACTGGTGTCGAGCGAAGACATCAGCATCGGCAGGGAGAGGCTGGCGAGCGCCCATCGGATCGAACCGCTCGGTTCGGTGGTCGCGGCGGCACTGGCGATAGGGTGTACTTCGGTTTTCATACCTTCAGTGTCGGCCAAAAAGGAACATAGCGCAAGACGCACCAATTGCACATTATAGTTGCGCTAAACGCCATATGTGCCGTATGCTGGAGATATGTCCACACCCGATTTCAATCTGTTGGTCACGCTCGATGTTCTGTTGGCAGAAGGAAGTGTTGTCCGTGCCGCCAAGCGGCTCAAGCTCAGTTCATCGGCGATGAGTCGTGCGCTAGCCCGGTTGCGCGAGACCACCGGCGATCCGCTGTTGGTGCGGGCCGGTCGCGGACTGGTGCCGACTCCGCGTGCAGTGGAACTTCGAGAGCTGGTCAACCGACTGGTGCAGGATGGTCAGGCGGTGCTCAGGCCGGTCGAAAAGCTCGACCTGAGGAATCTGGTTAGGACATTCACCCTGAGATCAAGCGAAGGGTTCGTAGAGAACTTCGGGCCGCGCCTTATCGAGCGCGTGGGGAAGGAAGCTCCTTCGGTCAGACTGCGATTCGTGCCGAAGCCGGACAAAGAGAGCACGCCGCTTCGCGAAGGTGCGGTCGATCTGGAAACCGGCGTGGTCGATAGCAGCACCAGTCCGGAGCTCCGAACTCAGGCGTTGTTCAGAGATCGTCTGATAGGCGTAGTGCGGGCGAAACATCCGCTGGCAAGAGGGAGAGTCACGCCCTCCCGATATGCCGCCGGTCGCCACATTATTGTATCGCGCCAGGGGCTCGATTGGGAACCGGTCGATGATGCCCTGAAAGGGCTCAAACTGAAACGAGAGATCGTCACGATAGTGGGCGGCTTCTCGACGGCAGTCGCTCTGGCGCGCGGCTCCGATCTGATCGCCACTGTTCCTGAACGCCATACCGGTAACCTACGAGCGGGGATGCACAGCTTCCCGCTGCCAGTCACTGTGCCGGAATTCACGGTGTCACTGCTCTGGCATCCACGGATGGACGGCGATCTGGCGCATCGGTGGCTCCGGGAGTGTGTGAAAGAGATTTGTTCGAAACGTACCGGAAGACTCTAAGCGCGCTCTCGCAGTCCGTTTACCGGCCGGTCATCATCTCCGGGTTCGCGGGACAATTGTAGCTCCGTGCTTTCGCTTACTCCGATTTTAGCGAGGCCATGTCGATCGAGAAGCGGTACTTCACATCGGACTTGAGCATTCGTTCGTACGCCTCGTTGATTTTCTGAATCGGGATGACCTCGACATCGGCAGTAATATTGTGCTTGCCGCAGAAATCGAGCATCTCCTGAGTCTCGGCAATGCCACCGATGAGCGATCCGGCGAAGCGGCGTCGTCCAAATATAAGCCCAAACACCGGGAGGGCCAACGATTTCTCCGGTGCGCCGACGATCGTGAGCGTGCCGTCGCGACGAAGCAGATTGAAATAGGCGTTCAAGTCGTGGTCGGCCGACACGGTATCGAGGATAAAATCGAAGCTACCGGCATGCTTCTGCATTTCATCGCCGACGGTGGAAACGACAACTTCGTTTGCACCCAGCCGCAGGGCGTCTTCGGTCTTGCTGCGCGAGGTCGTGAAAACAACGACATGGGCGCCGAAGGCGTGGGCGAACTTTACCGCCATGTGTCCGAGCCCGCCGAGCCCGATGATGCCCACCTTCTTCCCTTTGGTGACACCCCAGTGTCGCAGAGGGGAGTAGGTGGTGATGCCTGCGCATAGAAGCGGGGCGGTGCCGGCGAGGTCAAGATTGGTGGGGACATGGAGAACGAATTTCTCGTGGACGACGACGCTGTCGGAGTAGCCGCCGTAGGTCTGTCCGCCGAGGTGCTTATCGACGGAATTATAGGTAAAGATCTTGTTGGAGCAGTACTGCTCCAGGCCGGCCCGGCACTCTGGACAGGACAGGTCCGAATCGACCAGGCATCCGACTCCCGCCAGTTCGCCCGATTTGAATGTGCTCACTGCCGGACCGACCTTGGTGACCCGTCCGATGATTTCGTGGCCCGGCACGACGGGATACTGCGTGCCGCCCCATTCGTTGCGAACTGTGTGCAGATCGGAGTGGCAAATGCCACAGAAGAGGATCTCGATCTGGACATCATGTTCAGTCGGATTGCGGCGAGGGATCGTGGTACGGGCGACACCGGATGTCGCGCTGGCGGCGGCGTAGGCTCTGGCATTATACATCGTCAACATCTCCTAAGTAGTCTATGTAGGGGAATGATACGACGGTCTTGTGTCAGGAGATAGATCAATCTTTGTTTGAGAGTAGATAGTGTTGGCGCATTGCGGTTCAGTCGGGAGTACAGTCGGTTGTTTGGGAATTCTCCGGTGCGAGACATTTCGCAATTGCGCCGGTTGTTCGGTACTGAAGTTGGTCAGCTAACGGCATGACGGTAGGACTTTCAGGACGCACTTTAAGGCGGTGACCCGACCAGGGCTGTTTGACTCTGCTTCTGCTTGCATTATCTTGGCCCCGTGATTGAATCTAAAGACAGGCCGTTTCTCTGGGGTGCTGCGACATCCTCGTTTCAAATCGAGGGGGGTGCCGATACCGACATTTCTCAGTGGGAGGCACTCGGCCGGTTTCGCTCCGGGGCACTCGATCCCCGGATTGGGATGGCCGCCGACCACTGGAATCGATGGCGGGAGGACTTTGATCACCTAAAAGCACTCGGCGTCAACAGCTATCGGTTCTCCATCGAATGGGCCCGCCTTGAGCCGGAACCGGGGAAGTTCGATCAGGCGGTGTTTGACCAGTATTCCGATATGATCGACCGACTGCTGGAGCTTGGGATCACACCGATGCTGACCATTCTTCACTTTTCCCATCCGGCATGGTTTCACGATTACTCCCCCTGGCACAATATCTCAGCCATTGACACCTATATGAGATTTGTGGAAGAGGTCAATCGCCGTCTCCTGGACCGGGTGCCGTACGTTGTCACGCTCAATGAACCGTTAGTCTGGCTTCTGGCCGCTTATGGCGACGCCAAATTTCCGCCAGGTGAGCGTGATCTGCGGAAACTGATGCGAAGCCTAAAGCACATGCTTCAGGCGCACCGCCAGGCTTACGATCTGATCAAAGAACATCACCCCGACACCCAGGTAGGCATTGCCCACAACATGATCGCGTTCCGTAGGGCTAGGCAGGGGAGTATTCTGGACGGTGAGATGAAACGGCGATTGCACCGCTTCTACAATCTGCTTATCCCAAAAGCGTTTGTCACCAATCGGATCAATTTCAGCTTTCCCTTGCTTCTTAAGTTCGATGAACCGATTTCGCTCGACAATCGAATCGACTTCTGGGGCGTGAACTACTATTACCGCATGCATGTCCGTTTCCGCCTGAGACCGTTCCGGCCGTTTGATATGCTCTTTGTGCCCCGCTCAAAGCATGGGCTTTCCGATATGGGTTGGGAGATCTATCCGCGAGGGCTCTACAAGTGTTGTCGATGGCTCCGGTTCACCGATCGACCTATCATCATAACCGAGAACGGCGTCGCAACCGACGACGACACTACCCGGGTACGCTTCCTTGAGCGGCACCTGAATTTTCTCGAGCGTCTGAGGGCGGAAGGGATGGATATCCGGGGTTATTACTATTGGTCTCTTCTGGACAATTACGAATGGCTGGTCGGAACTTCGGCCAGATTCGGCCTATATCATGTCGATTACGCCAATGGGCTCCAACGGACGCTGAAGCCCAGCGGCGAATATTACGCTCAGCGAATCAGGTCAACGACTTAGCCTCCCATTCCCCTTACCAATTACTCCTATACATCTAACCTCACCATAACATCAATAGTCGACCCTCCGTGTTACAACCATTGAGAAAGGTGGTTTAACGCGATGAACCTACTGTCCCTATTACTTCTTGCCGGTGCCCTGTTCGGGCTCGCCTATACAGCAATCTCATGGCTCCTATTGGTCAGTGCTTCGCGGAAGAAGTCGGAAAACGTCGCCCCTCTGTTCATTCCGCCGATCAGCGTATTCAAGCCGCTTAAAGGGCTCGACGAAAATCTGGCGGGTAACTTGGAGACATTTTTCCGCCAGGACTACCCCAACTTTGAATTGATCTTTGGCGTCAATGACCTCGACGATCCGGCGATTTCCGTAGTTAGGAAGCTCCAATCAGCATATCCCCATATTGCCACCAAATTAGTGATTGATACCCATCGAGTAGGGTACAATCCGAAAGTCAACAACCTCTGCAATATGTCGAAACAAGCCAGTTTCGATTACTGGGTTATCAGCGATAGCAACGTGAGAGTCCACAGCAGGTATTTGCTGAATTTCGTTGGGCACATGCGGGACCAGCGTATCGGACTCGTCACGTCGATCATTCGCGGCGTGGGGGGAAGGCGACTCGGAGCGAAACTAGAGAACCTCCACTTGAATTCATTCGTCGCCGCCAGCACGATTGCGGTGAACCGGTTGTCAACCATCCCGATCTCCATTGGCAAATCGATGCTGCTTCGCCGTGAGACGATCGCGCAACTGGGCGGGTTTGAGGCGTTTTCAAATTACCTGCTTGAAGACGGCCTCATCGGACGAGCTGTTCGCGGACTCGGGCTGAAAACTGCTACCAGCATGGATGCGATTGACAATGTCAACGATACCTGGAGTGTACGGGACTTCTTCAATCGCCACTACCGTTGGGGCCTAATGAGGCGACAACTCAATATCGGCCACTATACGGGTGAGATTCTCTCGAATCCCATTTTCCTAGCGCTTGCGGCGGTGGCGGCTTCGCCGTCCGCACTTACCGCTTCCCTTCTGGGGTTGGTCTGTGCTTCCAAAGTAGCTCTTGACCTGATGACGATCCGATCCGTGGGAGGAGAGGTCAAGGTTTCCTCGGCCTTTCTGCTTCCCCTGAAGGACCTCGTGATCGCCACCGTGTGGTGGAAACCATTCTTCACCAACAGGGTCTCATGGCGGGGAAATCAGTTCCGAATCGGAGCCATGACCCGAATCAGTCCTGTCGATTCGGTCTCTTTCAAGCCTCAGAGAATTAGTTCTATACGTGAACGGCTCTCTGGGCATCTCCGGCTCACTCGTCGATCCCTGATTCCGTGGAGTTCGGAAGCTTGATGCAGCAATCGCTGGCTCTTTCCTCCTTTAGCCAACAAGCGCCGGACTTGGGGCGTCACAGTGGTCTGTCCATTCAACGTTCCTTCATTCAAGGAAACCCTCGCATCGAAATACTATCTGGCGGCGGATCCCCAACTCCGGTGCCTGAATCGTGGCGCCCAATCCTGACGGATTCTGAAATTCTCGTTCTGGTGCCTGACATGCACATGTTCCTCTACACGTCATACCTCGACAATTTCAAGTTCGGCGCCGAGCCGATGCTCGACTTTCTCATTCACACCGATGCGTGCCGGGAGCACTTATCAAGGGAGGGCATCCGACTAAGTCTCCATCAGCTTGGGGACATGTATGAACTGTGCTTCCCTCACCCCAAATATGGCAGACCAGTGACCGTTCGCGACATCCGCGCCTCGCATCCGATTTACGATGAAATTATCCGGCTCTTCCACGAACTCGAGTGCAAATACATCGTAGGCAACCACGATGCCGAACATCGTCGCCGCAGGGGTGGAGAATATGCGAGGCGAGACGGTGCCGTCTATCTCGAACATGGCTATTCGGCTGATCGATGGTTCCACTTCAGCAACCCGGAACACCGACACTGGCGATTCTCAATGAAGGCGCTCAGAGGGATTCGGCGACTTGAGGCAAAGGCGCACCAGTTCCGAAGTCGTCTTAGTGCCTGGGATGACCAGCGCCATGCTGCGATTGGAGTGAATTCAGGGGATCAGGAAAGGGCTGGCTTGCCCAATCCGATAGATTATCCACAGAGGCAGTTGAGACACGTCGAAAATCTGGTGCGTCAATCCGAGCAACCGACTCGCGTCTGTGTCATTGCCCATACCCACAAACCGTATCTGGATCCACACTTCGCCGGAGGGGAGTGCATCTTTGTCGATGCCGGTGCATGGACAGAGGGACGTTCTGATTTTGTGGTGATTACAAATGCTGAAATTGCAATTTGTCGCTACAAAAGAGCGGCCTGGCCAATGGCAGCCCTAAAACTGGGGAACGCCAGTTAAGGATAACCGGCGATTCTACGCAGAGCACCGAAGGATATCGGGCCGGCTCCTACTGATTGTCTGAGGGGGAGTCCTTTGTTGAACTCAGTCGGGACCAGACACTAAGGAGGATGTCCTGGTTTGGCCTGTCACTATTCACCTGTCTGAGTCGGCTTCCCACCCCAGTGACCCAATTTGTCCAGGCAATGTCGTCGGTCTTCTGGGTGAGCTTTTCATTCCCTTCGAGAATGGTTTTGCGTGTAGCCACGCCCAGGTGAAGATCCAACATATCTGCCAGTTGGTGAAGGGGCTCGAAATCCCGCATAACTAATCGTCCTTCCTATCGTCCTAATCCCGACTCACGTTCGGGTCGACTTCTCTTTGTTTGTCTGATTGGCGGTGGTCTCGGGTTCAGTAAATGGAACGATGCCCGGTCGGGCCGACACAATCGGTTTCCACCGCTTTAGATTCGCCGACAGGCCTTTCGAAGCCGCCCTGTAACTTCTCAAGTGCTCCGTTTCGCGTACAGCGAGCTCGTTCAGGAATTTCCGATATGCTGTCTGGTCAAACAAATTTCGGGGCGTCTCCCTTTTCAAAAAGGTCGATAGACGCTCGGCCGTTACCCGATAATCATGCCACTTCCCGAGATGTGTGTAGACGTCTTTTAATGCCGCCGAAAGCTGAGATGACTCTTTGATCACCTTCGTGGAAAGCTGCCAGACATCGAGCGTATATTTTGATGCCTTTGACACCTTGCGAATGTCATGCAGCTCCAGGTCGGTTGCCGTCCGACGACCCAGAAGCGGTGCTAAGTCCGTTACCAGCGTTTGCAACCGCCTGTCGATCCGATCAATCTTGTCGCCTGAGGTCAGAAGTTTGAGAGCCCGATCTACGCCCCGGCGGGTTTCGGCAAACGAAGCTGACCGGAACTCCTTGATCGACGTACGCAAGGCCGGTCGCAAGGCGAACTCCATTTGCTTGAGCTCATTTGCATATTCACTAATCTGGTATCGATTCAATCCGTCCAGGATGATCTCCTGCTGGATGTCTATATCCCTGAGCTGACCGGCTACGCCGTATAGTGGCTTTAGCACGCGGGTGTGTGCGCCGGCGTCAAATGCTGGTTGGATGAACTCTACAAGCCGAAGGAAAGCACGCATCTTCTTGGTGGCAACCCGAAGGTCATGAATCCCTTCCACGGCGAAGAAATCATACGCTCGCCGTGCCCCGTCTCGGAAATCTTCAGTGACGGCGTCGTAATAGGTCAACATTGGTTCGGCGGCGGACATCAGGATTCCCTTACTTCTTCTTGTGGGTCGTTGAGAGTTTCGTGTACAGCTCATAGATGAGACCGTCCGACAGACCGAGAATCGGCACATACATTTTCTTGATACCGGCGACTTTCATAACCGAAAGATAAATGTCGGCCGCCTCCAGAATGACGTCGGCGCGATCAGGCCTCATTCCCAGCAGTTTGACCCGTTCTTCAACCGTATAGGCGCCGACAAACTCCGCGATCGCCTTAATCTGCTTTGCCGTGAGCGGCTTTCCCTCCCGTTTGCGGGATAGTTTAAAGATGCTGTTGATACTCCCACCGGTGCCCACGGCAGCTTTGGGATGAAATGGCACCACCTTTTCGGCGAGCCATCGTTTCATGATATCCCACTCCTGCTTGGGGCGTCCCTTTTGCAGCATACGGACGGCTCCGATTTTGAACGAGTTCGACTCGATGATCTTGCTCCGGGAGAGTAGCGTAAGTTCGGTACTGCCGCCGCCAACATCGACATACAGCAGGGGAGAGGGAAACCGCATCGAATGGCCGACATGGCTCGAATAGATGATCGCCGCTTCTCGTTTGCCGTCGATGATTTCTATCTCGACACCCGTGCGCTGAGCGATCGACTTGACAATCTGAGCACCGTTACGTGCCTCGCGCATGGCGGACGTGGCACAAGCAATGTAGGATACCGCGTCGGACGCCTCGATCAGGTCCTTGAATGCTCGAATCACCGTCTCCAGCTTTGCAGCCTTTTCTTTGGAAATTCGTTGAGTGGAGAAGACGTCCTCACCGAGTCGCAAGGGGAACCGGATGAGCGAGTCCTTGACGAAGGTGACTTCCGTGCGGTCTTCAAGCACGCGAGCCAACATCAGTCGGACAGCGTTCGAACCTATGTCAATGGCAGCCAGTTTAATCATGTGGTATCCGGATCGTAGTGGGTTTACCCTTTCTGCCGAAGGTAATCATAGATGTCGAACTGGGCACGGTATTTACGTTTGTGCTCAGTGCTTACGACCGGCACGTTTGGCTGAACTTCCTGGTGCACCGAACTCCTGGTGTTGTCGCGCCATTGAAGCTCGAGGATTTCCTTCAGTTCGGACGCCAGCCGGGGATCGAGTATCGGGCAGGCCACTTCAACCCTTCGATCGAGATTGCGCGGCATCCAGTCAGCCGATGCAATATAGCACTTCTCGTCTCCGCCGTTGGCGAATATGAGGACGCGCGCGTGTTCCAGGAATCGATCCACTATTCGTTTCGCGGAGATGTTTTCACTCAACCCAGGTACGCCGGGACGAAGCGTGAACATCCCCCGGATCAGCAGCCGGATCTTGACACCGGCCATTCCGGCACGGTACAGATATTCGATCATTTCAGTGTCGGTAAGATGATTCAATTTCAGGAAGATAGAGGCGTTCTTCCCCTGGAGAGCGTTTTCGATTTCCGTTTCGATGAACTTGATCATCCGTTTCCGCATGTTGAAGGGAGATACAATCAACCTGTTATGGTTCGGAATCTTGTAATTGTGTTCCAGAAACTCGAATACCCGGCCAACCTCGGACGTGATCTTCTTGTTGGCTGTCATGAGGAAGTGGTCGGTATAGAGTTTGGCGGTATCCTCATTGAAATTGCCGGTTCCGACGATAGCATAGCTGACGTCTGTCCCGGATTCCTTGCGGACAATCTCGCAGATCTTGGCGTGTACCTTCAGACCCGGAACTCCGAATACAACCCGTGCGCCTGCTTCCTGAAGCTGGTTCGCCCAGTAGATATTAGCTTCTTCGTCGAAGCGCGCCTGAAGTTCGACCACGGCCACAACAGACTTCCCGTTCTTAACGGCATTCATGAGGGCGTTGACTACGCTTGAATTCCGGGCGGCACGGTACAGAGTAATCTTTATGCTGCTGACGAGCGGGTCCAGCGATGCTTCCCGCAACAGGTCAATGATGTGGTCAAAAGAGTCATAGGGGAAATGAAGCATCAAGTCCTGTCGCGAAATCGCCTGAAGGATGCTCTTGTTCTGACCGAGCTCTTTGCGCTGGCGAGGCAGAAGTGGCAGGTACCGGAGAAACGGACGGCCAACATCGGGAAAACTGGTGAAGTCCTTGATGTTGTGATAGCGGGCGCCGGCGACAACCGGATCATCCCGCTTCATCTTCAGTTTCCGCGTAATGAGCGAAACCAGTTCCTGGGGCATGTTTGAGTCAATTACCAGTCTGACTGGTCTGCCCTCTTTACGCTGCTTGAGGCTCTTATGAATCTTCCGAATGTAGCTCTCAAAGACATCGTCGTCGATATCCAATTCCGCATCCCTGGTGAGCTTAATAGTGTACGCCTTGAATCGAGCGAACGGAAAGGCGGAGAAGATGGCACGAAGGTTGTACCGAATTACATCGTCGAGCAGAATGATATACCGGTTGCCGTTTCCCTTTGGCAAGAGCACGAAACGGGAGTGGTGGTCGGTCGGTATTTCAATTAAGGCATAACGTGAACTCTTCTTCTCGCCACGCATATACAGGCAGACGGCGAGGTAGATGGATCGGTCACGAAGTTCCGGAAATTTGGACTGCGGTGACACCATGACGGGAAACAGGCGGGGGCGTACAACCGTCTGGAAATACTCCTGGACGAAAGCTCCCTGCTTGGCATCGAGATGACTCTCGTCGACGATCGAAATCTGCTCCTTATCAAGCGCCTTCATCAGGTCCAGCATGGTGCGGTCAAACTTGTCCTGGTTACGAGCAATTATCTGATGCACCAGCTTGAGGATTTTCGCCGGGTCGTTTCCGATCAGCTTCATCGCCTTCTTGCGAGGCGCTTTGGCCAACCGATTGAGCGTGGCGACCCGTACGCGGAAGAATTCGTCGAGGTTGGAGGAATAGATCGCGAGAAATTTGAGCCGTTCGAGGAGAGGCACCGTTTGGTCAGCCGCCTCGTCGAGAACTCTATCATTAAAGTAGAGCCAGCTGATTTCTTTGCTGACGATAACAGGGGGCTGATTCGTTTTCTTTGGCATTGCAGCTTTTTGGCTTATCTGGAGTGGAGGTGGTTCTGTCCAGAGGTTTTATAGTCTGGCCCCGACTTTCGCCGTGGCATGTTCCGGATCTACGTAAAATTCAAAATGACCGCACCCTTTTCGAAGTTGCGACCATGATTTGATCTTAGTCGAGATTCCCATTGCCCCGCCTTTGGCGATTTCCCGGTCAAGTTCCGGGATGAGATGGGTGGCAAGTCCGGCAAAATGAGGGTTGTGCCCAAAGAGCGCTATACGCTGGATGCGGTCGTCGATCTTCTTGACTGCGGCAATTAATCCGGCAGGACTTGAATCTTCGTATAAGGCTGGGACAATCTGAATCTTGAGTATGGGATAACCGAGATATTCGGCGAAGATATGCGCCGTTTCGAGTGCGCGATCAGCTGGACTTGATAATAACAGGTCAAACGACATTCGTTTCGCGGTGAGAGATCGCGCGACGCGGGCCGACTCGGCGATCCCCTCAGGGACTAGACTGCGTTCAAGGTCGGAAAGGCCGACATTTTTTGGCGCGGCTTTGCCGTGTCGGACCAGACAAATGAGTCTGGATGTAGTTTCCGGATCGAGGTCACCCTTAGCTTGTCCCATATCTTCTCTATTGTAACGGAGCACTGCTATGGTACGGCTATCAAAACCGTGGTCAAGTTAGGAGTGTGTTAGGGCGACGACTGAAGCGACGTTAACCTAATTGAAGGTGGGACTGGAGTTTAGGTCTGCAGGGGTATGTTACTGGAATTTCGAAGAGATCGGGAACCTGTTTCGCAAGTTCATAAGGATCTCGATTTTGTAATGTAGATAGACTAATCTAAAAGCTCCCCCGGCTGGACTCGAACCAGCGACCCGCTGATTAACAGTCAGCTGCTCTACCAGCTGAGCTACAGGGGAGTGTACAAAACAAATAACTATGTCCTCCCGGCAACGGGAGACCCCTAGTATATATCAAAATCCAAACATGTCAATCAGTTTTCACCGACCCGACCTATACTTTATCCCCCCGTCCGACATCGACTTGCCATCCGATCCCCAAGACGCAGAGGGGCCAAATCACTAACGACCGACATCGGCCTGCCACCCGATCCCCAAAACGGCGAGAGGCCATACCACAACAAGACATCGACCGGTCAAAACTCGACCGATCGCTTACCAAAACGACATGCTCCGATTCAGCACCCCCCGCCCTTGTTCGCCAGCTCTCGGCAGCAAAGGTGATCATGAATGGCAGATGCCAAAGATAGTTAGGGTCGCTTCGACCTCTCGGTCATTACATACCCGACCCCTGACCCGGAGTCGCAATTCACTGATCCCGATCCCACATCAACAATCACGGATCCCTGTCCCGGTCCAATGCCATCAGCACAATTATTGGAAGCTGCCCCTATAAGACGGTATCCTGTTTGCCTCAAAGCGAACATCGACCGCATTCCTTCGGCGGAGTCGATATCTCCGCCGTGATTGCTTCGCGCCTCGGTCCCTTAACTCCTTATGTCTCTTAACAATCGTTAACCGTGAGCACGGAACATTGGCCGGTCGCCTCTCGTAGAAGACATCAACGAGCACGTATTAATTCCCATTCTTGGAGGCGCTATGACTATCACACGAAAAGTAATCCTGCTGGCGGTCATTATGATGCTGGCAGTTGGCGTTAACAGTTTCGCCAAAAGCTCCCGCTCCAGCGGAGACGCCTGGATGGGAGTGTATACGCAGACGGTCGACCACGAAATGGCCCGCGCATTCAATCTTAAATCCGAACGCGGAGTGGTAATCAACGAAGTTGTCGAAGATTCTCCTGCGGACAAAGCCGGCCTGAAGGAAGAAGATGTCATTATCGGAGCCAACGGGTCGAAAATCGAAACGTCCGATGATCTGACTGATATGGTCGATGATGCCAAGCCGGGCGACAAAATCACTCTCGATGTCATCCGCGACGGCAAAGAGATGCAGCTCGCCATCACGCTGGGGGACCGGAGCGACAGCAACGAGCGGACTTTCTCCTGGACTTCTCCCACAGCACCACTAGCAGCCATGGCTCCTCGCAATTTTGCCTTCAACTTTAACGGCCATGACAACGGCTCATTTATTGGTGTCTCCATGACCGACCTGACCGAGCAGCTCGGTGACTATTTCGGCGTCAAGAACGGCAACGGTGTGTTGGTTAGCGATGTCGACCGTGACTCACCGGCGGAGAAAGCCGGCATCAAGGCAGGGGATGTGATCGTCGCCATAGACGGCGAAAAAGTCGCGGACTCGCGGGATGTCCGGGACCTGGTCCAGGATCGCAAAGTCGGTACCACGGCGTCGATAGATGTTCTTCGCGACCACAAGCCGATGACCCTGAAGGTCCAGGTTGAGAAGCGCAAGAGCGGAAATTTCTTTGGGTACAGCTATGGTAGTGGCAAGAACTCAGTTGTCTCGATTCCCCGTATGCGCGGCCTGAATTTCGGCTCTGATGACGGTGACGAACTGGACAACACCGAGCTTCGCCAGCAGATGGAAGAATTGCGGGCTAAACTGGCGGATATGAAAGTTGAATTGAAGAATGACAAGGATCTTCAGGAACAGCTCCGCGAGCTGAAGGAAGAGCTCAAAGAACTCAAAGCCAAATTGCACTAAACGCCGTTTTCCTTACATTACATGTCTCCCTTTCAGGAAAGCCCTGTCGCAAGACGGGGCTTTCAATTTTCCATTTGAAGCTTGCCCTGCCTCATACTGGATTCCTATCTTGGTACATCTATGGCGCAATTGACTGTCGAAACACTGTACCGGGAACGGAACCATGACCTGGAGCTGACCCTGCTCTCCGGCACCGAAGCCGGTCTCAAGAAGGTCATCAATAACGCGGAACTTCATCGCCCCGGACTGGCGCTGGCCGGTTTTTTCGAGCGGTTTGCCAATAAGCGAGTCCAGATCCTTGGTGAGACGGAGATGACCTTCATTTCCGGGATGGACCCCGCAACCCTGACGGCGATCTCCGAGAAGATTTTCGCGTTTGACATTCCGATGGTGATAATCGCCAAAGGGATCACTCCTCCGCTGGAATTCATCAATGTCGCCGACCGATTCAACACGGCCATTTTCTCCAGCCGTCTGACCACGGCTGTACTGCTCAATAGACTGTCGGCCTTCCTCGATCACACCTTTGCACCCTCGATCAATGTCCATGGCACTCTGGTTGACGTGTACGGGGTAGGTCTTCTGTACACCGGCAAGTCAGGCGTCGGGAAATCCGAAGTCGCCCTGGACCTGGTTGAACGGGGGCACAGGCTGGTTGCCGATGATGTCTGCAAAGTGACTCGCGTCGCGCCCGATGTCATTATTGGATCAGGTTCGGAACTCCTCGGGCACCACATGGAAATCCGCGGTGTGGGTATTATCGATATCGAGGAGTTATTCGGGATTCGGGCGATTCGCCTTCAGAAGCGTATCGAAGTCGAAGTTCATCTCGCCTTGTGGTCCGAGACAATTGAATACGAACGACTGGGTATTCAGGATCGCATGACCACGGTACTGGGTGTCGAGATCCCGCAGATTACAGTGCCGATCTCTCCCGGAAAGAACATCACGGTGATATCCGAAGTCATCGCGATGAATCACATGCTGAAAGTGTATGGTGAGAATTCGGCGGTGGAGTTTACCAAGAAGCTCTCTCAAAGGCTGGCCCGCCAATCAACTACACGGGATTACCTCGAGTCGGATTTCGAGTAGTCGGCTCTCTTTTCCAAACTCCTTGCCGAAAAACAGCTTACCTCTTATATATATCCTTTCCATCGGGTCCGATTCTGCGGAACCGGTGTCATGCCGTACGGTAGAATGAAAGACTGACTCAGGAGGATACATTTCGAATGAAGTTTAACTATCGCATTGCGCTCTTGCTGGCGTGTCTCGGCATTGCCATTCTGGCGGTGTGGGGATGCAGCAAGTCCGACAGCCAGACTGTAGCGCAGGTGGGTGACTATGACATTAGCTTGAAAGAGTTCACCAATCTGACCAAGAACATCCGTGGTAATTACGCTACGGCTCAGGATGAATTTAACGCCAAGAACAAGTTTCTGGATTCTCTGATAAACCAGCGCCTGTTGATCCAGGCGGCTTACGACAAGAACCTGGACAAGGCGGATGAAGTCACCACTGTGGTGGCCCAGAACAAAGACAAATTTCTGCTGGACATACTGTATGGCCGGGAAATCGAAGCCAAGGCCAAGCCGACCGAGGCCGACCTCAAGGAGTTCTATAATCGCCGCGATACCAAGTATCACGTCGCTCATATCATGGTCTCCAAGAAGGACACCGCCGACATGCTCATCCAGAAACTCAAAGAGGGAGCCAGCTTTGAGCAACTGGCGTTTGACCATTCCATCGATCCCAATGCCAAACGGAGCAAAGGGGACATGGGGTTTGTGACCTGGGGAAGTATGTCCAATCTTCCTGAGATCGAAGAAGCTGCCTTTAAGCTTCAGCCGGGAGAAGTCTCACCGCCGGTGGAATCCCGTTACGGATTTCATATTCTCAAATTGATCGACAAGCAGCCGAATACCCCGCGAGATTCATTTGAGAAGATGCACGCCTCGCTGGAACGGGAATTGACCGAGATTCGACGGACGCGCGCCGCCCTCACCTATATCCAGGCGATGCGCAAGAAATACCCGGTCACGGTCGACAAGACCACCTGCGACTACCTGCTCAAGAAGCGGGAGCAGCTGTATCCGCCGGAATTGCTCGCCACCCTGCCGAAAAATGATTTCGACGACGCGCAACTGGATCGTTCCGAAAAGGAACTGGTACTGGCCACCTGGGAAGGGGGACAGGAACAGGTTGGGGACTACCTCGCTGATTCGCGGAAACTGCCGGCCGCCATTCGGCCGAATTTCGACAGCTATGATTCCCTGGCGATCATGGTCTTCCAGATCAAGATCACGGATATTCTCACGTACGAAGCTTCCAAAGCCGGTGTCGAGAATGATGAAGAATACAAGTCCAAGCTAAAGCTGTTCCGCGAACTCTCCATGGCTGACCTCATGAAAAACGATTCGAGCTTCAAGGCGACCGAGCCGACCGAAGAAGAAGTTCGGGGATTCTATGACACACACCGCGAGAACTACATGGAACCTGCCCGCGTGCACGTGTATGAAATTCAGTTGAGCGATGAGATCCAGGCCGGCAAGCTGGCCAAGCAGCTCAAGTCTCTGGATGATTTCAAGAAGAAAGCTACAGAGTTGTCCGAACGGGCTGCCAAGAAGGCCAGCGGCGGAGATCTGGGGTACCTTCAGCGGGAATGGTTCCCCGAAGCTTTCGATCTCGCCTGGAAGATGTCGGTAGGAACGGTCGGAGGTCCGGTGGTGGCCGGTGGCAAGTATTCGATTATCTATCTGGTCGACAAGATCGACCAGCAGGTCACCGACTATCTGGGTGTTAAACGCCAGATAGCCGATCAGATCACCAAAGAGAAGTCGGCGGCCAAGTACAGCCAGTGGATCTCAGAGCGTCGCGCCGCCACTACTATTAAGGTCAACACGGACGTACTCTGGACGACTGTCGATAAAACCAAATACGCGGCCACGGATTCGACCGCGGTAAAGAAGAACTAATGACCAAGACCATTCTGTGCGCGGCCCTCCTGGTCGCGGGAATCGCAATGACCCCCGGGTCCGCCCGGGCGGAGCGAGAGAAAATCGACCGCATTGTTGCGATCGTAGGCAAGGAAGTTATCCTCGCGACCGAACTGGCCAGCCAGATGCAGATGGTCGCCCTCCAGACGGGACGTCGCCCCACCACCCAAAGTGAGGCCGAAGCGTTCCAGAAGGAGACACTCGACCAGATGATTTCCGACAAGCTGTTCCTCCTGGAAGCGAAAAAGGATACGTCGATTACGATCCGTTCCGAGGAGATCGATCAGTCGGTCGAAGAGCAGGTGGCCCGTGTGGCAGGAAGGTTCAAATCCAATGAGGAGTTTCTGGGCGCACTCGCCAAGGAAGGGCTGACTCTTCGCGACCTGAAGAAGCGGTATCGTACCGATGTCGAGAGCCAGTATCTGAAGCAGAAATTGATTCAGAAGAAGCTGTACTCGGTTTCCGTTTCCCGCAAGGAAGTGGAGGACTTTTACGAGCGGTATAAAGACTCGATTCCCAATCAACCGGAGGGAATCAAGTTGGCACATATTCTGTTGAAGATCTCCGCCTCGCGCAAAGTTGAAGACTCGGTCAAGGCGCTTGGGATGCAGTTGCGCCAGCGTGCGGTTGCCGGTGAAGATTTTGCCGAGCTGAGCAGGAAGTTCTCCGGCCTGGGAGCCGGGGAAAACGGCGGTGATCTTGGTCTGGTGTCTCGTGACGAAATGGTTCCGGAATTCTCCCGCGCCGCTTTCGTACTGAATCCGGGCGAGATTTCCGGCGTAATCAGGACTCAGTTTGGCTATCACGTCATCAAGTGTGAGGAACGTCAGGGTGAGAAGCTGAGACTCCGGCATATCATGCTGGCTGTTTCTCCGACCGCGCAGGACTCGGCCGCCGTTCGTACTGTGGCCGACTCATTGATGACCGTTATCAAGGCGGGTGGAGATTTCTCCGAACTCGCCAAGACCTTTTCGGACGACAATGAAACCCGCGCACAGGGGGGAGAACTGGGCTGGTTTGCCCTCACACAGCTTCCAGGTGAATTCACGGAAATCGTCAAGGATTGGAAAAGTCCCGGTGAGTTTCGCGGACCGGTACTTTCGGCCGAAGGTTATCATATCGTCAAGTTGCTCGACTATCAACCCGAGAAGAAGTACAATCTGACCGACGATTTCGACCGGATCAAGGATCTTGCCCGACAGGACAAGACCGGCAAGATGGTTGACAAGTGGCTGGATCAGATCAAGTCCCGGACCTTTTTGGAGTATCGTCTTCAAAGCTGATGCGGGTTGACGATTATCTCTCCACGGTCGGCATTATCAAGCGCCGGACTATCGCCAAGGAAATGGCCGACAACGGCCTTGTCGAAGTCAATGGCCGCAAGGTCAAACCGTCGTACGAAATCAAGGTCAATGATATTATTATCATCAAGGGAAGTCACCCCTTTCGGGCCGAAGTGACCGATATCCCCAGAGGCAACGTCAACAAAGAGAAGCGCCTGCTCTATTTCAAAGAACTTGCCTGAAAATCAAATGCCGGTGACCCTGGGGCCACCGGCATTCTCGTATCTGAAATCAAATACGACTACTTGCCGAACATCCACCCGGCGGTGAATTTGGCATCCGGGGCATCCGCGAAGCCGAGTTTCGCTTCGACAAAGAACCGCCCCATATTCTTGTTGGTCAGCTGGCGAGATAAGCCACCTTCGATATAAATACCGAATTTGGTCGTGCTCCCAAGACCCCCTTCAAATGAATAGAACACCGGTCCCACGCCGCCACCGATGTACGGTGTCCAGGCCAGCCAGTTGTGGCGGAACCGATAGTCCAACTCGAAGGTCGGAGCAACGGTCGTGACGTGGTCTCCAAAGCCCAATTCCAGATTCGGTAACATCATGAGTCCCGGCGTAATATCGCCGAAATCAACCTGTCCACCGATATGGATCTGGTCCGGATTAACGGTGAACCCGACGCGCGGTCCGACACCGCAGAACCCTGCTGATCGATCCGCCGCGGAGGCACTACCGACGACCAGTATGAGCAGTGCAATCATCACAAGTTGTTTCATCGTGTGTCTCCTCTCATCTTTCAAAATTGTATTCAATTGTCTGTGTCGTTATTTCGCCGGAACAGTCACCGTCACGCTCGCGGACGTGGTAAAGGCGACTGACTGACCCGGTCCGTAGACGAGATTCTGTCGTCCGGTCGCGGCTGCGGCACCGGTTCCGGCTGCGGCACCAACCGCCGCACCTATCGCCGCGGCCTTCTTGCTCTTACCGGCGATAGCGCCGATCACGGCACCGGCAGCAGCGCCGCCGCCGATCATACCGACTTCACGCCGGGTGTGCGAGCGCCCTTCTTCGTAGAATTCACTCGTTGTCATCTGATGCACTGTTCCGCTCGGAGTCGTGATGGAGGAAACCGTGAAGCCGATTTCCGGTGGCGTCTTCAGCGTTCCCCCCTTGACCAATTTGGTAATGACCAGGTCGACATCCGATCCGGCCGGCAGGGCGACCTTGCCGGAGATGGTCACATTGGAGTCAAGTTTCCCCTTGAAATGATCCCCGATCTGATTGGAGTTCGTCTGCACCGAGTCGACCAACGAAACGAACAACTGGGTGGAATCAGGAATCGTCAGATGCGTCTCTTTTGGCGCAGCCGGCTTTGGCTTCGGTTTCGGCTCTTCGCTGGCAACGGCCGGTGTCTCCGTCTTTGCCGGCTCAGTCACGGGAGCCGCGACCGACTCCTGTGCTACCTGAGGAGTAGCAACTGTGTCGTGCATAGCGGTATCCTGGTTTTGAGCTTCGGTCTTCTCCTTGCCACATCCGGCAAGCCAAACGGTCAACGCCGTCAGGCAGACCATGAGGAAAAGGCGTTTGAGCATTGTGTAAGTCCTTTCTCTATCCTTAGCGTACTATGGTCGAAGATATGGTGCTAAGGTCTTTCGGCATTTTATTGTACACAGTTCATAGACTTGTCGAACCCAAACTCACCAACTAACTTACCCGGCTGAATCCGGTTCGAACTAGTTGGATATTGGAGTTATTGGGTCCATTGCGGCCGTCAGATGATACGGCGCGCCGCGCAATTACTCAATTATTTTATCATCGAGCGAAAGTCCACGACCCGAGGAGTTCGTATTGAAAGTACAAGTTTTCAACGACTTGAGGCCAACAGAGACGAACCATCCCGCGCCCCCTGTTGTTACACAGTGCGGGACAGACACACCGGAACCAGCGGTCCCATAAGCACGAAAAAGGAGCGATGTGAAAAAGAACCTTCCCTCTACCCTGGGTGAACTGAAGAAGTCCGGCTGGGAAAGCCGCACAGTCAAAGATGAAATACGCCAGAATCTCCTGCAGAAACTCCGGGCGGGGGAAAAGCCGTTTCCGGGGATTGTCGGATATGAGAAGACCGTCGTTCCGCAGCTGCAGAACGCCCTGTTATCTGAACATAACTTCATTCTTCTCGGTCTGCGCGGACAGGCGAAGAGCAGAATCATTCGCCAGCTGGCGTCACTTCTCGATGAATGGCAGCCGTATCTGGCCGGCACTTATCTCAATGAAGACCCTTACAAGCCGATCTCTCCCAAGGGTCAGGCGATTATCGCCGATCTCGGCGACAAAGCGCCGATCGAATGGAAATCCCGCGAAGAACGATACCACGAGAAACTCGCCACCCCCGATGTCTCTATCGCCGACCTGATCGGTGATATCGACCCGATCAAAGCCGCCCGTGAGAAACTGGATATCTCCAACGAGGAAGTCATCCACTGGGGAATCATCCCCAGAACCAACCGAGGTATATTCGCGATCAACGAACTCCCGGACCTTCAGCCGCGCATTCAAGTGGGTCTGCTGAATATCCTCGAAGAAAACGACATCCAGGTGCGCGGATTTCCGCTCCGGGTGCCGCTGGATATCATGATCGTTTTTTCTGCCAATCCCGAAGATTACACCAATCGCGGCAATATTATCACGCCGCTCAAGGATCGTATCGACTCGCAAATTGTAACGCACTACCCGCGTACGCTCGAGGATGCCAAGGCGATCACCGCTTCCGAGCATTCCGGCAAGGACAAGAATATCACGATTCCGGAACTGGTACGGGATATTGTCGAAGAGGTCTCCTTCCAGGCGCGCGCCAGTGAATTTGTCGACCAGAGTTCCGGTGTATCGGCTCGAGTCTCGATCTCAGCCTTCGAGAACCTGCTTTCGAATATTGAGCGTCGCGCCCTCATGACCAACGACTCCGATCTTTATCCTCGGCTGACCGATTTGTATGCCATGATTCCATCGGTCACCGGAAAGATTGAACTCGTCTACGAGGGTGAGCAGGAAGGTTCAATTCTCGTCGCGCACGGTTTGATCGGCAAAGCGATAAACGCCGTCTTTCTTCAGCACTTCCCGGCCCCCACCAAGGAGAAACAGCATCCGGACCGCGCTTCTCACAATCCGTATGAAGCGGTCATCGATTATTTCTCGACCGGCCAGAAGGTCGAGTTGGCCGATGATCTCCCGTTTGCCGAGTACAAGAAGCGGCTTGAGTCAGTCGCCGGTCTTCGCCAGATCGTGAAACAGAATTTCGACACTCCGGACGAACGGGAACTGCTCTTCCGCATGGAACTGGCGCTCGATGGTCTCCATCACAACAACATCCTCGCGCGCGAAGAAGTCGATTCGCTGGTTCGGTACGCTGACATTTTCTCTGATATGCTGAAGGGGATGAGAGGAAATCAGTGAAATTCGTCTACTCCAAGTGGGATGATGCCGCCTTTGCCCGCCTGAAGGATATCTCCGACCTGATGGCGATCTATCATTATCTGCTGATGCGCCTGAACGGCAATGTCCAGGAGACGCTGGATATGATGAAGCGGCTTCAGGAACAGGGAGTGCTCGATGAGAAATACGATCTCGAGGAACTTGAGAAGTTGCTTCAAGACTCAAATCTCGTCCGCCAGGGTCCCGATGGGCTCCGCCTGAGCCCAAAAGGGGAGCGCGGTTTGCGGCGCGATGCCTTCAACCAGATATTCGAGAAGCTCCGCACATCCGGTAAGGGAGACCACCGCCTTCCGCACGAAGGAGGGACGTCAGATGAACCTTTGCCCGAACGGCGCAGTTTCAATTTCGGCGACAACCCCGGGAATATCGATTTCACCGCATCGCTGTTCAATTCCATCGTCCGGACCGGCGACCTCGGGCTTTCCATGCACGAAGATGATCTCGAAGTGTTCGAGTCTGAAAAGGCCGGCTCCTGCGCGACCGTTCTGATGATCGATATATCGCACTCGATGGTATTATATGGCGAGGATCGGATCACCCCGGCCAAGCAAGTGGCCATGGCCTTTACTGAATTGATCCTCACCAAGTACCCCAAAGATGATCTGTCGATTGTCCTCTTTGGCGATGATGCCTGGGAGGTTTCGATCAAAGAGCTTCCCTATATCGGCGCCGGACCCTATCACACCAACACGCAGGCGGGATTGCGGGTGGCTCGCCAGATTCTGATGACCAAGAAGCACGCCAACAAGCAGATCTTCATGGTCACCGACGGTAAGCCCTCTATGATCACCCGCGCCAACGGACAGATCTACAAGAATCCGATGGGGCTGGATCCCCGCATAGTCAATCGCACACTCGATGAGGCGGTAATCTGTCGCAAGAAGAAGATACCGATCACGACCTTCATGGTGACCGATGACCCCTATTTGCAGAAATTCGTCGAGCGGCTGACCGAATTGAACCGGGGGAGAGCCTATTTCGCTTCGGTTGACAACCTCGGCTCCTATGTCTTCTGGGACTTTGTCTCCAATCGCAAGAAGAAGAAATAGGAGATCGTCGACTTGTTATATCAATCTCTACTTTTCTGATAGCTACAGGCACGCTTCACACGCAAATTCCTGACTCGTCCGGTTCGCACAGAAGGGGAACTTCCTTGACAAGATGGAGTCTTTCCGCGATGTTAGGTACGTAACCGCCCTGCGGTGAACGGGGCAACTAACCAAAGTGGGCCAATGTCGACGACTGGACGCCCGGTGGTATCGGGCGACTCTGATCAAGAATGAAAGCGTCCCGATACAACATTACAGTCCCTCTTGTCTCCGGACAGACTCTCCTCTTTAACAGCGCTACCGTAGCCCTTGCGGAGATTGACCCGGTCGATCTCTCTGATGTCACATATGTGCTGGCCGAACCGGAATCGGAGCGGTCCTCCCACCAGGAAGAAATCTTTCAGATACTGTGCGACGGCAAATTTCTCGTCCCGGCAGAAATCGACGAACTGGCCGCCATGACCACGCGCAATCGGCTGCAACGATTTGGCGGCGATACTCTGTTTCTGACAATCGCGCCCACGCTTGGCTGCAATTTCGACTGCCCCTACTGCTTTGAGAGCAGGAATTCCGCCGGCTCAATGGATGCGGAGACGGAACGAGCGCTTCTAGAATTCGCCCGTTCCCGCGTCCATGGCACAAAACAGATCCTGGTCACCTGGTTTGGCGGGGAACCTACTCTCTGTCTTGACCTGATCGAGCGGGTCCAGACCGCACTGCAGCGCCTTGCCCATGAGAAGTCCGTCTCGCTCCTGCCGGCATCGATGGTCACCAACGGCTATCTCCTCGATCGGGCCGCCGCCCGCCGCTTAAACGATCTCGATATCAAGGATATCCAGATTACGCTCGATGGTCCCCGCGAATCGCATGACAGACGAAGAACACTGGTCGGTGGCGGACCGACTTTCGACCGCATCATCGCCAATATAGAGAGCGCGCTGGATCTCCTGCAGATCACGATCCGGATGAACATCGATCGCAGCAACTCCGACGCTGCTGTCGCGCTGACGCGCGAACTCAATGACCGTGGCATTCTCGGCAAAGCGAATCTCTACTTTGCTCCCATTGCCGATGCCGGCGGCAGCTGTACCGATGTCAAAGGGCTATGTCTCGCTCCGGCGGCATTTTCCCACCTGCAGGTAGAGTTGTACCGACGTCTGCAACAGGAGGGGATAAATCACATGGAATACCCCATGCTGGCCCCAGGAGGACACTGCGGCGCCGACAGCGATAACTCATTTGTCATCTCTCCGTCGGGAGATCTATTCAAATGCTGGGAAGAGATTTCACTCGATCGCTCGCACTCTATCGGGTCGATCTTCTTCGAGGATCGCTCGCCGCGTCAACAAGCCAACAGAGACAAGTATCTGGCCTGGGACCCGCTCTCTCTGCCGACCTGTCAGCGCTGCAACGTGCTTCCATTGTGTATGGGAGGATGCCCCCGACAGTCGCTCGATAAGGAGAAAATTCGCCGCGGTGCCTGTTGCTCGTGGAAATACAACCTATCCGATATGCTGGCAATTCGCCACCACTCTGAACGCCGAAAGGAGGTGACATCGTGAAGTTAGTGCAGAAACCCCAGACGCCGAGCGCCATTCCGTGCCCGTGCTACAAGAAGCTGTTTCTCATCATTCCGAGAGAAAGCTAAGAATAGTTGATTCTGCTCAGGGGATGGAGACCTCATGGTCCATCCCCTCTTGAAATGCGGGCGATGACGTTGTGTCGCCCGAGAACCGAAAGGACTGCATGCGATCCGAACAGCCTGAAATGGTAGGCTGGGAAATAACCCGGCAGTGCAATCTCACCTGTCCGCACTGCTATACGGCCGCGACCCGTCGACCTATGCCGGACCTGAGCACCCCTGAGTGCAAGGCCATTATCGACGATCTCGCAACCATGGGGACGCGATCGATCGGCTGGACCGGCGGCGAACCGCTTCTGCGGGCTGATCTTGAAGAGATCGTAGCCTATGGAAAGGCAAAGGGGAATTTCCGTCAGGGAGTCACTACCAACGGCGTGCTGCTCGACGAATCACGCGCTCGCTCGCTCAAAGCGGCCGGCATCACCTACATCCAGATCAGTCTCGATGGTTCCAATCCGGAACAAAACATGATCATGCGGCGAATGACCGAAGATGAGTTCAACAAGATCATCGAGGCTGTCCGGATCTGCAAGCGGCTGGAGCTTACGCTTGATCTGGCCATGCTTCTGGGGCGCGACACGATCGACGACGCCTGGGAGTTCATCAAGCTCGCCCGGCGCGAAGGGGTCAGCCATATTCGGTATTGCGGATTTGTCCCGTGGGGGAGAGGGAAGCAGAAGGATGTTGTGGAACGGCTTTTGTTCCGAGAGGACCGGGACAAGCTGCGGCAATTCGTGCTTGATGCAGCTGATATTAAGGATCCTATTCAGATGTTCGACCCTGCGTTCGGCCCGCTGCCTCCCAACTATGAATTCCATGACTGCATCGCAGGCAAGCAGATGCTCTATATCTCTTCCACCGGCGAGGTCTATCCCTGCACCTCCCTTTTGGACAAGCAATTCTGTGTTGGGAATCTCCACCATCGGTCCATCCGCGAGCTTTGGAATGATCCCAAAATGACCGAAATGTCCGAATTTCCCTTTGAGAATATCCACGGCACTTGCCGGTCCTGCGAAACCTTCCCAGTTTGCCACGGTGGTTGCCGGGGAATAACTTACGCCCATACCCGCGATCTATTGGCCTCATTTCCGATGTGCCTCAAACAGGCCTGATCCGACCTAACTGCCTACCCCTCAAGCGAATTCAGGATTCTGCCGATATCTATACGATCGGGTCCCACTCGCACTAAAGGAGCTATGTTAGGTGATTTCTACTGGTGACCATCGCGGATTCACGCTGATCGAACTGGTCATTGTGATTGTGGTTTTGGGCATTTTGGCGAGCGTCGCTGTCCCCAAATACCGGGACGTCACCAACCAGGCCAAAGAAAGCGCCTGCCGATCATCGCTGTCTTCTCTGCGTCAGGGGATCGTCCTCTGGCAGGCAAATAATATCATTAAGACCGGGGTCAAAACATTTCCGCCAAGAGACAGCCTTGCTACCGTCGGCATCGTCATGTCTCAGACGATTCCGCCCAATCCCTTTCAAGATGATTCTAAAGCGCCTGATTCAATTGTGACTGGAGTCACCAAGGGTGTGGTAGTCGGGACTCGTGGCGGCTGGGCCTATAAGGCCAGTACCGGCCAGATCTGGCCCAATACCAGCACTTCGGTCACCGTAACCGGCTGCGGCAGTCCCGTGTCGGTGGGCGAGAACACCTGGTAATTCGCCGATCCTCACAATTCAGCGTAAGTCGCTAAACAATATCTATTTTAGCTACTTTCGAGCGTTTGACGCAGAGGCAAATAGTGGGCCAGCAGAGCCGGAATACAGCCAAATGACGCACAGTTGCGAAAATTCAAATGTTGACAAAAATGCAAATGCGTCGATATTGCAAATAGTCGCGGAACATCTTACTCGCTGTGGGGAGCCATGCGCGTTTTGATATTTGTTTTGTCGCTCTTTGTGTATTGTCTGATTACTGCAGCCATTGGACTTCACCGAGCCTACACCGGGACCGTACACAAATTGATCTGATCCGGTTTTTGAGGACATTTTCTTATTCGCAAAGATATGCGTGCGTCGAGATTTTCCATTTCGACGCGGCTTAGTCGTGCGTGACTTCCGTATCTCCCTGATACAATTGACGATTGGTGCCGCAGGAATAGCTGTTGCATTCCTTTTTACTATTTGTTAAATTATGGTTAATCAGGTCCGAATTGTCTGAAGTTTGAGCGAGCCGTTCGCCGCCGCTACGCACACTCTTTCTCCAGCCCTTGCCTTGGAAGGAACCGTTTACAAGAACTAGTTTTGAGACACTCACCACTTACGATCGGTAACTTCACTGTGCCGCTGCCCATTATCCAGGGAGGAATGGGAGTCGGTATATCTCTATCAGGACTAGCTTCAGCTGTAGCTAACGAAGGTGGCATTGGCGTTATCGCCTCCACCGGCATCGGCATGAGAGAACCGGATTTCCGCTCTAATTTTGTCGAAGCAAATATTCGCGCTCTCCGCGAAGAGATTCGCAAAGCACGTGAAAAGACCTCCGGTGTTCTCGGACTCAATGTCATGATGGCCAATACCAATCATGCCGATTTCTTCCGCACAGCAATCGAAGAAGGTATCGATATCATCTTCTCCGGAGCCGGCCTGCCGCTGAATCTGCCGGAATACCTCAAGGGTACGCTCCACACTAAACTGGTTCCGATCGTTTCTTCGGCCCGTGCCGCCAGTGTCATCTGCAAACGATGGCTGCACCACTATGATTACCTTCCCGATGCCGTGGTAGTCGAAGGCCCCAAAGCAGGCGGACACCTTGGCTTCAGCAAAGAGCAAATCGACAACCCGCTCTTTGCTCTCGAGAAACTGATACCTGAGGTGATCGAAACAGTTCTGGCCTATGCCTCCAAGTACGGCAAGAAAATACCGGTGATCGCAGCCGGGGGGATTTACACCGGACAGGATATCCGTAACTTCGTTGAGATGGGGGCCGATGGTGTCCAGATGGGGACGCGGTTTGTCGCCACTCACGAATGCGATGCCGACCTTGCATTCAAGGAAGCGTATGTTGGCGCAAACCCCGAAGATATCGTGATTATCAAGAGCCCGGTCGGTATGCCCGGTCGCGCGATCCGGAACAAGTATCTCGATGATGTCGAGTCAGGCATCAAGCAGCCGTACAGCTGTCCGTATCACTGCATTTCCACCTGTGACTATACCAACTCCCCATACTGCATTGCCCAGGCACTCATCAGCGCGCAAAAAGGAAAGCTGAAATTTGGCTTTGCTTTCGCCGGTGCGAATGCCCATCGCATCATGGAGATCATCTCAGTCAAAGAGCTGTTCGCGCAGTTGGTAGAGGGGTATGCCGTAGGCGCCGTCCCGGCCTTCAGCGCCGCCGATACCAGGACTTGACGAGCGTCCGGTCTTTATCCGCCGACGCGGCTCACCCATTGCACCAGCCTCTCCAGCAGCGGGCACGACATTCAAGGTCGTGTTAACTTGTTACTTATTAACACTATACGTAGATTTTTGCTTTACCGGCTCAGAACCTGGGTTCGGCAACCGATAACGGGGTAAAGGCCGCAGAGTGGATTAAATAGGTCCTTTCTTTGGAATCCGGGACGGCATTTGGAACCGGGCCGAGGCTCTGGGTGTTTAATCCTTACAGCGCGGAAATTCGGGTCGGGTGGCCGATTCAGGGGGACTGAGTACAAACAAGTTGCGACAATAGAATAGAAGACTATATTCTAACTCATTAATAGGACAAATTTACGTACACATCCCGGAAGGAGCAGATCGATGAAAAAGTTTCTACTCATGGGCTTGGCTTGTCTCGCGCTTTTGGCGCTGGTAGCCGCCCCGACATTCGCCTGCGGCGAAAATGGCAAGTCCGCGTCGACCACCACCACCGATGGTAAGCTGGTCAGTGCCGATGGCAAAGCTTCGTGCGATGGCGCCAAGGCGACCTCCGCCGATGCCAAAGCTTGTGACGCCGCCAAAGGCGCCAAGATGACCTCCGCCGACGGCAAAGCCAGTTGCGCCGCTCATGGCTCTATGACCTCGGCCGATGGTGCCAAGTGCACGGCTGCCGATGGCAAGAACTGCGAAATGGTCAATATGTCGGTTTCCGGCATGACCTGCGGTGGATGCGAATCTACCGTTCGCGCTTCTCTGGAAAAGATCCCCGGCGTGATCAAGGTCGTCAATGTTTCCTACAAGGACAAAGTCGCCCTCGTCTGCGTCGACCCGACCAAGTGCAAGAAGGACATGCTCACCACGGCTGTGACCAACAACGGTTACGAAGCCCAGATCATTCCGGCTGTCGCTACCTCCGGTACCGATGCCAAGGCTGATTGTGCCGCCAAGTGCGCCGGTATGGACAAGGCTGCCTGTGCTGCCAAGTGCGCCGCCGCCAAGGATGCCAAGGCCAAGACTCCGGAAGATTCCAAGTAAGCCATCTTTCTACTTTTTGTTTGAGTCAGAAGGCGGGACGTTCGCGTCCCGCCTTTTGTATACCCGGTGAGGTGGAAAAATCTGTTAGACTCAGAACAACATCTGGACTACATTGGTCGGCATCGTGATACGTCACTATAATGATATGCGCATGAGGAATTCGAAACCGGGTAGATTGGTTCAACTGGCGGTCGCCGCACTGGTCGCGCTCGCCATTTCTGCTGGTTCAGTATCAGCCGCCAAATATGCCGGCGACCCGTTCACGCTTGGTGCCGGAGCCCGTGGACTTGCCCTCGGCGGGGCAGTGGTGGCCGGACCGTTCGATGGTACTTCAGGCTACTGGAACCCGGCAGGCATGGCGCGCCTCGATGGCCGCTATGTCACTGCTATGCACGCCGAGACATTCGGCTCTCTGCTCAATCACGATTTCCTTTCCTACATCGATGCCCGTTCCAAACCGAACAGCAAGATCCTGGCGTACGGATTCTATCTCTATTATCTGGGCGGGGGCGGTATCAAGATCACTCAGCTCAATGAATTCAACCGACCCTATGTCGTACGGGAAGAATCCCACGCCGACGTTCTCCTGGCCGGCTCAGTCGCCGGGAGGGTCTGGAACAAGATCGACTTCGGTCTGACTGCCAAAGTCATCTATCGTGACATCGGGACGGAATCCGGCATGGGACTCACGCTCGATGCCGGCGCACTCTATCGGCCCTATCAGTTTCTCGATCTCGGACTGATGATCACCGATGTCACATCCGGGTTCATTCGGTATTCGGGAAAGACCTTTGGGCAGGGTAGCCACAGCGAATCGATCTATCCCACCGTAAAACCCGGCTTCTCAGTCTTCAAGAGCTACCGCGAATTCACCGGTCGACTCTGCGCCAGTGGTGATATCAAGTTTGAGAACCTCAAGGCTGCATCGCAATACTGGATGGGTCGTATCTCGATGGATACCCATTATGGCCTTGAGATCGATTACCGGAGTCTGGTGTTCGGCAGGGCGGGGTTCGATATCGGTCGATTCACGACCGGCGGGGGAGTCAATTTCCGCAATATCACTTTGGACTTCGCGTACCTGCACGAATCGGAACTCGATGACACCTATCGAGTGAGTGCGGGGTATCGGTTCTGACGATGGACGGTGTCACGCTCCTCGGGTTGGCGGCCGGCACGCTGACGACCATTTCATTTTTCCCCCAGCTGGTCAAAACCTGGAAATCACGATCGACGAAGGACATTTCGCTCGGAATGTATATATCGTTTTGCAGCGGGATATTCTTGTGGCTGGTCTATGGGCTCTTGATTGACTCGGTTCCGGTCATCGCAGCAAATGCCGTGACACTAGTGATAGCGTGTCTGATTCTGTTTCTTAAGCTTAAACACGACTAACTTTAGCGACCGCCGGTCAGCGCCAGCGCCTGGGCCCTGCCTTCCGGCCAGGTAGTCTCCACGACGAACATTCCTCTGACATCGCCGGCACTATACCCTGTGGCCAGATCGTGCGGGTATTGCGTGGAAATGGCGGCCACTACCGTGCTATCCATCTTGTTCTTGTCGCCATGGCAGCGGAGGCAGAAGTCCTGGGTCACGATCGGCTCATAGAAGTGATACATCTTGACCCCGTCCTTTTCAGTCCAGAAGTCCTTGAAGATCGGCCGGTTCTTCTTTGTGGCACTGAACTCCGCCAGCATCGCCTTTTCCAGGCTATCCGGGGCGTTGTCCTCGTTTCGGTTCCGATCGCTCACCCGCTTGATGATCCAGCCGCCTGTGGACTGACTGGCCGTGATCTCCGGAGCCTTCGACCCGCAGACGTTGATGGCGTTGACCGTCCCTTTCTTCATGGCAGCTGAAAGCTGGGTCTTGAGCGTCCGGGCAAACGACATGACCATCGTCTTCGAAGCATCCCGGCACAGCTTTGTATCCGGATCGGAGGTCTCGGCAGGCGGTTTGGGACGGTTGGACCCCTTGGTGCGGTTCGATTTGGAGAGGGCCGAAGTTGTTAGCATGACCCCCACTAGCAGGGCCAGGATACATATGGTAAAGCGCATCTATTCCTCCTGAGCGTACAGGATTATACGGAATCACGCCCCGAACCGCCAACTTTGATCACCCCGGATCGATTAAAATCTGGCCAAGTACGCCAAAGTATGGAACTATCCGACTGGATGAGTTGAAGTTATCCACATGACAAAAAAGGAAAATCGGGTTGACATTCGATCATCGGCCAGTATATTGGCACGACAAAAATGTCGCTAACCGGGACATGATGCCCTCTTTTTCGAATCCGCCGGAAAAACCTGGTGGGAAAAAGGATCGTTCCTACGCGCAGATCGCCCTCTTGGGCACTGTGCCCGCGATACTGGTGGCCGCACCATTAATAGGATATTTCGCGGGCAACTGGGCGGATAACAAGTTTGGAACCACACCTTATCTAATGATCGCAGGGGTTGTTCTGGGGTTTAGTGCGGCAGGGCGAGAGATATACCGGCTGGTGAAAAAGTCGGAAGAGCTGGAAGAAGAAAAAGACTCGAAGTAACTATGGGTTTGGAATTTATTGGACGCACTGTCCGCACATTTGCGATCGTCCTTGTGATATTTGTCCCATTCGGGCTGTACTATTTCGGCCTGTTCCCGACTTTGGCGGTGCTTTCCGGCGGAGTCTGGGGAATGTTGAATCTCCTCTTTATCGCCGCTCTGGTCAAAACGACCATGCGACCCGAAGGGGCAGAAACGATGAAGGCGATCGGCATGGCACTGATCAAATTCCCGCTTCTCTATGGAGCCGGCTTTGCCCTTCTCATGATTCCCGAATTCAATCCGATCTATCTGCTGGCCGGTTTCGGCGGCATTATTCTTATAATCATCCTTAAAGTGCTCGGCCGTGTCATCCTTGGGCTGGACAGCAAAAAGTCCACGCCGGTTAGCGGGGTGACGGTATGATGATGGGACTGGTCAAACTCCCGGCCGTTCTTGTCGCTCAACTCGGCCCGATCTTCATGGCTGCCTCCGGCGGCGAAGAAGGGGGCGCGGCGGAACTCCCCAGTGTCCTCGGGATGCTCACGCATCACGAAGGGGTCCTGTACCAGTGGGTCAACGTCATTTATGCCGCGATCGTCTCAATTATCCTGTGCATCATCGCGATTCGTGTTTACGCCAAGCGGGAAATGATTCCGGGTCCGTTCCAGAATGTGGTGGAGATGGCGGTCGAAGGGATGTACAATTTCCTCTACGGCATTCTCGGTCACCACGCCAAGAGATACCTGCCTTTTTTGGGCACGCTTTTCTTCTACATCTTATTCATGAATCTTATGGGGATTATCCCGGGTGGTCATTCCCCGTCGACCAGTATCAACATCACCGCATCCCTCGCCATTATGGTCTTCCTGTACGCACAGTACACCGGACTGACCAGACTTGGAGTGAAGGGATATTTCGACCATATGATCGGCCAGCCGCGCGATGTCATCAGCTGGTGTATCGTGCCGCTCATTTTCCCGATTCACGTGATCGGTGAGTTCGCCAAGCCGTTCAGCCTGGCCCTTCGTCTTTTCGGTAACATCACCGGCGAAGATATTCTGGTAGCCGCGTTTGTCGGCCTCGGCGTGACGGCGTTGTCTTTCTCGCCGGTCGGAATTCCGCTCAACGTTCCGTTTATTTTCCTGGGGATTTTGCTGTCGACCATTCAGGCTCTGGTGTTCACCCTGTTGTCGACTATTTATATACTCATGATGCTTCCGCACGAGGAGGCACACTAACGATGACTAATCAAACAACATACATAGGTATTTGGAGGTAACAGATGGATTATCAATCGATGTTGGCATGGGCGCTCCCGATGGGTGTCGGTCTGGCGGCAGTAGGTTCCGGTCTCGGCCTTGGCCGTGCGGTCGGTTCCGCGATGGAAGCAATTGGTCGTCAGCCGGAAGCAGCCGGAAAGATTCAGACGGCGATGATCATCGGTGCGGCGCTTATCGAAGCGTTGACCATTTACGCCCTCGTGGTGTTCTTCATCCTTCAGGGAAAGATCGGCGCCCATTAAGGGTACTGACTGCTGTCGCCGCGAGTGCGGGGACAGCATTGCCGGCTTGTTCGCTTCGAAGTTGGAGAAAAGATGAGTTTAGAGTGGCAACAGTTACTCACGCATTCGCTCGGGTTCCTCATTACTCTGTGGATCCTGCGCCGCTTTGCGTGGAAACCGCTTCTGGCGCTCCTGGAAGACCGCCGCAACCGGATTGTCGACGAGTTTAAGAAGATCGACGATGAAAAAGCGAAAGTCGCGGAGCAGAAGGCCCAGTATGAGGCCAGGCTTCGCGAAATCGACAATGAACGTCGGGCCAAACTGGTCGAAGCGGTTGACGAAGGCAAGAAAGTGGCCGCCGATATCAAGGCGCACGCCCAGGATGAAGTGAAAGAACTTCATGCCAAAGCCAAAGCGGAACTTGACCGCGATGTCGCCAAGGCGCGGGTCGAACTCCGGAATCAGATGGTCGCCATCACCATGACGGCAGCCGAAAAACTGATCCATGAGAAGCTCGATGATACTAAGCATCGCGACCTGATCGGCAAATATATCGCGGAAGTGGAAAAGGCCTGATTGTGATGCTTTCGCAGGAAGTCGCACAGAAATACGCCCGGGCGCTATTCCTCTCGGTCAAAGAGAAAAATCTCCTCGACCAGGCGGATGAGCAGTTCATGGCGCTCAAGACGCTCCTGGAGAGAGACCACACCCTGGTCAATTTCCTCGCGGCGCCGCAGGTGACCGACGAAAAGAAATACGCGCTGATCAAGACCGTTTTCGAATCACGCCTGGAACGTCCGTTCCTGGAGTTCCTGTTGATCGTGATCGAAAAGCGGCGGATCAATTTCCTTCCGGGCATTGTCGATGAATTCGACCGCCTCGTCAAGGCGGCCAAGGGAATCGCCAAAGTGACGGTGACTTCGGCAGTCCCGTTGACTGCACCCGAAGAAAAGGCGCTCATCGAAAAGCTGGTCAAGAAGACCGGCATGAAAATCGACCTGGAGAAGATAGTCGACCCGAATATTCTGGGCGGAATGATCATTGTGATGCACGACCAGATTATCGATGGCTCGATCCGCCACGGGTTGAATCAGATCGAAGAGCAGTTGGCCAAAGTAAAAGTGGCCTAATCCCCACCTCAAGTGGGCATCGAAACATTTGAAATGTGTGAACTGGTAATAGGAGTTTGATGATGGGTCTCAATCCAGAAGAAGTCTCATCGGTAATCAAGCGAGAAATCGAGCGGTACGAAACCAAGCTCGAAATGGAGTCGGTCGGTACCGTTCTCCAGGTCGGTGACGGAATCGCGCGCATCTGGGGTCTTGAAGACGTCCAGATGTCCGAGCTGATTCAGTTTCCGGGCGATATTCTTGGGCTTGTACTGAACCTCGAAGCGGACAATGTCGGCGCCGCGATTTTCGGGTCCGATACGAACATTAAGGAAGGGGACCAGGTCCGTCGTACCGGACGAGTCGCCTCCGTCCCGGTCGGCGATGCGTTGATCGGCCGTGTCGTGAACCCGCTTGGTCAGCCGCTCGACGGCAAAGGACCGATCGTCACCGATAAGCTCCGCATTATCGAAGGTATGGCGCCAAACGTCGTGCAGCGTCAGCCGGTGAAAGAACCGCTACAGACCGGCCTCAAGGCAATCGACTCGATGATTCCGATCGGCCGCGGCCAGCGCGAATTGATTATTGGCGACCGCCAGACCGGCAAGACAGCGGTGGCGCTCGATACCATCATCAATCAGAAGGGTCAGAACGTTATCTGCGTCTATGTCGCGATCGGTCAGAAACAGTCGACCGTCGCACAGGTGGTGGAAACCCTCCGCCAGCATGGCGCCATGGAATATACCATCGTCGTAACCGCATCGGCGACCGACCCGGCCCCGCTGCAGTATATCGCACCGTACGCCGGCTGTGCCATGGGCGAAGAGTTCATGTACAACGGCCGTCACGTCCTCTGCATTTACGACGATCTCTCCAAACAGGCTGCCGCGTATCGTCAGCTCTCTCTGCTTCTTCGCCGCCCGCCGGGCCGCGAAGCCTATCCCGGCGACATTTTCTACTGCCACTCGCGTCTTCTGGAACGCGCGGCCAAGCTCTCCGATGAACTTGGCGGCGGATCGCTGACGGCCCTGCCGATCATCGAAACGCAGGCGGGTGACGTGTCTGCCTACATTCCGACCAACGTGATTTCCATTACCGATGGCCAGATATTCCTGGAATCGGAATTGTTCTTCAGCGGTATTCGTCCCGCTATTAACGTCGGTATCTCCGTCTCTCGTGTCGGTGGTAACGCCCAGACGAAAATGATGAAGCAGGTAGCCGGTACGTTGAAGCTCGACCTGGCCCAATATCGCGAACTGGCGGCGTTCACGCAGTTCGGATCCGATCTGGACGAGGCCACCCGCAAACAGCTCAACCGCGGCCAGAAAATGGTCGAGTTGCTCAAGCAGTTGCAGTTTGTACCGATGCCAACCGCCCGTCAGGTGTTGATCATCTGGGTGGGTACCCGAGGCATGATGGATGACATACCGACTGCTGCGATCGGCAAATTCGAGAAGGAATTCTTCGCCTTCATGGATAAGAACTATCCCGAAGTCGAACCGACGCTGGCAAAGGAAAAAGTGATCTCCGATGCATCCGAAGCAAAGCTGAAAGATGCGATCACTAAATTCAAGGCGCAGTTCAAGGCATAAGGGCCGATAGTGGCGACATTACGTGAAGTAAAAAAGCGGATCAAGTCGGTCATCTCGACCCGTCGCATAACCAAGGCGATGGAGATGGTGGCCGCGGCGAAACTTCGCCGTGCCCAGCAGCGCGTCGAGCAGGCCAAGCCGTACGCCAAGAAACTCGAGCATATGCTCGGTCAGCTGGCGGCAGGGGCGACCGGTGAGATCACCCATCCGTATTTCGAAGTTCGTCCGGTCAAGAAGATCACGCTGGTCGTGATCTGCTCCGACCGCGGGCTGTGCGGATCGTTCAATTCGAATATTATTCGCCGGGCCGATGCCTGGCTGGCCAATCATAAAGATGTCCCGGTTGAGATCGTGGCGATCGGCAAACGGGCCAACGATTATTACAAGCGGCGCAAATGGCCCATTGTCGCTTTCTACGGCGACTGGGGCGGTGTGCTGAATTACGACAAGGCGCGCGATATCACCTATATGCTGACCGATCGTTTCGTGACCGGTCAGACCGATCAAATCGAGATGATCTATACGCGCTTCCTGTCGACCGTCCGCTATCAGCTGGTGACCGAACCGTATCTGCCGATTCCGAAACCGGAAGCCAAGGGTGATCTCAAGACAAAAGCCGAGTACATCTTTGAACCGAATCCGGAGCAGATTTATGGCGCGCTCATGCCGGGATATGCGGCCGCCAAAACCGTGACTGCGCTGGTGGAATCGTTCGCGAGCGAACACGGCAGCCGAATGATCGCCATGGGCGCGGCAACCAAGAATGCCGGAGAAATGATTAATACGTTGACCCTTGAGTACAACAAGGCCCGTCAGGCGCAGATCACCAAGGAACTCCTTGAGGTGGTCGCCGGCGCGGATGCGCTCAAGGGTTAGGAATTCGAAGAGAGATGAATTTCGATAGAGTGGAGTTTGTTCATGCCTGAGAATATCGGCAAAGTTGTTCAGGTGATCGGCCCGACGGTGGACTGCGAGTTCCCGTCTGAGTCCCTGCCGAACATTCTGAACGCGATCAAGATCCAGGATAAAGAGCGCAAGATCGATCTGACGGTCGAAGTGGCGATTCATACCGGCGACAATATCGTCCGGTGCGTCGCTCTCGCTTCCACCGATGGTCTGGTGCGCGGCATGAAGGCGGTCGATACCGGCGCCCCGATTTCCGTGCCGGTCGGCGAGACCTCACTGGGTCGCCTGTTCAATCTGCTTGGTTTGCCGCTCGACGGCAAAGGTGATATCCCGGCCGGGACGAAGCGCCTGCCGATTCACCGTGCGGCCCCTGCGTTCGATGAGCAGGTAACCAAAGTGGAAATGTTCGAAACCGGTATTAAGGTGATCGATCTATTGGAACCGTACGCCAAAGGCGGTAAAGTCGGTCTGTTCGGCGGCGCCGGTGTAGGGAAGACGGTGGTGATTCAGGAACTGATTCACAACATCGCCACCGAACACGGCGGTTACTCGGTTTTCTGCGGTGTCGGTGAACGTACCCGCGAAGGAAACGATCTGTATCTTGAAATGACCCACTCCGGCGTGCTGGCCAAAACGGCGCTGGTGTTCGGTCAGATGAACGAGCCCCCGGGTGCACGTCTTCGCGTCGCCCTCACCGGCTTGACCATGGCGGAATATTTCCGCGATGAACAGAATCAGGACGTATTACTTTTCGTGGATAACATCTTCCGATTCGTGCAGGCCGGTTCCGAAGTGTCCGCACTTCTGGGACGTATGCCGTCGGCGGTAGGTTACCAGCCGACTCTCGGTACGGAAATGGGTGCATTGCAGGAGCGAATCACGTCGACCAAGTCCGGTTCGATTACGTCGGTGCAGGCGATTTACGTGCCGGCCGACGACTTGACCGATCCGGCTCCGGCTACCACGTTCTCGCACCTTGATGCGACCACCGTGCTTTCGCGTCAGATCGCGGAACTCGGCATTTATCCGGCGGTCGATCCGCTCGATTCGACCTCCCGAATTCTGGACCCGCTCATCGTGGGTGCCGACCACTATCGCGTCGCGCGCGGCGTGCAGGTGGTATTGCAGAGATACAAAGATCTACAGGATATTATTGCCATTCTCGGTATCGATGAACTGTCTGAAGACGACAAACTGACCGTGCAGAGGGCGCGTAAGATTCAGCGCTTCCTGTCACAGCCGTTCTTTGTCGCCGAAGCGTTCACCGGCAAGGCAGGCAAGTATGTGAAGGTCGCTGACACGATCAGAGGCTTTGATATGCTGCTGGCAGGCGAACTGGATCATATCCCGGAACAGATGTTCTTCCTGCAGGGAGGCATTGATGATGTTTTGGAAACATACGAGAAGTCAAAGAAGTAAGCTATGTTTCGACTGGCAATCGTGACGCCTGAAAGGGTATTCTACGACGGCGAAGTGCGGTCGTTGGTTGCTCCCGGTACCGAAGGGTATCTGGGGGTACTGTCGCACCATGCACCGCTTATCACGGCATTGAAGCCGGGCAAGATCGAATTTCGGGACGACCAGGACTCCATGCATGTGCTGGCGGTGTCGGGAGGCTTTCTTGAGGTGTCACACAACATAGCGACGATTCTGGCGGATGCGGTTGAGGATGCGAGCGAGATTGATATCGCCCGCGCTCAGAAAGCGCTGGATCTGAGCAAACAGCGGTTGATTTCGGCTGGCCACGGTGAGACCAGCATTGACCTGCCGTCGGCTCGGGCAGCGGTGGAGAGGGCCTCAAACCGGATCAAAGTGTATAAGGATACACACTGACCGCCGGAATGAGTCGGTCAGCCGCAAGCTGAGAGTCGGATCGGGGTAGTCGCTCCACCGAGACCTGGTGAAAACGGCCCCGATGTGGAATAACTATTTTCGATGGACAAGGAAACCGGCATGTGTCCGGTTTTTGCGTATAAGTCATTGAGGAGCAAAGCTTTTCCGGGGTCGATTCGGCTTGACTTTTCGCCCGACTCTGGTTAGCTTAATTGTTTATGATAGTCGACTTGCGGGAATTCGAAGAATTTCCGGTTACGATAGATTTGATCGCCGCACCGGGGGAGATTGAACCATTTGCCGACGATGTCACGCGGGTGAATGAAGTCAGTCTCCGTTTGAGTATTCAAAAATCCGGTGAAGAGTACTTTTGTCAGGGTACGGCAAAGGCGGCGGTAGAAATTGCCTGCTCGCGCTGTGCGACCGGGTACTCGTCAGAAGTAGTCGGTCATACCGATTTTATCATCTGCGCCGATACGTCGCGACCCAACGAGACGGCCGAGCCGATTGATAACGAAGACTATGTACTGACGCACGGTAATGACACGCTCGCCGATGTGACCGATATGGTGCGCCAGACCCTGTTACTGGCGATCGATATGAAGCCGCTGTGTCGCCCCGATTGCAAAGGGCTCTGCCCGGTCTGCAAGACGAACTGGAACGAACGCAGCTGTAATTGTCGGCAGGAAGGTTCCGACGGCCGATGGGACGGTCTCAAGGGACTGTTGCACGATTGAGCATAACGTTTAGTGAGGAAATAGATCATGCCACTTCCAAAGCGAAGACACTCTCGGACGCGGGGACGCAAACGCCGCACGGGCTGGAAGCTCGATGTCCCGAATGTCATTGAATGCAGCCACTGCCACCAATCGCGTCTGCCGCACCACATCTGCCCGCATTGCGGGTTCTACGACGGCAAACAGGTCATTACCGTTAAAGAAGTATAATCACCTTCGGTGACTCTCTCCCCGGAAACGTGCAAGGGATTGTCGCGAGGACAATGACAGAAAACGGAACATGTGTCGTCGCTCTCGATGTCATGGGAGCCGACCACGGCCCACAGCCGATTATCGACGGGGGGATAGCTGCGGCTAACCTGCTCGGTAGCGGCGTTCATGTCATTTTTGTCGGTCGCAAAGAACAGATCGAAAAGATCCTGGCGCAAACCAAGGCCGTTCCGTCCAACGTCTCCATCCATCACGCCGAAACCGAAGTCACCATGCATATCTCTGCCACTGATGGCGTGAAAATGCGGGACAGTTCGATTGCCGAAGGAGCGCGGCTGGTCAAGACGGGCAAAGCCCATGCCTTCGTTTCTCCCGGCAATACCGGAGCCGTTATGGCGACCTCACTGTTGACTCTCGGCCGTATCGAGGGAGTAAGTCGTCCCGCCATTGCCGCCGCATTTCCTACCAGCACCGGCAAACCGACGCTGGTTCTCGATGTGGGCGCCAACGCCGACTGCAAACCGCACCATCTTTCCCAGTTCGCCGTCATGGGATCAGTCTATTCGCAGATCCTGTTTGATTACGAAAAGCCGCGGGTGGGACTGCTGTCGATCGGCGAAGAACGAAGCAAAGGGAACGAGCTGATTTTCGGCGCGCACGAGTTGCTCAAGACGTCGAAGATCAATTTCGTCGGCAATGTCGAAGGGCGCGACATCATGATGGGAGAAGTAGATGTCGTGGTGACCGACGGGTTCACCGGAAATATTCTGTTGAAATTTGCTGAATCGGTCCAGCCGATGCTGGGTCGATGGACCAAGCGTCAAATAGACACGAACATCTTTTCACGTATTGCCGTCTATATGATGCTGCCTTTCGTCAAGCGCATTAAGCGCTGGTTGGACTATGCTGAAGCGGGCGGAGCCCCGCTTCTGGGTGTGAATGGAATCGTTATAATCTGTCACGGGGCCTCGAACGCCCGCGCCATCACCAATGGCGTTCGTATCGCCCACGACATGCATGTCAAGAAGGTCCGGGAGCGGATCCACGACGAATTGATAACCAATCATTTTGGACTAACCAATGGGTCAAAAGATAAGCGCGAAGATAACGGGGACCGGGTCATATACGCCGCCGACTCGGATGACAAACGCTGACTTCGAGAAGATTCTTGATACTTCCGACGAATGGATTGTCTCCCGCACCGGGATCCGCGAACGCCGCCTCGCGGTAACGGAGAATAACTCCGATATGGCGGTCGCCGCCTGCCGGCAGGCCCTGGCTATGGCCGGCTGTGCCAACGAAGAAGTCGAAGTGCTCATCAACGGCACTGTGACACCGGACTACCCGCTTCCGTCCAACGCCTGCACTGTGCAGGAAAAAATGGGATTGCCGAACGCCGCCTGTTTCGATGTCCTCGGAGCCTGTGGCGGATTTCTCTGCGGACTCGGGATCGGACGCTCCCTTATTGAGTCCGGCATGTACAAGAAAATTCTGGTGGTCGGCTCGGAACACTTGACCTCGATCACCAACAAGGCCGACCGCGGCACCTATGTCCTGTTCGGCGATGGCGCCGGAGCCGTCCTGTTGGAAGCGTCAACCGATGGACACGGTATCGTCTCGACTTTTATGAAGTCGGACGGCAACCTGCGCGAAATGCTCTGGATAAAGAACGGCGGCTCCAAAAACCCGCTGACCAAAGACTTCCCGTACGACGGCAGCAATAAAGTATTCATGAACGGATCGGATCTGTTCAAAGTGGCCGTCCGTGAAATGGGGAAGGCCGCACTGAGAGTTGTCGAAGATGCCGGCATCACACCGGATCAGGTCACCTGGCTTGTGCCGCACCAGGCGAACCTTCGCATTATCGATGCCATCGTCAAGCGGCTCGGTTTGGACCCGGCGAAAGTGTATTTGAATATTGAGAAGTACGGCAATACTTCCGCGGCTTCGGTGCCGCTCGCTCTTGATGAATGCAACCGCGCCGGAAAAATCAAACCCGGTGACTATGTATTGATGGTAGCTTTTGGCGGCGGACTTTTCTGGTCTTCCGCTCTGGTGAAATGGTAACGATATGAGTAAAACCGCTCTCTTTTTCCCCGGTCAGGCCTCACAGTATGTCGGCATGGGGAAAGACCTGTACGAACATTCCGCGGCTGTCCGCCAGCTCTATGAACTGGCCTCCGATCTGCTCCGCGTTGATATTGCCGACCTTTCTTTCAACGGTCCGGCCGAAGAACTCAAGCGCACGATGTACACCCAGCCCGCGATTCTTCTTCATTCTCTCGCGGTTGTCCAGGTGATCGGCAATGACCTTCCTTCATTCGAGTACGCCGCCGGCCATTCCCTCGGAGAATACGGCGCCTTGGCTGTTGCCGGTGCGATGACTCCCGAAGATGCCGTGCGTGCGGTGGTCCGTCGCGCGACGCTCATGGAAGAAGCCTGCCAGAAAAATCCCGGCACGATGGCCGCTGTGATGGGGCTCTCCGATGAACAACTGGAAAAAGTATGCGCCGAAGCGTCCGCTACCGGCGTTGTTGTCCCGGCGAATTTTAATTCCAATTCCCAGACGGTGATCTCCGGATCACTGGCAGGCGTTGGCAAAGCTTCTGAACTGGCCAAAGCAGCCGGCGCAAAGCGGGCAATACTGCTCGAAGTCGGCGGCGCGTTCCATTCACCGCTCATGGAACCGGCACGCGAAGGTCTTGCGGAATTCATGCAGACTCTGCCTTTGAATGCCCCCCGCAAACCGGTGATCGCCAACGTGACCGCAAAACCGGTCACGACGAGCGCAGAGATTAAACAGCTTTTGGTCGCACAGGTCACCGCTCCAGTCCGATGGGCGCAGACCATGGCCTTTCTCAAAGATGCCGGTGTAACCCGCGTTGTGGAAATTGGACCTGGAAAAGTTTTGACCGGAATGGCGAAACGGGAGATGCAGCTCGAAAGCGTGGTCAATCTCGACACGCTCGAAGATATACGGACATTTGCATCGGTAACGGTTTAACGCGAGAAATTTGATGGATTTTACCAACAAAACCGCCATTGTCACCGGTTCCGCTCGCGGCATCGGAAAAGTGATCGCCGAGGAACTGGCCAAGGCCGGTGCCAATATCGTCATCAGTGACCTCGACGAAGCTGCGATCAATCAGGTCGTCGCCGAACTCGGCGCCAAAGCGTTCGGCGTGAAGGCCAATGTCACAGTCGCCGCCGATATCGATACCCTGTTCGAAAAAGTCCTCGAGAAATTCGGCCGGGTCGATATCGTGGTCAACAATGCCGGTATTACCCGTGATACCCTGTTGATCCGTATGAGCGAACAGGACTGGGACATGGTGCTTGACATCAATTTGAAAGGGGCGTTTCTTGTCACCAAAGCGGCCGCGAAGATTATGATGAAACAGCGGTACGGCCGCATTGTTAATATCAGTTCCGTGATCGGGATTAGCGGAAACGCGGGGCAGGCTAACTACGGCGCATCGAAAGCCGGTTTGATCGGGCTGACGAAGTCCGCCGCTAAAGAGCTGTGTACCCGTGGCATCACGGTTAACGCGGTGGCACCCGGTTTTATCGAAACCGAAATGACCGCCAAATTGCCGGACTCGGCGCGACAGGCGTTAATGGACCAGGTGCTGATCCCGAGATCAGGAACCCCTATCGATGTCGCCTCGGCAGTGCTGTTTCTGGCGTCCGATGATGCGTCGTATATCACAGGTCAGGTGCTTCCGGTCGACGGCGGCCTGACCGTTTAAGTCGAAATTAAGAACAAGGAATAGAGAAGGAGTCGTAACATGTCGGTAGAAGAAAAAGTCAAGCAGATCATCGTTGACCAGCTCGGCGTCGAAGCCTCACAGGTGACAGAAAAGGCGAAGTTCGTTGAAGATCTGGGCGCCGATTCTCTGGACACCGTCGAATTGGTCATGGCGCTCGAAGAAGAATTCGCTCTGGAAATTCCGGACGAAGATGCCGAGAAGATCACGTCGGTCGGCGATGCCATCGACTACATCAAGAATAACGCCAAGAAGCCGGCCTAAGAGCCTTTTGCTATTGGACGATTACAGCAAGGATCGCGTTTCATGAAGGTTAAAACAGTTGTCACCGGTCTGGGGGTCGTGACACCACTCGGGTGCACTATAGACGATTACTGGTCCGGACTGCTCGCCGGAAAATCGGGCGTCGGCCCGGTTACGCGGTTCAATGTTGATGACTATCCGACCAAAATAGCCGGCGAGGTCTCGGGATTCGATCCCTCGTCGTTTATCGACAAGAAAGAACTCCGCCGGATGGATCTGGCGGAGCAGTACTCTCTGGTGGCCAGTGAAATGGCCGTCAGAGATGCCGGGTTCGATCTGACCGCTCTCGATCTCGATCGATGCGGTGTCGTGATCGGCTCCGGTATCGGCGGCATTACTACCTTCGAGGCCCAGCACAGCACACTCATGACCTCGGGACCCGGACGAGTCTCACCGTTCTTCATCCCGATGATGATTATCGATATGTGTGCCGGACTGGTTTCGATCAAGTACGGCTTCCGCGGCCCGAACTATGCGACCGTCTCCGCCTGCGCCAGTTCTGCGCATGCTGTTCTCGACGCCTTCCGCATTATTCAGCGCGGCGAAGCCGATGTCATGATCACCGGGGGCGCCGAAGCCACCATCACCCCGACCTCGATGGCCGGATTCTGTCAGGCCCGCGCCATGTCCACCCGCAATGACGCCCCGGAAAAAGCCTCTCGACCTTTCGATAAAGGGCGCGACGGTTTTGTCATGGGGGAAGGTTCCGCGATTCTGATTCTGGAATCGTACGAACATGCCGTCAAGCGTGGCGCTCGTATCTACGCCGAGATTCTCGGCGGCGGTATGACGGCCGATGCTTACCACATGACTGCACCGCACCCGGAAGGGATAGGTGCTCGTCGCGCTATGACGGTTGCGATGACCGACGGCGGAATTAAGCCCGAAGAAGTTAGCTATATCAATACGCACGGAACCGCCACCGACCTTGGAGATATTGCCGAGACCAGGGCGATCAAGACGGTTTTCGGCGATTACGCCTACAAAATACCGTGTAACTCCACTAAGTCTATGACTGGGCATCTGCTCGGTTCCGCCGGCGCTGCCGAACTGGTCGCCGTGGTGAAATCAATCGAGACCGGGATGTTGCATCCTACGATCAATCTCGATGAACCCGATCCGGAATGCGATTTGGACTATGTCCCGAACGTGAAACGGAAATGGGATGTGAAGTACGCGTTATCGAATTCGTTCGGGTTTGGCGGTCATAACGTTACAGTCGCTGTCGGCAAGTTAGACGGCAAACGGTAATGCGCCTCTGGAAGAGCATTGCACAAATCTTCAAACGTGACAGTGAGTCTTCCGAGGCCGAACGTATCGACCGCACCGAGAAAATAATCGGTTACCATTTCCGCAATCATGATTTCCTCCTCCTGGCGCTGACCCATCGGTCATTCGCCCGTTTCGCCAACCATGATCTCCCCTCCAACGAACGACTGGAATTCCTCGGAGATTCCGTCCTCGGGCTGATAATTTCTCATCAGCTCTATCTGGACAACCCCAAAGAAGGGGAAGGGAATCTCACTAAAACCAAGGCGCTCCTGGTCAATGAAACGACCCTTGCGTCGGTGGGTAAAGACCATGGCCTCAATCATCAGATTCGGCTGTCCCCCGATGAAGACCGTGCCGGTGGACGTGACCGCGCCTCGATTATTTCCGATTCATTCGAAGCAATCATCGGCGCCGTCTATCTCGATGGCGGTATTGAGCCGGCCCGCGATGTTGTCCTTCGATTGATTTATACCAATCGCGACCGATTCCTATCCGATTCATCACAGCGGAACTACAAGGGAGACCTTCTTGAAATGATGCAGGCCAAGGGGGATGGTGTGCCAAGATACGATGTCGTCTCCGAAGATGGCCCTGACCACGACAAGACTTTCCATGTGGTGGTAACTATCAGTGGCAACAAAGTCGCCGAAGGTGTGGGATCATCGAAAAAGGAAGCGGAACAGCGCGCCGCCAGCAAAGCGCTCGAAGTTCTGGAGTCGACCCAGCCCAGCGGGAAGTAGTACACAACATTACGCGGGGTCTCTATGGGAATTTCGATACCCGAAGATAGCAAAGTAGCATTCCGCATATTTTGGTTCGCTTCACCACTTCTTGTTCTCCTAGCGGCCAGCATTCTGAATTATGCAGTCGGACTGCCTGCATTATTCCTTTTACGGGTCATATTCGGTGAGACAACTCTCCACTCACACATTTCCTTGATAGCAATTGGCATCTACGCTCTGGACATCGCGCTCGGTATCACAGCCGTCTGGTGGCTGTGGCGTCAAACCAAACGGGCTTACACTCCGAAATCGACCGATACACACTAAAATAGGCAGGTCAAGTAGCCCCCCATCTCCCCCTTGACATTTCCGCCAATTCACGCCATATTCGCGCTCTAAGTTATAGCCGGACAACGGCCAAGAGCGGAGAATGAAATGAATATCGTCGTTTTGATTAAACAGGTCCCCGAAATAGCCCTCATAAAAGTTGACGAAACTGCCAACCAGGTGGTTCTGCCCACCGGCCCCGGAATCGTCAATCCCTTCGATGAATACGCGGTCGAAGAAGGCCTTCGTATGAAAGAGAAACATGGCGGCACATGTGTCGTCATGACGGTCGGTACCGATCGCGCTGATTCAGCCCTTCGGGACTGCCTGGCCCTTGGCGCCGATGACGCCTATCTCCTGTGCGATGACGCCTTCACCGGCTCTGATCCGCAGGCAGTCGGCAAGATCCTCGCCGCCGGCCTCAAGAAGCTCGGAACGTATGACATTGTGCTGGCCGGCAAGCAGGCGGTCGATTCCGATTCCGCCCAAGTACCTTCGGCGGTGGCTGCCAATCTGGATATCCCGCAGTCTATGTTCGTGAAGAAGTTTGATACGGTCGCGGCTGACAAAGTCACCGTGTTCCGGACTACCGAAGAAGGATACGATGTCGTCGAAGTTGCTCTTCCGGCGGTCTTCTCAGTAGTGAAAGAAATTAACGAACCGCGTCTGCCGTCGCTTAAGGGGAAAATGGCCGCCAAGAAAAAGACCATCATCAAGTGGACCGCGGCCGATCTCGGTCTGTCTGCCGATGGTGTCGGCGCCAATTCTGGTACGAAGACCACCAAAGTGAGCGCTCCGCCTCCGCGCACTAAAGGTGAGATGATCACCGGCGGCACGCCCGAAGAGATTGCGGACAATCTGTTCAAGAAATTGCGAGATAACCAGATTATCTAACTGGTGAAAATTTGCTGGCGAAAGGCCACCCACCGGGTGGCCTTTTTGATAAAGGCTTCATGGTTTGTCAACAAGTAGTAGGTCGGGTTCCGGAGTCCCCAACGGGGACATAGAAACCCGACACTTGGGTTCGTAAGGAAGAAGCCTGGTGCTCCTGCCACTCGGAGGAACGGGCGCACGAGCCGTGCGGCGCGCACTTCATCGTCGGTTCGAGCGGAGACGAGAACCAAGCCAAGTCGGTACCACACCCTCGGGTGTGACAAGTAACCAAACCCGGAGAAAACAATGCTCATCCGAAAACTAGCCGAATGCGACGAAATCATTGCCGGCGATGGCACCCGCCTCCGCGAACTGCTCCATCCGGAACGGGGCTACCCGTTCGGCGGTCGATACTCCCTGGCCCACGCCATCGTCCCGGTAGGCGGGAAATCTGTTCCGCATCGGCTCGCCACCGATGAAGTCTACTACATCCTGCAGGGACAGGGCACGATGCACATCGACGATGAGCCTGCCAATGTCACTAGCGGCGATGGGATCGATATCCCGCCCGGCTCCGTCCAGTGGATCGAAAATACCGGTTCCGATGATCTAATCTTCCTCTGCATGGTCGACCCGGCCTGGCGGGTGGAGGACGAAGAAATCCTCGGCTGAAGACAGCTGAAAGCCGCACAGTTCAATTTTGACATCCGTTTGTAGCCGGGGCTATATTCGATGCTATGAAATGGTGTTCAAAACAGGTCGCAGATTTCTTGCTCTTGGGAGTGCTCCTGTGTGCCTGCCTCATGGCGACACCGGCCAAAGCGGCCGACCCACTTCAGTACGCCGCCTGTGACCTTCGGGCAGTCTATCTGTTCGATAACGCCGATGATATCGACTGGCCAACCCTTTACTACCTGAACGATGTCTACGGCATCCGGATCGATCTGGCCAATGTCCAGATGGGCTCCGCCTATCAGGAAATCAAACGAAGCGTCATCGAGACCGAAATCCACCTGCATAGCTACATCCTGCCGGACTCCGGCGCCCGGCCATACGACTCAGTCCTTGCCAGCCTGACCGGCAAGTACCCGGTAGATCTGGTGATCATCGCACCGCTGACAAAGAACAGCCCCACCGACAGCCTGTCCAATCTGGTGATGTCCGCCTCGGTCAAACTGGGAGCCGGAAGCATCTACAAACTGGGAGATACGACAGTCGGCAAGCGAGTCCAATCGGGCTCGATCTACCTGAATACGCGCGAGAAAGGGACACGCTATCGGGAACGGATGGAGCGGGAGATACCCAGGCTCTTCTCCTGGTACCGCACACCGAAGCAGATGCCGGAGCGGCTGATGCGCTACGATCTCGTCTGGAGCAGCCGCACTGATTCAAAACCGCAGGCTGACTTCATTGCCGGGCTCCCGCCGATCAGGCTGTCACGGATTATTGACTCTGCCTTAACCGATGGTTCGCTCAAGACCGCCTTGATACGCAAGGCGCGCAACTACGAATCGTTCCTGAGTCTGGCGCACAACTCAATTGGCCGCAAACGGGCCGACTATATCCTGACCGCGCACAAGGAACTGGTCACGCTGAGTGAGCAGTGCCGCATAGAAACCAAACTGGCCAGCATCCCACGGTTCCTGGGATACTTGGCCGAGCTGAATCGCAAACTCCAGCGCGCCGTGGTGCAGGAAATAGGTCTGACCTGGAACGGGGAGATCATCCTGAGGGATTCCCCCGATGGTCCTAAAGTGAAGTTCCGAGCGGAACTCGGCGCCGATGGTCCTGCTGAGATTGAACTCGATGCTGTCCGGTTCAAGCCGTACTGGGATACCACCAGTGTCGATCTGGACACCCAGATCAAGAAGATCCAGCCGCACCAATCGATCATCAAAGAGTATCTGGTCAGTATCGATCGGAAATATCTCGAGGCGCAGAAGCCGGAATCGCTGTTGTTTGCTGCCGATGTCGTCTATGGCAAGATGCCGATTACGCTCTACTCGGCGGTACC
>JBATNE010000245.1:0-2188 GCA_049290195.1 Candidatus Zixiibacteriota bacterium
TATCGAGTTTTTTGACAAGGAAATGATTCTGGTGCAGGTTGACGGCGAGAAAGATACGGTGCTGGCGAGAAAATACGCCATCAGCGGATTCCCCACCCTGGTGATGCTTGATCCCAAAGGCGAGGAGATCGATCGCGTTCCGGGTTATCTGCCCCCTGACGAGTTTATGAAAACCTTCCGCGATTACAAGAACGGCATCGGGACACTGGCCGACCTGTTGAACCAGGCCAAGACCAAAACCGATCGTGAGATGTTCTACAATATCGCTGAGAAATATAAATACCGCGGTGGCTCTGTGGACGCCGAGTCGTGGTACGACAAAGTCATCGCCGCCGGCCAGCCGACCGACTCGTTGTCGGGCGAAAGCCGCGTGGCGATTGCCGATATGTACCGTCGCGCCAAGGATTATCCCAAAGCGCTCGGGCTGTTCCAGGCAATCACGAATGATTTTAAAGCGGGTCAGTTCGGCGAAGCCGGCGTCATTTATTCCGCCATCGTATATGGCAAGATGGGTGACACCGCCAACGCCATAAAGACCTTCGAAGAGTTTATAGCGAAATATCCGAAGTCTGAGGATGTGGAATATGCCTCCAAGCAGATTTCCAAATTGAAGAAGACCCCGGCTCCGGACAAGAAGTAGGACGTCACCAGGTACGGTCGACAAGATCCGTCGGGTGACAGACAACATGAGAGACGCAGTAAGCGGATGCGCACAGGCCGAAATGACCTTGGCCCCGGGATGTGGGTGCTGCGAGCTGTCAACGGTGAATTGATTCTGAAACCCGAGGAGCACCTATGGTACGAGGTATCATTCTGATCGCACTGATTGCGATCCTGTCAGTGGCTACAGCGTTCGCCGAGGAACCGGTTTCCGGCAAACCGATGGCCCCGCATATGACCAGCTACGCCTCCGCACTGGAAGCGGGAGCGGCCCAGCACCGCCCCGTAATCGTCGATTTCTACACCACCTGGTGCACCTGGTGCAAGCGTCTCGATACCGTCACCTATGTCGACCCCAACGTGATCGACATGTTCACCAACGAGATGATACTCGTGCAGGTTGATGCCGAAGTCGACACCATGCTCGCCAAGAAATACGCCATCAGCGGCTATCCGACCCTGGTCATGATGAATTCCAAGGGAGAAGAAATCGACCGGGTCGCCGGCTATCTTCCCCCCGAAGAATTCATGAAGACCTTCCGCGGCTACAAGGAAGGGAAAGGAACACTGGCCGACCTGTTGAACCAGGCCAAGTCCAAAGAGGATCGCGACCTGTTTTTCCAGATTGCGGACAAGTACAAATATCGCGGCGGCTCGGTCGATGCCGAGTCCTGGTACACCAAAGTAATCGGCATGGGGAAGTCAACCGACTCCCTCTCCGGCGAAAGCCGCGTTGCGATTGCCGATATCTATCGCCGCGACAAGAACTATACCAAGGCCCTGCCCATGTTCCAGTCCATTTCGAAAGATTTCACCGGAACACCGTTCGGCGAACAGGGTGATATTTACACCGCCATCGTCTACGGCAAGATGGGTGATACCGCCAATGCCATTAAGTCGTTCGAGGGCTTCATTGCCAAATATCCGAAATCCGAAGATGTCGAATACGCGCAGAAGCAGATTGAAAAGCTGAAGAATCCGCCTGCGCCCGAAAAGAAATCAAGCTGAGGTAATGACGGCGGCGCTGCGCCCCGTCTGTAGACATAGAGAGAATGCGAGTTATACAGTGACTGAACGAACACTGATTTATGAGAAGTCGGTGCCGGGTCGTGTTGGTTATACCCTCCCGGAAACCTCGAAACCCGAAGCCGAGATTCTGAAGAACATACCGGCGAAATTCCGCCGCACCGAAGACGCCCGGTTACCCGAAGTAGCCGAGCCGGAAGTGATGCGCCATTTTGTCGGGCTGTCGGTGAAAAACCACCACATTGACAAGGGTTTCTATCCGCTGGGCTCCTGTACCATGAAGTACAATCCGAAGCTCAACGACAAGGCCGCGTCATTTGCCGATTTCCAGGAACATCATCCCCTTGCCCCGTGCAGCAGCGCACCGGGCATCCTAACGCTCATGTGGGAACTCCAGCAGTTCCTGTCGGAGGTATCCGGATTCCCCGGAATCACTCTGCAACCGGTCGCCGGTGCGCAGGGAGAATTCTGCGGACTGCTCATCATGCGGGCATACCACAAG
>JBATNE010000246.1:0-2123 GCA_049290195.1 Candidatus Zixiibacteriota bacterium
GTACCAAAGACCCCACCAACGCCCTCGCTGCTCCGGCCGGAATCGGTTTCATGAAGAGTCTCGGATCAGATGCTGTCATGAAGTACAACCATGATCTCGCTTGGTCTGCTTCGCGCATGCTGTGTGAGCGGTTTGGCACGAACACAACGGTGCCGGAATCAATGATCGGCACCATGGCCTCGTTACCACTGCCTGCGAAAGTCGGATTGACCGAGGCTGATTCCCGAGTCCTGCGTGATCGATTGCTTTTCGAAGACCATATCGAGGCCCAGGTGCATTCCTGGTATGGCAAGATTTGGGTGAGGATTTCGGCGCAGATTTACAACGAGGTGGCCGACTACGAGGCGCTCGCCAAAGCTGTTGAGCGCAAAATGCACTAAACGGCACGTCTGGTCAGGGTCTGGTCGATTGATGGCCACCATCGCCTGAAGTCATCCCGAGCGGAGTCGATGGGTGACCCGGACTGCCGGGCTCGTTTGTCAGGCTCGCTCTCACATCCCCGGCTACTATTTCACTGTATCTTGAACCGCACAAACTGGCTCGACAGGCTTGCCCGAGCCTTGAACAGATTTCTCACTTCAGGATATTCTTCAACTGCAAACCGGGGTTTATTCACTGTGAACTCCCGTATGGCTGTCACTCCGCTGCTGTCTGCCATGTACTTGACCGAACATCTGCCTGCCTGGGTAACCACGCTGGAGTCGGCAGGAATTTCAGCAAGCGCTTTCGCCTCATCGCAAAATATCCGGACAGTATCAACTTGATTCCAGGCATAGGTGAAGACTATTTCATTGACTCGCGCCGGAGACGAGAACGGATTCTCGTAGTCGCCGGCGTAGGTGAGAGGTTTGATCGATATAGTCCCGGCTTCCGCCGACACTGCGCCGGGAAAGCTTATGGTCGCCTGAGAAATTACCGGTGTGCCCAGTGCAGAATCCGCCCTGATGTAATCCAGCGTCACCGTTGCGCCCGGAACAAGGCGGCTCAGAGAATCAGAGAAGCGCTGCTTTCCGATATCAGGCGCGCTATGGACCAGATCAACTTTGTACAAGCGACCCTTGTGATTCAAATCGTACTCCACCAGCTTTCCTTCAACCGGATGGTCATTACTCACTTTCAGTGACCAGGTGCGAAAGGACTCGTTGCGAGCCGGCGCCGATGCGGTAGTTCTCCGTATCACTGGTGGGTCACTGCAAATGATGCCGTCAGCAGCTTCCAGGGCCCAGTGCATCATGCCCGCAGGCAAGCCCCACTCACCCGGGGTATAGAATTGATAGCTCCCCGCACTGTCCTTGACGGCAATGATAAATCTGGTGTACTGAAAGAAGCCCGCCTGCGATTGAAAAGTTCTCTCGTTCCGGCCGGACATCAACATCGGATATGCCTCGATTCCGAGATCATTCAAAATATCGCAGAAGAGGGCATCGATCGAGCGCCACGAGCCGTAGCGTAAATTCAGCGGCTCGGTAACTCGCTTATAGTCTGCAAATTTCGACACACCGTTTCCCACGGTCGAGAAGAACTGGTACGGTGGCCTGTCGTAATAATCGGTATTGATGATGCTGTCCTGCAGCCAGGTGTACACCGCGTTAACTTTCTCCGCCTGTGAGGGCAGGGAGCGAAAGCGATCGGCAAACGTGTGCAATGTCTGTTGCTCCCTTTCCATTAACTGAAACTCGCCCCCCTTAGCATAGTCGACAGCGATCTCGTCCCGGGCGTCGGTCGGGTAGTCGTTGCGCGAGTAATATCGCCAGAATTCAGCCAGTGTCGAAGTGTCAGGGAGGGTGTATGGCTCTCTGGTCCAGGCAGGCACATGTTTCGCAAACACTCGAATCATCCCGCCAACCTGCTCAGTCATCGATGAATTGACGACTTCCTTCGACGCCCCTGCCCAACACCAAAAGTGATTTCCAAGATTGGTGTACGACTCATCCGGACCAACCGGCCCGGCCGGAAACCATATATATTCGCCGGTCAGCAGCGGAACTTCTTTTTGAACTTGAATGTCGCGGTAAGTCCAAACCACATTTTCCAGCTTCACCTGGTACATGGAAAGGTAATATTCAACTATGCAATTGGTGTCGACCTCGGGGAAGGTGAAATAAATCGAGTCAGTCCCTTTC
>JBATNE010000247.1:0-1542 GCA_049290195.1 Candidatus Zixiibacteriota bacterium
ATTGTGGCGTATAACGGCGTACACGCAATCAGCTTCGAGGGTCTGCAGTTTCGGGGTGACATTGCCCTCAATGCCGACTTCAACGGCAAATAGCCTAGCAGTCGGGTCAGTTTTTCGTAGCAAGGCCCTCAGTTCGGTGGGTGCTTTTTTATTTTTTTCTACATGAAACATCTCTTAAAAGAACTCGACGATCTCGTCCTCAACCTCTCCGACCGTTCGCATTTGAAGAAGTGATATGCAAAAAACAGCGGTTCAACCCCTGTTTTAAGTCTATGCAGAGCCTCCAAACAGGGGTTGAACCGCTGTTTTTTTGTCGTTATTTCTTCTCGGTGAACCAGGCGTGGTAGACGATAGGGATGAAGAAGAGTTTCATGAATCCGGAGAGGAGGAGTCCGGCGATGATAGCGCCACCGAGTCCTTGCCAGATGGGGTCGGCGAGGGTGATCGGGATGAGTCCGACGATAGTCGTCATCGCGGTGAGGAGTATCGGTTCGAGCCGACTCGCGGCGCCATCAGAGACTGCTTTGATTACTTCCATTCCTGCTTCGAGATTCTTGTTGATCTTGTCCACCATGATGATGGAATTGTTGACGACGATGCCGAAGAGCGCGAGCACACCGATGAGCGCCGGGAAGGAGAGTGGAATTTTCATGATTGCGAAGAAGAGGAAGACACCGGATACCGCGAGCGGGATGACGAGGAGGACGATAGCCGCTTTTCGGTAGGAACCGAGTTGAAGCACCATGGTACTGAAGATGAGGAAGGACGAGAGCACCATGGCGAGGAGTATGGACTTCACGGATTTGTTGTTTTCTTCATTCACGCCACCAGTCCGATAGTCGTATCCCTCTGGGAAATTGAGTGTATCGGCGAAGGCGAGGAGATTTCTGTTTGTCTCGCTGACGGAGACATTTTTCGCGAGTCCGGCGGAGATGGTGAGGGTTCGTTTGCCATCTTCTCTCGTGATACGCGATGAACTCGGCTCGAGCATGAATGATCCGAGCGATGAGAGTCGTATATTTTTCCCGGCGTCATTTTGTATGGAGAGGGATCCGAAGAATGATGGATCGGGAAATCGATTTGGAGAAAGTTTCAGCGTGACCTCGGTCGCCTCGGTCGCATTGCCAAGCCGAAGATCATCTTTCACGGTGAGTCCTTCGAGGGATCCAGCCCTGAGGAGTGGGATCATACGAGTCGCAGAAATATCGTTTTTCGCGAGCATGGTGGCATCCGGATGGAAAACCAATTTTCCGGAACCGTTTTCCGGAGTGATACGGACATTGCTTGACCCGGGAATGTTCCTGAGATATTCGGCGATGGAATTCGCGATCGGATCGAGCGTGGCTATCTTCGCACCGCGGAGCTGTATCTCGATATCACTTCCGGCCGGTGGTCCGCCCGAGAGAACGGCGACGGATACTTCACCTTGTTCGAATCTATTGAGTCTCTTTTTTATCTCCGCTTCGATATCGAACACGGAGCGGTCTCGTTCTTTGTGGTGAGTGAGGTGGACACTGATGAGGGAGCGGTTCGGATCCGAGT
>JBATNE010000248.1:0-1927 GCA_049290195.1 Candidatus Zixiibacteriota bacterium
AGCAAATGTTGATCCTAAAATTTTATCAATGATGCCTAGGGATGTAGCTGAGCGTTATATGGCTGTACCTTTGGGTGAAATGAGTAATCGCCTAGTGATTGCCATGTTAGATGCTGATAACGTGCAAGCTGTGGACTTTATAAGCAATAAAATTGGTAGGCCATTGAAAGTTTATGTTGCCAGTGAAGAGGGCATTAAAAACGTTTTAAGACAATATAAAGGCGATATTAATCACGATGTTGTCAGTGCTCTAGATAAACAGATAAAAGAGCAACAGAGTGAAGAGGAAATTAAAAATCAGGTAGATGTTAAGACTATTTCTAATGATTCGCCAATAAGTAAGGCGTTAACTAGTATTTTGGACTACGCTGCAAAAAATAAAGCTAGTGATATACATATTGAGCCTTTAGAGAATGCGTTAAAAATTAGGGCAAGAGTTGATGGTGTGTTACGTGAAATAATGCAGTTACCTAAGAGTATTGAGGCGCCGTTGGTTTCGCGTATCAAAATTTTGTCTAATTTAAAAATTGACGAACATCGAATACCGCAAGATGGTCAGTTTTCTATAGCTATATCTAACTACACGATTGATCTGCGTATTGCTATATCCCCGGTCGTTTGGGGTGAGCAAGTAGTTATTCGTTTACTGGATAAATCGGGTACGTCGTTAAACCTAGAAGACATGGGTTATAATAGCAGGGCTCTGAAAGTAGTTAAAAATGGTTTAGCGCATCCAAATGGAATGATATTAACTAGCGGACCAACTGGATCAGGTAAATCTACATCACTTTATGCACTTCTTCAAGAAATAAAGAGCGACCAGATTAATATCGTCACATTAGAGGATCCTGTTGAGTATAAGATGAGCGGTATCAATCAGATACAGGTTAACGCTGATGTTGGTTTAACTTTTGCATCTGGTTTGAGATCTATATTACGTCAAGACCCTAATGTTGTTATGGTTGGGGAAATTAGAGATAAAGAAACCGCTACTTTGGCAGTGCAGGCCGCGCTGACTGGTCACTTAGTATTTAGTACGCTACACACTAATTCGGCAGCTGGTATTTTACCAAGACTGCTAGATATGGATATAGAGCCGTTTTTGATAGCTAGTACAGTACATACAGTAATTGGACAGAGGTTGGTTAGACGTAATGTTGGTGAGTTGGAGGCATATAAGTCATCTAAGGCAGAGACTGATGCAATAATAAAAACTCTAGGACCGCTTTTACCCAAGACTCCAGAGGAAGTTGCTAGTGTTTCTTTAGAATTAGGATATTCTAACTTGCCTCTTGCCAACCAAAACGCTTATACTTTATTTAAGGGTAAGAGCACACCTGAGAATCCAGAAGGCTATAAGGGTCGAATGGGGTTGTATGAGGTCTTTGAAGTATCAGATGCAATTCAAGATTTAATTTTGAAACGATCTACTAGTTCAGAGATACAGAGAGCAGCTCAAGCAGAGGGAATGATAACTATGCGACAAGATGGTTATCTGAAAGCTTTGAGCGGAATGACGACTATTTCAGAAGTTAATCGAGTAGCCGCTGACGGTGCGGCTTAATAAATAAAGGTAGGGGTGGAAAATAGATGAGTTCTGTAGCGCAGCCAAGAATAGAACTTCTTTTAGAAGAAGTAGTAAAGAAAAAAGCATCTGATCTTCACTTGCAAGTTGGTTTAAAGCCTATGTTGCGAGTCGATGGGTCTTTAGTATCTGTTTCTGGTTCAGACGTTTTAACCGAAGAAGTGCTAGAATCTTTGCTGTTTGCCATATTAGATGATGACCAGAAACAAATACTACTTAAGGACAAAGAGTTTGATTTTAGTTTTGCATTTGGAGATATGGGGCGATTTCGTGTAAATGCATTTCATGAAAGGGGTAATTTAGCGGCAGCATTGCGTTTAATTCCAAACGAAATTTTAACTA
>JBATNE010000249.1:0-10021 GCA_049290195.1 Candidatus Zixiibacteriota bacterium
CAATGACCGTCATGGTCCGGTAAAATCGCTTATCGATGGTGATCGCTCATCGAGATTCGAGTCTCTCTATCTTCTGAGATCCGGCATCGACGCGAATGATTCCGGCCAGATTGTCTTCTCATCAAAATCGAAAGAGCGTGATGTCATATACCTGTACAGCCTTAGAGAGGGAAGAGTTGTTCACGAGTATCAGTTCCCGGACCTGGTTTCGTCGCGTTCGCCCCAGCTGTCTCCCAGCGGTCATCAGGTTGTTTTCTCCGGCGTGAAGAAGAGTGGCCAGAGCGATCTCTACGTTCTTGATCTGGCTACGGGCCAGTATCAGGAGATCACGAACGATATCTACTACGATACCGACCCGGTCTTTTCTCGCGATGGTCTCCAGCTTGTCTTCTCCTCCGATCGCGGCAGCGGAGGTAAGCGCCGTGCCATGAACTTGTTTCGCTACGACCTCGCGGGACATCAGATGCAGCAGCTCACGTTTGGCCAGAATCTCGATCAGTCACCGACATGCGCCGCCAACGGTATCTACTTCTCATCGGATCGCCTCGGCTCATTTAATCTGTTCCTGCTCGATACCGCCGGGGTCCTGACCCGCCAGTCGACCTTTGTCACTGCGGCGCTCGATCCCCGAGTCACCCCCGATGGAAAGCACCTGCTCTTCACCGGCTACCAGAACGAGGCGTTTCAGGTATTCCGGATGGACCTCGCCAAGACTCCCGAGACGATAGCGCAAGTACCGGCATTCGACAGCGCCAACTGGGTTCCTGATGTCATCGACAGCAAAGTTGCCGATGCCTCGATTGATTACGACGCCGACTACTCTTTCGATATAGCTCAATCAAACATCTCTTATGATCCGATCTATGGATCAGTCGGAGGCGTTCAGGCGGCCATTTCCGACATGCTTGGCAACCGCTCGTTCTATTTTCTGTTGGCCAACACCGCCCAATCCAACGACGAGATTCTCTCTTCGTTCAACGCCGGAGTCACATATATCAACAAGGGACGCCGGATGAACTGGGGAGTCGGCGCGTTCCATCTGTACGATGAGTACTTTAACGACTACGATCAGTATTACTATGAACGCCAGGCGGGCGTGGTCGGCCTATTCAGTTATCCGATCAGCAAATTCCAACGAGTTGACTTCACGAGTTACGCCCGGTATTCCAAGAAGGATCTGCTTTATGGCCGCCGCCCGAGAGAAGGGTTCCTGTTCTCCAATTACGTGAGCTTCATATTCGACAATTCTCTCTGGGACGTTTCCGGTCCAATCCAGGGACGGCGATACAATGTTACGGTCGGATTTACTCATGCGCTCGACAAGGCTCGTGCCTACAATCGGCTGGTCTCAGTGGACCTTCGACACTACTTCCGTCTCGGCATGTACTCTGCGTTTGCCAACAGAGTCTGGGCGTTTTCATCGACCGGCATAGAACCGCAACGCGTTTACCTCGGCGGCAGCTGGTCATTCCGGGGCTTCAGTCGCCGGGCATTTTACAATCGGAACCTGGTTTTCACGTCCAACGAATTGCGCTTCCCGCTCATCAATAATCTTCTGCTCGGTCTGCCGATCGGCGCTCTGGGCTTTCAGAATATTCGAGGGGCGCTGTTTTATGATACCGGCTCGGCGTGGGACGATGAGTTCGATCAGTTCTACGGTTCGTTCGGTGCCGGATTCAGGGTGAACCTCGGCTATTTCGTGCTCTTAAGATTCGATTTCTCCCGCACCACGGATTACCACACGATTAGTAAGGACACACGGTTTGACTTTTTCTTTGGATGGAACTTCTAATGCGCACGGCTGCTGTTCTAATCTTCAGTATTGTCCTCCTGACATTGGCCGGCTGTGCCCGCCAGTTTAAGCTCTCCAAAGCCGACACGGGCCGTCCGTCAGCATGGCCGGGATATCGGCATGATCCGTCCGCAGCCGGTGCTATCGGTACTACCGGATTTACCGGAAAGCTTGATACCATTTGGTGCAAGCGGACGGGGGAGAAGCCTACCGGCCCATTGACCTTGCTCAGCACCTATGTAGCAGTTCCCTCCGCCAAGAAGCGGATTCGCTTTTTCGATGCCGCTACCGGATCCAGTCGCGGCCGGATAAAGTTTCTCGCGCCACCGCAAACTCAGCTTCAGGTTCTCGATTCAATCGGTTTTCTGGCCATCGGACCTCCGAGGAATACCCTGTACGGTATTCACTTAGGTCGGCTAAAGACGATCTGGAAAGGGATGGTTAAGGATGCCCCGCCCGGGTCGATATTAGTAAGTAACCGTCTTATAATCGGTTCGACCGATGGTACGGTCTCGGCATTCGCCCCCATGAGCGGTCACCGCGAATGGATTTTTCAGGCCGATGATCGTTTCGTCGCACCTATCAGTTATCAGAACGGGAAACTGTACCAGCCATCCGATAAGGGCGTGATTCATGTCCTTTCCGAAGTGAATGGCCTGGAGCTGTATCAGGTGAAGCTGAAAGGTCCGGTAGTGAGTGCTGCCGCTGTGTCAGATGGTCTCTTCGTCGGTGATGTTCTCGGCAACATCTACTGTATTGCATCGTCCGACTCAACCATCCTCTGGCAGGCATTGCTCTCAGGACCAATCTGGACTTCCCCTGCGGTCGCTGGCGAGCTCGTCATTGTCGGTCATAGCCGAGGTGATGTTGTCGCCCTCGATCGTCGGTCCGGACGACAGGTCTGGAAATACGCTCTCAATGAAGTCATCAAGGCGTCTCCCATTGTGGTTGGAGATGTCGTGGTGATCGCCTCCATGAAGGGTACTGTGCTGACCCTCGACCTTCACTCCGGCGAACCCATTGCCCGCACCCATCTCAATGGTGCGGTGGCGATCTCTCCCATTTCCGATGGCTCGTATCTCTATCTTATGACGCAGAACGGCCGGTTACTCTGTCTTGGAGAGCGCAATGAGCAGTCCCAACAAAATCATCACTGAAGGTCTCCTTCGAACCGATCTGAATGAACTTGTGCATTCCCTGGCCGGCGAACTGGCCATGGCCTGCAAGAAGCTCTCGATCTACAGTTCGGGACACCCGGTCGGGCGCAAGTCCCTCGAAAAACCGTACCTTCTCTTCACCAAGATGTTCGGCTTTCGTGATACGGTCGGGCTCCATGTCTTCAAGGGTGGTCTCTATGTCTGCAACGTCTGCCTGAAGGAAGCTGTCTATCACGCTCCCATATTTCAGGCGATGCAAGTCATGGACATTCGCGCCCTGCTCTTTCACAAGGATATGTCCCTTCGCGATTTCTCGATATTCGTGGAACGATTCGTCAAGCGAATCCATCCCGATGATCCGGACCACAACCTGCAGAGCTATCTGACCAAGTCCAGAATCACCAGCATCGAAGCGAATTCCGAAAATGCCATCCGTCTGTTTGAGACGCAGCGGCAATATCGCGGAGATGTCGATGATGATTTCAGCGTCAAGCGCTTTGTGATGGATCAGCTCGGGACTGACCCGCTCCAGTTGTGCAAGATTCATGATACAACAGACGACAAGCTATCCAAATTCGGAATAGACTTTGATCCGGCCATTGTGCGCTATCTGATGCCGGAGCGCGTAGCCAGCCTTCCTGCGTCCATCGTCAGAGCAACGCTTGAGACGCTGACCAAGGCGATAAATGCCACCAACGATGCAGGCGTGAGCCGGAAACTCGAAGTCCAGCAGTACATGTCGCTGTTCAAGCTGATAGAGAACCATCCGGAACGAGACAAGATTGTCAAGAACCTGGACAACCAGTCTTTTGAGCCCGCGAAATCGTCCGATGGTGAAGCTGTTGATCCGTGCACCCCGACCGGCGCGATCAAGATATCAGCCATTCGCCAGATTGAGAGCGCACTCGAAGAAATTCTCTGCACCGATGCGTCCAAGGTCGACACCACTACCTTTGCCGGGTCATTCGAACGGCTTCTCCGCACCGGTCTCCGGCAGAAGGCGACCGAGATATTGGATTCTCTCTCCGACCAGCTTCGGGATTCCAATCCCAACACTCGCCAGAAGGCGCTCGGACTTCTGCTGACCGCCATCGATACGCTCAACGTTGAAATCGATCGGCCGGTATTCGAACACATCACGGTCACCCTGGTTTCAACTCTGCAATCCAAACGGGAGACATTTGAATCGTCTGAGCTTGTCTGGAAGTTGTGTCAGCGATTCCTGATTGACCGCAATTATGATCTGATGGCCGACATTGTCGAAGCTATGGCTGCCCGTCGTCACTTCGATCAAGCCGTCACGGTCTATGACTCTATGGCTATCAAGAAGGCGTTTGAATCGCTCAATCGTTCCGAAGTATTGGAGCGTTTAGTCAAGGAACTGATTCCGGCTGACCATGAGACTTCGAACCGCCTCAAACGAATAATGACCGCTATTGGCTCCGAGGAAATGGCTCTGGCCCTTTCGCAGGTGGTCGCTCATCCGCTGCGCCATGTGCGTCAGCAGTCGTTGCGCGTGCTGGCTGAGCTTGGCAAAGCTTCGCTCAAAGTGTTCTCGCGAATCGTGATGGATGATTCCTGGTTTGAGCGCGATGCCGATCGCCATGAGCTTGCCGACGCCAGATGGTATGTGGTCCGCAATTCCGTATTCGTTCTCGGCTCATTGCGGGATATGGAAGCGGTCCCGCCGCTCCGACTCAGAATCGCAGACCCTGATATTCGCGTCCGCCGCGAAATAGTCAGCGCGCTTGAGAAAATCGGCGGGGACGACGCGGTCGACCTGCTGATCCTCATGGCCGAAGATAGCGCAAAGGAAATCCGCGAAAGCGCGATCGGGGCAGCCGGCGTTATCGGTAATGTTGATACCGTCCCGCTCCTGATCGACATTCTCAAGCGGAACCCGCTTGAATCGACCCAGGTTCTGGGCGTGATCGGAAAGCTCGGCGGAGCCGATGCCCGGACGTACTTGGGCAACCTTCTCGTCAATGACGACCAACTGGCCAGTCTGTGCGTGGGGAAGACCTCTAAGGATGACCTCAGAATGGCCATTGTGAAAGGTCTCGGGGCTATTGGGGACAGCGACGCTATCGCGAAGGTCAAAGAATACCTTCACTCGATGAATGCTGCTCAGAAGCTCCTTTTCAAGAATTCCCCGGTTAACCGGGCGATCACTGAGATTCTCTCCCGTCAGTAAGTATATCCAGAGACTGCCTAATTGGCGCGCGCTAGCGCCAATTAGGCATTGTTATGTCATATTGGCTGCCAGTAAACGGCCATAGTGGCAGGGCGCTTCTTCGTCCATTTCGGAGATGTCTCGCTTGTCGTTGCTAGTCAAGCACTTAGCAGAATTGGCACAATCGTTGTTATTACTATTGCCAGTTGAAAGACAACAGAACAACAAAAAATAGGACCTAACGAAGGAGAAACAAGCCATGACTAACATCTGTGTACGCCCCGCTCAGAACGGTGTAGGCCGTGAATTCGACCGCATGCTGTCCGACATTTTCAATTTCCCGACCGCCTGGGCCGCCCCGGAAGCCGAATTCACCCCGCGAGTGAATATCAAGGAAGGCAAGGATGCGATCTCCCTGATGTTCGAACTTCCCGGAATGGAGAAGAAGGATATCAAGGTATCCGTCAAAGACGGCGAGCTGCTCGTCTCCGGTCAGCGGGAATTCAAGTCCGAAGAGAAAGATGAGAATTTCATCCGGACCGAGATCCGCACCGGCAAATTCAGCCGTTCGTTCACTCTTCCGGAGAACGTAAGCACCGAAAAGATCACGGCTGACTACAGCCACGGGATCCTGACGGTCACCCTGGGGAAACTGGAAGAAGTGAAGCCGACGGAGATCGAAGTCCAGGTTTCGTAAGACGACCACTTGATTGTTTACGCGAGAGGAAGGCTGGTCGGACCGACCAGCCTTTTTTCACTCAAACGGAAAGGACATTAGTCGGGGATTGGAGCCCGGCAGAAGCCAGATAAGAAATCGTCGACTTGAGAAAGTCTACCCGAAGCACAGGGAAAAGGGCTAAAGGCGATAATGTCACTGCCGTCCGAGGCCCTGACCCCCTAAATTAAGACGGGGCATATCGGTTCCCCCTGCGTTAGAGAGATAGGGACCGACACAAAGGCAGGTGATATACATGGACAGCAACTACTATGAAAGACTAGGTATCAAAGCGGATGCTTCTCAGGATGAAATCAAGAAGCAGTTCCGCAAGCTGGCCAAGCAGTATCACCCGGACCGCAACCCCGGCAACAAGGAAGCGGAAGCTACTTTCAAGGGACTGAGCGAGGCGTACGAAACGCTCTCTGACCCAGCCAAGCGCAAAGAGTATGACCTGATCCTTCAGTATGGACCAGGTGCCGCTCAGGGGGCGGGTGCACAAGGATTTGACTTCGGCAATTTTGGAAGGTCCGGTCGACATGGCACTGTGCATGTCGATGGTTCCGGCGATGCCGCGGATTGGGATGAAATCCTCTCCTCGTTTTTTGGTGGGGATACCGGCGCGTCGGGCGGGCGTCGGACCCGCACCACTCGTCGCCCACAGGCCGGACAAGATCTGCAGGCGGAGTTGACCGTGTCGTTCATGGAAGCGGTGAAAGGGACATCGCGCATGGTCCAGGTGGGGCCGCGCAAATTGAAAATAAAGATCCCGGCCGGGATCGACAACGGTGGCAAGATTCGCCTCGCAGGTCAGGGAGAGCCGGGCATTCACGATGGTCCCAACGGCGATGTGATTATCGCGATTATTGTCCTTCCCGATGCCCACTTCACAAGGGACGGGAACGACATTCATTCGACCATTGAGATCAGTTTTGTCGATGCAATCAAAGGGGCCAAGAAATCGGTTAAGACATTGGAACAGACCTTGTCGTTGACCATTCCGCCCGGCACTCAGCCAGGCGCAAAATTGAGACTGAAAGGCCAGGGACTGCACGTGAATGGAACCGCCGGTGACCATATCGTCGAAATCCAGGTCACGATCCCCAAAACCCTGACCGAGAAGCAGAAGAAACTGCTGGATGAATGGGACCAATAGCGGTACCACACCCAAAAGAGTGTGATTCGTAAAGAGTAGAAAGGAACTTTACCTATATGAACCTGAATAAATTCACGCAACGCTCGATGGAGGCCATCTCCACCGCCCAACAGCGGGCCCAGGAAGCCGGTAACCCCGAAGTTACCCCGCTCCACCTGTTGTCCGCTCTGGTCGAACAGGACGAAGGGCTTGTCACCCAGCTGCTCAAGCGGCTCGATGTCGACACCGATGATCTGTCGGCGTCGATACATAAGCAGTTGGACGCGCTTCCCAAACAGTCCGGCGGGCAGATCTATCCGTCCAACGAATTCACGCAGTCGCTCTACAAGGCCGAAGCAGAACTCAAGAATTTTTCCGATGAATTCGTCTCGGTGGAACATCTGCTCCTTGGTCTGTTCGAAGTCAAAAGCAAGGCACAGGACATTCTGAAGGAATTCGGCGTCAAGCGGACCGATTTGCTCAAGGCCCTTGGTTCGATTCGTGGCAAAACCAAAGTCACCGATGACAACCCGGAGTCAAAATACGCCGTGCTCGAGAAATATTCCCGCGATCTGACCGCCATGGCCCGCGAAGGGAAGCTCGATCCGGTGATCGGCCGCGATGATGAAATCCGCCGGATTATCAAAATCCTCTCGCGCCGCACCAAGAACAATCCGGTCCTGATCGGCGAACCCGGAACAGGGAAGACCGCCGTGGTCGAAGGTCTTGCCCAGAAGATCGCCCATGGTGAAGTCCCTGAGACCCTCAAGGACCGCCAGTTGGTCGCGCTCGATCTGGCCGCCCTTATTGCCGGCTCCAAATTCCGCGGTGAATTCGAGGAACGCCTCAAGGCTATTCTGAAAGAGGTGGAAGCCTCTTCGGGCAGAATCATTCTGTTCATCGATGAAATGCACACGATTGTCGGCGCCGGTGCCGCCGAAGGTGCCATGGATGCGTCCAATATGTTGAAGCCTGCACTGGCCCGCGGGGAGATCCGTTTTGTAGGCGCCACTACGCTCGATGAGTACCGCAAACATATCGAGAAAGATGCCGCTCTCGAACGCCGCTTTGCGCCGGTTCTGATCGAACCGCCGTCGGTGGAAGAAACGGTCTCGATTCTCCGAGGTCTTCGCGACCGGTACGAAGCTTTCCACGGCATCAAAATCTCCGATGCTGCTATTGTCGCCGCGGCCAAACTGTCCGATCGCTATATCGCCGACCGGTTTCTGCCGGACAAAGCAATTGACCTGATCGATGAAGCCGCCGCAGAACTTCGTATCTCCATCGATTCCCTCCCCGAGGAACTCGATTCAGTCGAGAAGCGGATTCGTCAGCTCGAGATCGAGAAGGAAGGGATCAAGCGGGAGAAAGATGCCGCCGATCGCCTCAAACCGATCGAAGGAGAACTGAGCGATCTGTATGCCCAGCGGGATGATCTCCGCACCCAGTGGCAGAAGGAAAAGGACACGATCGAATCGATTCGAGGGATTAAGAAGGAAATCGAAACGCTCAAACTTCGCGCTTCCGACGCCGAGCGGAAAGCCGACTATGAGTCCGCAGCGCGGATTAAATATGGCGATCTGGCCGAAGCTGGCAAGAAGCTCGAGTTCTTGACTCATTCTCTCGCGTCGATCCAGTCAAAGCGTCAGCTTCTGAAAGAAGAAGTCGATGCCGACGAGATCGCCGAAGTCGTTTCCAAGTGGACCGGCATTCCGGTCACTCGTTTGACCGAGTCTGAGACCGAGAAACTGCTTCGCCTCGAAGATGAACTGCATCACCGCGTAATTGGCCAGGAAGAAGCGGTTGCCGCCGTCTCCAACGCTGTTCGCCAGTCTCGAGCCGGACTGTCCGATCCGAACCGTCCTATTGGGTCGTTCATTTTCCTCGGGCCAACCGGAGTAGGGAAGACTGAGCTTGCCCGCGCGCTGGCGGAGTTCCTCTACGGCACCGAGGATGCCATCGTCCGTATCGATATGTCGGAGTATATGGAGAAGCACTCAGTCTCCAGACTGGTCGGCGCTCCTCCGGGATATGTCGGGTATGACGAAGGTGGCCAGCTTACCGAAGCTGTTCGTCGCCGTCCGTATGCAGTCGTCCTTCTCGATGAAATTGAAAAGGCGCACCCGGAAGTGTTCAACATACTGTTGCAGGTGCTTGATGACGGCCGGTTGACTGACAACAAAGGCCGGACGGTGTCATTCAAGAACACGCTTCTGATCATGACTTCGAATCTGGCGGCTGATTATATCCAGCAGGAGTCGTCGCGGATCAACGACCGGAACAGGTCGGAGATTTACGATGAAATGAAACATCAGGTACTGGAGACTCTGCGCGAGACGCTCCGTCCGGAGTTCTTGAACCGTATCGACGAGACCATCGTCTTTGCGGCTCTTACAAAGGAAGAGATTCGAAGAATCGTCCGTCTGCAATTGAATCGCCTGCAGACATTGCTCAATGAACGTGAGATCAAGCTGGCGGTGACCGACTCCGCGATCGCCCAAATAGCGGAAAATTCGTATGATCCGATGTTCGGCGCCCGGCCGATAAAGCGGTATGTCAACAAAGAGCTGAGCCAGGAAGTAGCCAAATTGGTCCTTTCCGGCGCTCTCAAGAACGGGCAGACGCTCGAAGTTGATTCCGCCGACGGCAATTTGACTATGAAGGGGACATCCCCTTCACGCAAACCCGAACCAGCCGAAGTGTAGTAGGTCGGGTTCCGAGTCCCGCTTCAGGCGGGAAGAGAAACCCGACACGGTGTCTTCGGTGGATAATGTGACGTCAGGTGTCTCTGCCTGACGCCCTTCTCATATGTCCTCTCATTTGGCGGTGGCTACTCGTCTTGGTTCTCGTCTCCGCTCGAACCGACGGTGTTAGCTTCCTGCATTCTAGATAGGTGCAGAATATTGTTATGGTGAGCGTAGTCGAACCATGAACGGAGCGGGGCGAAGCAATCTTGCCCCTCAATCAGCACTTTATTTTGCTACTACGCATGCCAAGCTACCCGGTGTGGACGTAGGAAGGTTGACTGCTGAATGTGCGGACAGATTGC